>NZ_CP194337.1:2774148-3082387 GCF_051903265.1 Curtobacterium sp. SP.BCo
CGAGGGGATGTAGAACGACCGGATCAGGAACGTCTTGACGAGGAACGAGACGAGGAGCGCCGCGATGAAGATGATGACGAGGTCGCGGAGGAACGTGAGGACGCCGTTCCGCTTCTTCTCGACACGGGGCCGGCGCCCGGTTTCGTCAGTCGTGTCCGTCATTTCCGCTCTCGATCACACACGGCCCGCTCCGGCCGGAGCGGGCCAACGGGAAAGCCCCCCGCCGATGCACAACCGTACATGGGCGAGGGGCCAGCAGCGTCGTCCGGCTCGCGGACGCTCACTGTGAAGGCGATCAGTTGTCGCGCTTCTCCTTGATCTTGCGGCGGGCCGCCTTGCCGCGGAGCTCGCGGAGGTAGTACAGCTTCGCGCGACGGACGTCACCCTTGGTGACGATCTCGATGTGGTCGATGATCGGCGAGTGCACCGGGAACCAGCGCTCGACGCCGACCTGGAAGCTCACCTTGCGGACCTTGAAGGTCTCGCCGAGGCCGTGACCCTGGCGGCCGATGACGACGCCCTGGAACACCTGGACACGCGAGCGCGTGCCTTCGATGATGTTGACGTGCACCTTGATGGTGTCGCCGGGGCGGAAGTCCGGGACGTCGGTCCGCAGCGATGCTGCGTCGACGTGGTCGAGGAGCTGGCTCATGTTCAGGTCACTCTCTGCGGACGCGCACGGGTCGCCGCGGATCGATTTCGGTAAGAGATTGGTGTGTGCCCGGTGTCGGCGACTCCCCCGTGGCAGAGTCCAGCCAGGGCACGGCTACCCATCTTGCCACAACCGACGGCCGTCGCAAAACGAGCGTCGAGCGGAGACCGCTCGCCGCCGAACACGCGAGGATGGACCCATGATCGAACTCCGCACCCCCACCGAGCTGGACGGCCTGCGCGTCGCCGGCCGGTTCGTGGCCGACGTCCTCGACGAGCTGCTCGAGACGGTCGACGTCGGCGTCAACCTGCTCGACCTGGACCGGGTCGCCGCACGGATGATCGCGGAGCGCGGTGCGGAGAGCTGCTACGTCGACTACCACCCGTCGTTCGGCAAGTCCCCGTTCGGCAAGAACCTGTGCACGTCGGTCAACGACGCCGCGCTGCACGGCCTGCCCCACGACCGCGTCCTGGTCGACGGCGACGTGGTGAGCCTCGACTTCGCCGCGAGCGTCGACGGCTGGGTCGCGGACTCCGCGGTGACGGTCCAGGTCGGCACACCACGGGAGGACGACCAGCGCCTCATCGACACGGTGGAACGCGGGCTGGCCGCCGGCATCGCCCAGTTCCGTCCGGGGAACAAGCTCGGTGACGTCTCGTACGCCATCGGCCGCGTCGCGAAGGACGCCGGGTTCGACGTGAACCTGCAGTTCGGCGGCCACGGTGTCGGGCGGACCATGCACGGCGACCCGCACGTGCCGAACGACGGGCGCCCCGGGCGCGGGCTGAAGCTCCGACCGGGCCTCGTGGTCGCGATCGAGCCCTGGCTCATGCAGGGCACCGACGAGCTCTACCAGGACGACGACGGCTGGACGCTCAAGAGCGTCGACGGCTCGCGTGCCGCGCACGTCGAGCACACGGTCGCGGTGACCGAGACCGGTCCCGAGGTCCTCACCCTGCGTCGCGCCCAGCGCGCCTGACGGCGCAGGCCTGCGCCACCCGCGGCGTGCGGTCGCACGACGCGCCGAGTGCGTTCGGTCGCACGACGTGCCGTGTGCGTGCCACCGCGGTCGCACGACTTGCCGCTCCGCGGGGTCGCGAGCGACACGTTCCGCGACCAACGCGCAACAAGGGCACAACGCACAACGCAGGCGCAACGCGCAACGCGCAACGCGCAACCGGCGTACCGACGCGACCGGCTGACGGACGGGAGGCGCGGTGCGGACCCGCCCCGCGCCTCCCGTCCCGCACGGACACGGGTCCGCGAGCCGCGGTCAGTCCGGCAGGAGGTCCGGGCGGACGCGACGGGTCCGCTCCAGCTGCTGCTCGTGCCGCCACGCGGCCACGCGGCCGTGGTGCCCGCTGAGCAGGACCTCCGGCACGTCGAGGTCCCGCCAGGACGCGGGCTTCGTGTAGGACGGGTACTCGAGCAGGCCGTCCTCGTGGGACTCCTCGACGAGCGACTCGGGGTTGCCGACGACGCCGGGCACGAGCCGTCCGATCGCCTCGATCATCGCCATCGCCGCGACCTCGCCACCGTTCAGGACGTAGTCGCCCAGCGACAGCTCGACGACGGTCGCGCGGGACGACGCCCACTCGAAGACGCGGGCGTCGATCCCCTCGTACCGCCCGCAGGCGAACACCAGGTGCTCGGTCGTCGACGCGAGCGACCGCGCGATCGACTGCCGGAACGGCGTGCCGGCGGGGGTCGGCACGACCAGCGTGGACGACCCGTCCTCGCGGAAGAGCGAGGAGAGCGCCAGTGCCCACGGCTCGGGCTTCATGACCATGCCCGCTCCCCCGCCGTACGGGGTGTCGTCGACGGTGCGGTGCCGGTCGGTCGTCCACGAGCGGAGGTCGTGCACGTGCAGGTCGAGCAACCCGCCGGAGCGGGCCTTGCCGAGCAGGGACACGTCGAGGACGGAGAAGAACTCCGGGAAGATCGTGACGATGTCGATGCGCACGCGCGCTAGTCCGTCACGGTCTCGGGACGGGACGTGTCCTCCGGGTCCTCGAACAGACCCGTCGGCGGGGTCACCGTGACGGTGCCGGCCGCGATGTCGACGGCGGGCACGATCGCCGAGACGAACGGCACGAGGACCTCGCCGCGGTCGGCTGTGGCGACGGCGAGCAGGTCCTGCGCGGGCAGGTGGTCGACGCGGGCGACCGTGCCGACGGACACACCGTCGCGGAGCACGTCGAGGCCGACCAGCTGGTGGTCGTACCAGGCGTCGTCCTCACCGGTTTCGGCGTCGGCGTCCTGCTCGACCCAGAGGATCGCACGGGCGAGGGTCTCGGCGGCCGTGCGGTCCCCGATGCCCTCGAAGAAGGCGACCGGGTGGCCGTTGTACCAGCGCAGCTCGTCGAGCGCGATGGTCTTGCCGGCCCACGGCGAGTCCTCGGGGACCTGGAGCGTGAAGACCGCTCCGCGCGTGAACCGACGGTCCGGGTCGTCGGTGTAGAGCTCGAGCTTGATGCCGCCCTTGAGCCCGTGCGCCTTCGTGATTCGACCCACCCGGAGCTGGGTCGTCTCCCTAGGAATCGGTGTCGACCACGTCGACACGCACCCGCTTGCCGTCGGCCAGGGCCGTGACGAGGGTGCGCAGCGCCTTTGCGGTCCGTCCGGCGCGACCGATCACGCGGCCGAGGTCCTCGGGGTGCACACGCACCTCGAGGACCTCGCCCCGCGCGGAGGTGGAACTGGCGACGCGCACGTCGTCAGGGTGATCGACGATCCCCTTGACGAGGTGCGTCAGCGCGGATTCGAGCAAGGAATTACGCCTCGGTCGTCTCTGCGGTCTCGTCAGCCGACTCCGGAGCAGCGGCCGGGGCCTTCTTCTCCGACTTCGGCTTGAGGACGGCCTTCTTGGAAGCGTCGACCGTGAACGGCTGCTTCGGCTCGGCGACCTTGACCTTGGACTCGGTGTCCTTCTCGCCCTTGAACTTGGCCCAGTCACCGGTGAGCTTCAGCAGCGCGGCGACCTGCTCGGTCGGCTGTGCGCCGACGCCGAGCCAGTAGAGCGCACGCTCGGACTCGATCTTGATGACCGAGGGCTCCTCGGTCGGGTGGTACTGACCGATCTCCTCGATCACACGACCGTCGCGCTTGGTGCGCGAGTCGGCGACGACGATGCGGTAGTACGGCGCACGGATCTTGCCGAGGCGCTTGAGACGGATCTTGACAGCCACAATTACTCCTGTTGCGTGTTGTTGTGGTTGAACCGGAACCGCGGGCGTGGGGGCACACACGGTGGAAGCTCGGAATGAGTCGCGCACAGCTGGATAGAGGGTCGAGCAGGCGCGATTCGACCGTTCATTCTTACAGATTCCCGGCCGGGATGCGAGTCGACGCGCTAGGGGGCGAGTCGCCGGACCGCTTCGAGCGCCTCGGACGTCGCGCGGACCGCGTCCACGCTCCGCGCGTCGCGTGCGCCGCCCACGACGGCGAAGGGCACACCCGCTGCCTGGAGGCCCGTCACGAGTCCGTCGACCGGCCGTCCGTCCGCCTCGTCGCCGGTCGCGAGTGCCCGCTCCTGCCCGGCGCAGATGACGACGGCATCCGCCGGGACCGCGCGCTCCTCGCCGTGCTCGTCGCGGATCCAGAGCACCCCGGGTTCGATGCGCAGGTACTCCTGCACCCCGCCGACCATCTGCACGCCGGCGTCCCGCAGCCGACCGATCGCGACCCAGCGCGAGGTGATGCCGACGCCCTGGCCGAACTTGCCCGAACGCCGGAGGACGGTGACGTCGGAGCCGGGCCGGAGCGTGCGGGTGGCAGCGGGGAGCCGCTGCGGCACGTCGCCGACGACCGCCTCGGACACGTCGAGGTCCCAGCGCGCCGCGAACTCCGTCGCGCGGTGCGCCTCGTCCGGCGACTCGACCAGGAACGCCGCGGTGTCGACGCCGATCCCGCCGCCGCCGATGATCGCGACGGTGCCGGCCGGGACGCCCGCTCGGAGGGCCTGCTCGTAGGACCGGACGTGCGGCAGGTCGGCGCCGGGGACGTCCACCGCGCGCGGGACGACGCCGGGCGCGAGCACGACGGCGTCGCTGCTCGTCAGGTCGGCGGGCGTCGCCGGGCGGCCGAGGTGGATCGTCGCGCCGCGTGCGTCGAGCTCGGCGCGGGCAGCGCGTACCGTCGCCGCGTAGTCCTCCTTGCCCGGCACGAGCGCGGCGAGACCGAACTGACCGCCGAGCTCGTCGGAGGCCTCCCACAGCGTGACGGTGTGTCCGCGGCGCGCGGCGTCGACGGCGGCCGCGAGTCCGGCCGGGCCGCCGCCGACGACGTCCACCCGCTTGGGGTCGGTCGTCGGGCGTGCCGGGAACGCGACCTCGCGTGCGGCCCGGGGGTTCACCAGGCACGACACCGGCTGGCCGACGATGGACCGGTCGAGGCAGGCCTGGTTGCAGCCGATGCAGGTGTTGACGAGGTCGAACGCACCGGCGAGCGACCGGTCCACGATCGCCGGGTCGGCCAGGAACGGCCGGGCGAGGGCCACGGCGTCGATGAGCCCGTCCTGCAGCACCGTCTCGCCGTCCCGCAGGTCCGTCATGCGGTTCGAGGCGATGACCTTCACGTCCGGGTGTGCCGAGGCACGCACGACACCGGCGATCCGCGCGGCGTACGACAACCACGCGCCGTGCGGCACGGCGGCCTGCACGGTCGGCGTCCGGGACTCGTGCCAGCCGATGCCGACGGAGATCCCGTCGAGGCCGAGCGGCAGCAGGTCGTGCACGAGGGCGTCGACGTCCTCGTCGGTGGAGGAGCCGGGCATCAGGTCGGCGCCGGACAGCCGGATCGTCACGGCGAGCTCGGGCACCGCGGCACGGACGGCCCGCACGACCTCGAGCGTGAAGCGCCGACGACGGACGGCGTCACCGCCCCACTCGTCGTCGCGCAGGTTCGTCAGCGGCGACTGGAACTGGTTGATGAGGTAGCCCTCGGACGCCATGATCTCGACGCCGTCGAACCCGATGTCGCGGGCACTCCGGGCAGCGGCGGCGAAGTCCTCCACGGTGCGCTCGACGTCGGCGGCCGTCATCTCCGACGGCACGACGCCGCGGGCAGCGGCCCACGGCAGGGCCGACGGGGCGACGACCCGCTGCGGGTGCCCGTGTCGGTCGACCATGCCCGAGGCGAGCGCGTACCGACCGGCGTGGAACAGCTGCGCGAGGATGATCGAACCCGACTCGTGCACGGCCTCGACCGCGGCACGGAAGCGCTCGTCCGCTCCCCCGACCCCGAACACCGCGAAGTCCGGGCCGCCCCGCGCCTCGTCGTTGACCGCGATGCCGCCCGTGATGATGCACGCGGCTCCGCCTTCGGCACGCTCGCGGTAGAACGCCGCCATGCCGGCCCCGCCGTCGTCGTGCACCTCGAGCCCGGTGTGCATCGATCCCATGACGACCCGGTTCGACAGGTGCAGGGGGCCGAGCGTCCACGGTGAGGAGACGACGGCGAGGTCGGGCATGGCGACGGTGCTCATGCCCCTACTCTGCCGTGTCGGCGGCCGAGTCGACACCGGCGTCGACCGGCGGCAGGACCGCGTCGCGCAGCGGCGAGGTCGTGTCGGCCCAGTACGGCGGCGCGATGACGGTCAGGCCGCCGTCCACCGACAGGGTCTGCCCCGTGATGTACGACGCCTTGTCGGAGAGCAGGAAGTCCACCGCGTCGGCCATGTCGTCGGCCGTCCCGGGGCGCTGCAGCGGCAGCTTCTCGTACACGGTCTCGACCGGTGCCTGACCGGGGACCTTCGTGTAGAAGTACTCCAGCGAGTCGGTGTCGATGAGCCCGCCGTTGACCGCGTTGACGGTGATCTGGCGCGGGCCGAACTCGACCGCCATGTACTTCACGTAGGCCTCGCTCATGGCCTTCGCCGCACCGAGCGCGGCGTACGTCGGGAACGCGCGGAGCGACCCGTACGACGTCACGACGACGATCCGGCCGCCGTCGTCCATCAGCTCGGCCGCACGCTGCGCGCCGAGGACGAACGAGCGGGCGTTCGTCGCGTAGCTGCGGTCGAGGTGGTGCAGCTTGAGCTCCTTGACCGGCTTGAACGCGCTGGCTGCGGCGTTCGCGACGAAGTGGTCGAGCCGACCGTAGGTGTCGCGCACCAGGTCGAAGAGCGCGTCGATCGACTCGGGCTGCTCGATGTCGACCTGCGCCGTGATGCCGTCGCCGCCGGCGGCCTTGACGTCCGCCAGCGACTCCTCGGCCAGGTCGGCGTTGCCCTTGTACGTCACGACGACGGTCATGCCGCGTTCGCCGAGCTTGCGGGCGAGCAGGCGGCCGATGCCGCGTGAGGCTCCGGTGATGAGGGCGATGGGCGCGGTGGTGGAGTCGGTCACGTCAGTCCTTCGTGTCGGTTGCGTGCGCGCCGGGTCGCGGACGCGCGTCGGTGACGGACTGGAGGCCCGTGGCGGGCCCGCCACGGGCCTCCAGTCCGTCAGGTGGCTGGGTCAGAACCCGGCCTGGCCGGTGACGACGGCACGGCCGACGACCAGCTTCTGGATCTCGTTGGTGCCCTCCTCGAAGCGCTGTGCGCGCGCGTCGCGGTAGACGCGCTCGATCGCGTTGCGCTTCCAGTAGCCCTGGCCGCCGTGCACCTGCAGCGCCTTGTCGGTGACCCGGGCGAGCATGTCGACGGCGACCATCTTCGAGGCGCTGGACAGCGTGCCGGCGTCCGGGCGGTCCTCCTCGTAGGCGCGCGCGGCCTCGAGGACGAGCGCACGGGCCGCGGCGATGTCGGCGTAGTTCTCGGCCAGGTAGAACTGGATCGCCTGTCGCGTGGCGAGCTTCTTGCCGAAGGTCTCGCGCTTGTTCGCGTACTCGACGGCGAGCTCGTTGGCCCGCTCGGCGAGGCCGACGGCACTCATCGCGACCGAGACGCGGCTCGGCAGCAGGAACCCGCCGAGCGCGACCTCGAGCCCCTGGCCCTCGGCACCGAGCAGGGCGCTGGCCGGCACCGGCACGTCGGTGAAGCGGAGGATCGCGTGGTCGGTGCCGCGGATGCCCATGGTGTCGGAGTCGTCGATCACCTCGGCGCCCGGCAGACCGGTGTTCGGCATGAGGAACGCGACGGTCCCGTCCTGGCCGGTGGTGCCCTCGAGGCGTGCGGCGATGAGCCAGTAGTCGGCCTGCACGCCGAACGTGATGAGGTGCTTCTCGCCGTTCATCACGTAGGTGTCGCCCTCGCGGCGGACGGTCGTGCGGATGTCCGCCCCGGTGCCGGCCGTCGCCTCGGTCAGCGTGAACGCGACGAGCGTGTCACCCGCGACGCTCGGCTTGACGACCTGCTCGATCTGCTCCGGCGTCGCGTACGGCTCCATGGCGCGCCAGGTGCCGTTGATGACGTGCACCAGCATGCGGATCGAGGCGTGCGACCGGGAGACGATCTCCATGATCTCGAGGTACCGCGAGAACGGGATGCCACGGCCGCCGAGCTCCGCCGGTGCGGCGAGGCTGAGCCACCCCTTGTCCTTGAGCTCCTGGAAGAGCGCGGGCGACACCTGACCGGTGCGCTCGATCTCCTCCGCCCACTCCTCGCCACGGCCGCGGACCCACTCGGTCACGTCGGCCTTGAGCTGCTGGAAGGCGGCTTCGGTCTGGGGCTCCATGACCATCGTCATCGTTCAGTTCTCCTTCGTCGCGACGAGCGCGGCAGCCTGCTCGCGCAGGACGTTCTTCTGGACCTTGCCCACCGCGTTGCGCGGCAGCTCGGCGATGTACTCGAGACGCTCCGGCCAGTAGTACTTGCTCACGCCGGCCGTGTCGAGGGTGCGCTGCATCGACGCGAAGTCGAGCCGTTCGGCACCGGCGGCCGGCACGACGAACGCGCAGGCACGCTCGCCCAGGCGGGCGTCGGGCATCGCGACGATCGCCACGTCCGTCACCAACGGGTGCTGGTAGAGCAGGTTCTCGATCTCCACGACCGGGATCTTCTCACCACCGCGGTTGATGACGTCCTTGATGCGGCCGGTGATCGACAGGAACCCCTGCTCGGAGACCTTGGCCAGGTCACCGGTGCGGTACCAGCCGTCCTCGGTGAAGACGTCGTCGGTGAGGTCGGGCCGGTCCAGGTACCCGTCGAACATCGTCGGCGAGGACAGTTCGAAGTTGCCCTCGGTGTCGGCCGGGAGCTCGTGGCCCTCGTCGTCGACGATCCGGATCGAGATGCCCGGCAGCGGACGACCGTCGTGGCCGTACGCGTCGGCCGGGTCGTCGCCCGGGCTGGACAGCGCGCCGAGGCAGGTCTCGCTCGTGCCGAACGCCCCGAGGATCGCGCTGCCGAGGACGGTGGCCGCCCGCTGCGCCAGGGCACGGGGCACGGCGGCACCCGTCGGCACGAAGATCCGCAGGCTCTGCGGGGCCGGGGCGCCGTCCTCGACCAGGTCGACCAGGTCGGTCAGGAAGGGCGTCGCGCACTGCACGAACGTCGCACCCGCCGCGCCGAACGCCTGCTCGAGCGCCACGGTGCCGTCCCACACGGGCTGGATGACCTGCGGGGCGCCGAGGCGGAAGGCCAGCAGCATCCCGTACAGGAAGCCGGTCTGGTGCGCGAGCGGCGAGGGGATGTAGATCCGGTCCTCGCTCGTCAGGCCGGACTGCGCGACGTGCATCGCGGTCGCCAGGCCGAGCGTGCGGTGCGGGTGCTGCACGCCCTTCGGCTCGCCGGTCGTCCCGGACGTGAACAGCAGCTGGCAGACGTCGTCCGGTCCGGGTGCGTGCGACTTGATCTGGTCGACGTCCACCTGGGCGGAGTCGAGCGCGGTGTCGAAGTAGCGCCAGTTCCAGTCGCTCGCGGCGACGCGGTCCATCGCGTCGGCCGGCAGCGGCGGCTGGTTCGTCGGGCTGTCCGCCACGCCGCGGGCCTCGGACCGGAGCACGATGACGTGCTCGACCGACAGCCGGCGCTTCTGGGCCTTGGCCTCGTCGATGACGTCGAGGAGCTCGAGCGCCGGACGACGCTTCCGGAACACGTTCGGCAGAAACACGACCCGGGCGCGGGACCGGGCGAGCGTCATCGTGGTCTCGCGCGGACCGAACACCGGCATGATCGGCGTCGCGACGGCACCGATCTGGATCGCACCGAGCGTGATCGACACGAACTCGCGCCAGTTCGGCAGCTGCATCGCGACGGACTCGCCGGTCCGGACGCCGAGCTCGAGCAGGATCGCGGAGACCTTGTCGGCCTCGTCCTGCAGTTCCCTCCACGTGGTGTGCACGGGTTCGGGGCCGCCGACCTCGATCACGGCGAGGCCGTCCGGGTCCTGCTCGGACAGCGCACGCACCTTCTCGCTGAGGACGAGCGGGTCCGCGTCGACGCCGGTCAGTTCGGGCAGCGTGTCCGGGGTGGCTGCTGCGTGCTCGCGTTCCTGCTCGTGCGCGTGCTGGTGCTCGTGCGCTTCGCCGAGGTCGGTGCGCTGCGCGGTCAGCTCCGGGCGGTCGGCGGCGGCCGCGGCCGCGTCGGCGCGGTCGTCGCGGGCGATCTGCGCCGCGAGGGCGTCACCGACCGCCATGTCGAGACCGACGTCGTTCATCGCCTCGAGGAAGGTCGGGTACGAGATCCGGTAGGCGCGCGGGTACGTCAGCGACGAGGTGCCCTCGGCCTTCGACGCGGCGACGGCGAGCGACATGAGCACGCGGTGGTCGTTGAACGACGACATCGGGGAGCCGTGCAGCGCGCCCGGGCCGACCCCGGTCACCCGGAGTTCGTCGGCACCCTGTTCGGCGCGGCCGCCCATCCGGTTCAGCTGCAGCATCGCCGCGACGCGGTCGGACTCCTTCAGCCGGATGTGCGCCACGTTCCAGAGCCGGGTCGTGCCCTCGGCGAAGGTCGCCATGGTGGAGAGGACCGGCAGCAGGTCCGGGATCGGCTGGCAGTCGATGTCGAGCGGCCGCAGGGGCGAGCCGTCGTGCTCGATCCGCACGAAGCCGGTCTCCTCGTCGATGCGCATCGGCACGCCCATCGCCGTGGCGAGGTCGAGGAACTCGCTCTCCGGGTGGTCCGTGTCCGCCGTGGTGAACGAGGTCATGCCGCGCAGCAGCACGTTCGACTCACGGATGCCGGCGGCGGCGATGCCGAACGCGGCCGAGCCGATGTCCGGCGGGATGACGTAGTCGTGCGGGGTGGCCTGCTGGTTCGCCGGGATCCGGTACTCGAGCCAGTCGTCGGAGACCTCGACCGTCAGGCCGAACTGCCGCATCATGCGCACGGTGAGCTCGACGTACGGCTGCTCGTTGAGGCGGCCGCCGGTGATGTGGACGCGGGTCTCCTGCTCGGCGAACGGCGCCACCAGGAGCAGGCCGGAGACCCACTGCGACAGGGTGCCGGCGATGGTGACGTCGCCGCCGCGCGGACGCTTCGGCTGGACGGTCACCGGCGGGCAGTCGTTCGTGGCCTCGAGCTCGACGCCCATCTGCTCCAGCGAGGTGAGCAGCGCCTTGATCGGTCGGCGCTGGAAGTACTTCATGCCCGAGAGGGTCATCGGCTTGTCCGCCAGCGAGGCGAGCCCCGTCATGAAGTACAACGTCGTGCCGGAGGACCCCATGTTGAGGAGCCCGTCGGCACCCCGCGATCCGTGGTCGACGACGTCGGTCGCTTCGTACCGTCCGCCGAGACCGGTCACGTGGTACTCGTTCCCACGACGCTTGACGTCGACGCCGAGGGCACGGAGCGTGCCCACGGTCCACTCGACCTGCCGCGTCGCACTGATCCCGGAGACGATGCTCGTCCCCTTCGCCAGGGACGCGAGCACCAGCGCGCGGTGCGCGTGGTACTTCGAGACCGGGATGTCGAGTTCTCCGACGAGCGGTGCGGACGTGCCGCGCACGACCAACTGCATGCGTACCTCTTCCCTGTAGATCGCTTCCAAAGTACGCCCGGTGTGGAACTACTGTGAATTCGATCCGCACGACCCGGCGCGTGGTTCCTTGTGCATGTCCGACAATCCGCCGGGCAGGATGTACAGCATGGACATCCGCTTCACCGAGTCCCCCGCGTCGACCATCGGCGTCGAGTGGGAGCTCCCCCTGGTCGACCGGGACACCGGCGACCTCACCCCCCGCGCGCCCGCGGTGATCTCCGCCGTGCAGCAGCGTCTCGGCGACCGCGACCGGGTGACCGAGGAGCTCCTGACGAACACGGTGGAGGTCGTCACCGGCGTGCACTCGCGGGTACAGGACGCCACGAGCGAGCTGTCCGGGATCATCGGCGAGGTGATCGACGCCGCCGAACCCCTCGACGCCCAGGTGATGTGCGCCGGCACCCACCCGTTCGCCGTCTGGGACCAGCAGGAGATCACCCCGGACAGCGAGCACTACACGACCCTCATCGACCGGACCCGCTGGTGGGGGCGGCAGATGCTCATCTGGGGCGTACATGTCCACGTCGGCATCGACGACCGCGACAAGGCCCTGCCGATCCTCGGCGCGATGCTCGCCTACGTCCCGCACCTGCAGGCCTTCACCGCCTCGAGCCCGTTCTGGGCCGGCACCGACACCGGGTACGCGTCGAACCGTGCCCTGATGTTCCAGCAGCTCCCCACCGGTGGTCTCCCGCCGCAGCTCGGCGCATGGGCGGACTTCGAGGAGGTGGTGGACGACCTCACCCGCACCGGCGTCATCGACGGCTTCAAGGACCTCCGCTGGGACATCCGCCCGTCGCCCGGTTGGGGCACCCTGGAGAACCGCGTCTCCGACGGCATCTCGACGCTGCAGGAGGTGGGGGCCGTCACGGCGCTCGTCCAGTGCCTCGTCACGGCGATGTCCGACCAGCTCGACGCGGGTGAGGCCCTGCCCACCATGCAGTCGTGGTTCGTCCGCGAGAACAAGTGGCGGGCCGCCCGGTACGGCATGGAGGCGGAGGTCATCACGAACGCCGCCGGCGACGAACGGCTCGTGACCGACGAGGTGCACGACCTCGTGCAGCGGCTCGACCCGGTCGCGGAGCGCCTCGGCTGCCAGCAGGAGCTGCACCACCTGGACACGATGATCGCGAACGGCGCGTCGTACCAGCGGCAGCTGCAGGTCGCGCAGGAGAACGGCGGCGACCTGCGGGCCGTGGTCCGCCACCTGGTGACCGAGCTGCGCGACTCCCTCTGACGTCGGCGCCCGTTGCGAGCGCACCTGGCCGTTCCGCGCGTAGGAGACCGATTCGCGCACAGGGGGCCGTTCGTTCCGGCCTCCTACGCGCGTTTCGGCTTCCCACTGCGGGCACGATGGGAAGGAACGCAAGCACAGACGGACGGGAGGCCCGTGGCGGATCCGCCACGGGCCTCCCGTCGTGCAGGTGGTCGCGTCAGCGACCCAGGAACTTCTGCAGCGACGCGAGCTCTTCCTCGGTCGGCGCCTTGCCGTTCTTGCCGGCGCCGAGCCCGAGCCCGGAGCCCTTCGGTGCCTGCTGGGGTGCAGCAGCGGCACCGGCCGCGAGCGCCGCACGCTTGGCGGGGTTGCCCACCTTCGACTTCTTCTTGCCGCCGCCCTGCTGCTGCTTCTTGCCACCGTGCATGCCCGGGATCGGACCCATGCCGGGCATCTGCGGGACGCCGCCGCGGGCGACGGTCTTCATCATCTTCGCGGCCTGCTCGAACCGGTTCACGAGGGCGTTGACCTCGGTCACGGTGGAGCCGGCACCCTTGGCGATGCGCAGCCGGCGGGAGCCGTTCAGGAGCTTCGGGAGCTCGCGCTCCTGCGGCGTCATCGACTGGATGATCGCCTCGGTGCGGACGATCTCGCGCTCGTCGAAGTTGTCGAGTGCCTCGCGCATGCCCTTGGCGCCCGGGAGCATGCCGAGCATGCCCTTGATCGAGCCGGCCTTGCGGAGCTGCTGCATCTGCTGCAGGAAGTCGTTCAGCGTGAAGTTGTCGGTCGCGATCTTGTCCGCGACCTTGCGGGCCTCTTCCTCGTCGAAGGCGCCCTGGGCCTGCTCGATGAGGGAGAGGATGTCGCCGAGGTCGAGGATGCGGCTCGCCATGCGGTCCGGGTGGAACGGCTCGAAGTCGTCGAGGCCCTCACCCGTGGAGGCGAACATGATCGGACGGCCGGTCACGCTGGCCACCGACAGGGCGGCACCACCGCGGGCGTCACCGTCGAGCTTCGACAGGACGACACCGGTGAAGTCGACGCCCTCCTGGAAGGCCCGCGCCGTGGTGACGGCGTCCTGACCGATCATCGCGTCGATGACGAACAGGACCTCGTCCGGGTCGACCGCCTTGCGGATGTTCGCTGCCTGCTTCATGAGCTCGGCGTCGACGCCGAGTCGACCGGCGGTGTCCACGATGACGGTGTCGTACTGCTGGTCGACCGCGGCCTTGATGGCGTTCTTGGCGACCTTGACCGGGTCGCCGACGCCGTTGCCGGGCTCGGGCGCGAAGACGTGCACGCCGGCCTGCTCGCCGACGACCTGCAGCTGCTGCACGGCGTTCGGACGCTGGAGGTCCGCCGCGACGAGCATCGGCGTGTGGCCGTCCTTCTTGAGCCACTTGCCGAGCTTGCCTGCGAGGGTGGTCTTGCCGGCACCCTGCAGACCCGCGAGCATGATGACCGTCGGCGGTCGCTTCGCGAACTCGAGGCGACGCTGCTGGCCACCGAGGATGCCGACGAGTTCCTCGTTGACGATCTGGACGACCTGCTGCGCCGGGTTGAGCGCGCGGTTGACCTCGTCGGAGAGGGCGCGCTCGCGCACCGCTGCGGTGAACGCCTTGACGACCTCGAGCGCGACGTCGGCGTCGAGGAGCGCCCGTCGGATCTCGCGGACGGTGCCGTCGACGTCGGACGGAGTCAGCCGACCCTTGCTCCGCAGGTTGCGGAAGGTCTCGGTCAGCCGATCGGAGAGTGAACCGAATTGCGCCATGATCCGTCGATTCTACAAGGCTCGCCCCGGACACCGACGCCCGTTCACCGCAGGAGGACGCCGTCGGCGAGTTCGAGGGTGGACCCGAGGCCGATGTCGACCACGACCGGCGCGTCGGACGGGCTCCGGTCGAGGGTCGGGTACCACCGGCGCCGGGGCGAGACCAGGATCAGCAGACCGTGGACGTCTCCGACGGGCGCGAACTCCGCGCCGGGTGGGTTCGCGTACGGGTCGAGTCCGTGCCGCCGCAGCACCTCGACCGCGCCGAGGACGTCGGGGACGGCGAGTCCGACCTCGCTCACGGACAGCAGGAACGTGTCCGCGCCGGCCGGGCCCCCACCGCCCGGCGCGAGGTCCCGCCGTTCGATGAGCTCGAGCAGCTGCTGGTCCGGCCCCTCGAAGTACACGGACCGCGAGTTCCAGTCCGGCGGTCCCTCGAACTCGTCGGCGTCCGGCGTGCCGAGCACCGTCGTACGGGATGCGACCCAGTCCTTGGCGGCGGCGAACGTCCCGGTGGGGATCGTGATCGCGAGGTGGTGTGCGCCGGTCATCCCGTCGAGGGCGCGGAACACGAGCTGCGTCGTCCCCACGGTCACCCGGACGCTGTCGGGCTCGGCGTCGGTGTCGACCGCGCAGCCGAGCCCGGCCCAGAACCGGGCCGTCTCGTCGGTCGAACGGGTGGCGAGTCGTACCTGTCGGATCTCCATGGCCCCATCCGATCTCCTCAACCACGGTTCAGGTCAAGCGCAGCCTGGCATCATCCAGCGTGATGGCGGACCTACTTGTTGGACGGAGTACAGAAACTGCCGTAACCTGACGCGCATGCCGGAACTGGAGATCATCCGTCCGCCCGGGCTGCTCGACCACGCCGACGGACTCGCCCTGCAGCAGCGCCTCCGCGCCGACGTCGTCGCGGGTCGCTCCCCCGGAGCCCTCGTCCTCTGCGAGCACCCGTCCGTGTACACCGCGGGACGTCGCACCGAACCGACCGACCTGCCGACCGACGGCTCCCCCGTGGTCGAGGTCGACCGTGGCGGGCGGATCACGTGGCACGGCCCGGGACAGCTCGTCGCCTACCCGATCGTCCGGCTCGCCGAACCACTCGACGTCGTGGCGTGGGTGCGTGACCTCGAGCAGGTGATCATCGACGCCGCCGCCGCCGAGGGCGTGCACGCCGAACGCGTCGACGGCCGGAGCGGCGCCTGGGTGCCGGGACCCGGCGGCACCCCGCACGCGAAGGTCGGCGCCATCGGTCTGCACGTTGCCGAGGGCGTCACGAGCCACGGCATCGCGATCAACTGCACCAACGCGCTCGACGCCTACGCCGCGATCGTCCCGTGCGGCATCGCCGACGCCGGCGTCACGACCCTCAGTGCCGCCGCTGGTCGCACCGTTCCGGTCGACGCCGTCGCCGACGTCGTCGCCGACCGGGTCCGCGCCGCCGAGCACGGCATGCGCACCGGCCACCGCATCAGCAGCCCCGGCGCCACGAGCACCGGCACCGTCCGCAGCGCACGACAGGAGACCCTCGTATGACCCTCGCCCCCGAAGGACGCCGGATGCTCCGGGTCGAGGCCCGCAACGCGGCGACACCGATCGAGACGAAGCCGGCGTGGATCAAGACCCGCGCGACGCAGGGCCCGGAGTTCCGCGAGCTGTCCGGCCTCGTCCGGGACAAGCAGCTGCACACCGTGTGCCAGGAGGCCGGCTGCCCGAACATCTTCGAGTGCTGGGAGGACCGCGAGGCCACGTTCCTCATCGGCGGCTCCCAGTGCACCCGCCGGTGCGACTTCTGCCAGATCGACACCGGCAAGCCCGAGCCGCTCGACCGCGACGAGCCCCGTCGGGTCGCCGACTCGGTCGCGGAGATGGGCCTGAAGTACGCGACGGTCACCGGGGTCGCCCGGGACGACCTGGAGGACGGTGGCTCCTGGCTCTACGCCGAGACCATCCGAGCCATCCACGAGCACTCCCCCGGCACCGGCGTGGAGATTCTCGTGCCGGACTTCAACGGCCGCCCCGACCAGCTCAGCCGGGTGTTCGACGCCCGCCCCGAGGTCTTCGCCCACAACGTCGAGACCGTGCCCAGGATCTTCAAGCGCATCCGCCCGGCGTTCACGTTCGAACGGTCGCTCGACGTCATCACCCAGGGTCGGGACGCCGGACTCGTCACGAAGTCGAACCTCATCCTCGGGATGGGCGAGGAACGCGTCGAGATCGAGGACGCCCTGCAGCGCCTGCGCGACGCGGGCACCGACATCATCACGCTGACGCAGTACCTCCGCCCGTCGCCCCGGCACCTCCCGGTCGCGCGGTGGGTCGCGCCGGAGGAGTTCGTCGCGCTGCGCGAGGTCGCGGAGCAGATGGGGTTCGCCGGGGTGCTCGCCGGGCCGCTCGTCCGCTCCTCGTACCGCGCCGGTCGACTCTGGGCCCGCGCCACGGTCGCCCGGGGCGGCACCGTGCCGGAGCACCTGTCGCACCTGCTCGACGCGGCCCCCGGTCGCCAGGCGGTGTGACGACGGACGGGAGGCGCGGTGCCAGCCGGCACCGCGCCTCCCGTCCGTCAGGTGGTCGCGTCGGGACGCGACGGCCGGTCGCTACGCGCGACCGCGGATGCTCCGGAGGAGCCAGCCGATGACCGCCAGCAGGATGAGCACGATGCCCACCCACAGCAGGAACTTCAGCGCACCGACGAAGATGCCGCTGAAGAGCAGGACGAGGCCGACGATGATCGCGATGATCAGGAGTGCGGGCATGAGGGTCTCCAATCCCTGGAACGAGACCGAGCGGATGCCCGGGCCGACAGGGACGCTACTCGCCGCGCGACGATCGCGTTCGCTGCTGCGCGAGCGCTCAGCCGACGAGGTTCTGCACGAACACGTGCGGCGTGAAGCCGGTGAGGTCGTTGATGCCCTCGCCCTGCCCGATGAGCTTGATCGGGATGCCCGTCTTCTCCTGCACGCTCAGCACGAACCCGGCCTTGGCCGACCCGTCGAGCTTGGTGATGACGAGCCCGGTGACACCGGCGCCCTCGATGAACGCCTGCGCCTGCGCGAGCCCGTTCTGCCCGGTGGTGGCGTCGAGGACGAGCAGGACCTCCGCGATCTCGGTCTGCTTCTCGACCACGCGCTTGATCTTCGACAGCTCGTCCATCAGCCCGGCCTTGGTGTGCAGCCGGCCGGCGGTGTCGATGACGACGATCTCGGTGCCCTCGCGGATGGCCTTCTCGACCGTCTGGTACGCGACGGAGGCCGGGTCCTGCCCGGGCTGTACGGGGCGGACGACGTCGACCCCGGCGCGTTCGGCCCAGGTGGCGACCTGCTCGACCGCGGCAGCGCGGAAGGTGTCCGCCGCGCCGACGAGCACCGTGCGGTCGTACGTCTTGAGGAACTTCGCGAACTTGCCGATCGTGGTGGTCTTGCCGACGCCGTTCACGCCGACGACCAGGACCACTGCGGGGCGGGCGCTGAGCTTCAGCGTGGTGTCGAGCTTCGAGAGCCGTTCCTCGAGCACCTCGCGCAGCATGCGCTGCAGGTCGGCGGGGTCGGTCGTGCCGTACCGGTCGACGCGGGCGTGCAGGTCCTCGATGATCTGCTCGGAGATGTCCGGACCGAAGTCCGCACCGATCAGGGCCGTCTCGAGGTCGTCCCACGTCGTCTCGTCGATCGTCTTGCGCTGGAACAGCCCGCGCAGCCGGGAGGACAGTGACCAGGAACTCGCCATGTTCCCAGCTTAGAGCGCGGCGCACGTCCGCTGTGCCCGGTAGGCTCGTGTCCACGAAGGGGAGTATTCCTCCTCGGTGTCCCCGTCAGTACGGTCCGGAACGATCCGGACCCGGGGCGCCGGTCGTGCAGCACCAGTCCTGGTGTCGGCGGCGGAAGAGACCTTCAGGCCTCGGCGTACCCGCTGGCACTCCCCGTGAGTGCCCTCGGTCCGCCCTCACCTGAAGGAAACCCGTGGACGTCCCACTCTTCGTCTGGCTCCTCACCATCGCCGGCATCCTCGGCCTGTTGGTGTTCGACTTCTTCTCGCACGTCCGGACCCCGCACGTGCCGCACATCAAGGAATCGGCGTTCTGGTCGGCGTTCTACGTCGGCCTCGCGATCCTGTTCGGTGTCGGCATCCTCGTGTTCGGCGGCGGTCAGGCCGGTGGCGAGTACTTCGCCGGGTGGCTCACCGAGAAGGCGCTGTCGGTCGACAACCTGTTCGTGTTCCTCATCATCATGTCGAGCTTCGCGGTGCCGAAGGAGTTCCAGCAGAAGGTCCTGCTGGTGGGCGTCGCGATCGCCCTGGTCGCCCGCGGCGTGTTCATCGCGCTCGGCGTCACGATCATCGAGAACTTCTCGTGGGTGTTCTACCTGTTCGGCGCCCTGCTGTTCTGGCTCGCCTGGTCCCAGGCCCGCAGCGGCAACGACCACGGCGGCGACGAGGGCGACTCCCGCCTCATCCGGATCCTCCGCAAGGTCATCCCGACCACCGAGGACTACCACGGCGACAAGCTGACGGCCCGCGTCGACGGCAGGCGGCTCTTCACCCCGATGCTGCTCGTGATGGTCGCGATCGGCCTCACCGACGTGCTGTTCGCGCTCGACTCGATCCCGGCGATCTTCGGTCTCACGCAGGACGCCTTCATCGTGTTCACCGCGAACGCGTTCTCGCTCCTCGGCCTGCGGCAGCTGTACTTCCTCATCGCGGGGCTGCTCGAGCGGCTCATCTACCTCGGGCAGGGCCTGGCGGTCATCCTCGGCTTCATCGGTGTGAAGCTCGTCTTCCACGCCATGCACGTCAACGAGCTGCCGTTCATCAACGGCGGCGAGCACATCGAGTGGGCGCCGGAGATCCCGATCTGGTTCTCGCTGGGCTTCATCATGCTGACCATCGCCGTCGCGACGGTCGCGTCCCTGGTGGTCTCGAAGAAGCGTGCCGAGCGCGGGCTCACCCCGACGGGCGAGCCGAAGCAGGCGGTCGAGGCCGACGCGCAGTAGTCGCGACCACGTGCACGGACGGGAGGCGCGGTGCCAGCTGGCACCGCGCCTCCCGTCCGTCCGTCCGTCCGTTCGTCCGTTCGTCCGTTGCCGGGTCTCGCCGCGGTGGCCGAGTCTCGGTCCGGACGACCGTTCTCGCGCTCGGGAGCGCGAGAACCGTCGCTGCGCCCGAGTCTCGCGCCGCCGCGGAGCGCGGGCTTCGGCGCGCCGGCGCGCCGGCGCGCCGGCTACGCGGCGTCGCGCTTCTGCACGCGCTGGCCCACCACGGCGGACACGCCGTCCTGCCGCATCGAGACGCCGTAGAGCGCGTCGGCGATCTCCATCGTGCGCTTCTGGTGCGTGATGACGATCAGCTGCGACGACGCCCGGAGCCGCTCGAACACCGTGAGCAGCCGCCCGAGGTTCGCGTCGTCGAGCGCCGCCTCGACCTCGTCCATGATGTAGAACGGCGACGGCCGGGCGGTGAAGATCGCCACGAGCAGCGCCACCGCGGCGAGGGACCGCTCCCCACCGGACAGCAGCGTCAGGCGGTCGATCTTCTTGCCCGCGGGCTTCACCTGCACCTCGATGCCGGTGTGCAGCAGGTCGTCGGGGTTCGTCAGGGTGATCGAGCCTGAGCCGCCCGGGAACAGGATCGGGAAGATGACGTCGAACGCCTCCCGGGTGTCGTTGAACGCCGACTCGAAGATCGTCTGCATCTTGGTGTCGAGCTCGTCGATGATCGTCATGAGGTCCGTGCGGGTCTTCTGCAGGTCCTCGAGCTGCTCGGCCAGGAACGCGTGCCGCTGCTCGAGCGCCTGGAACTCCTCCAACGCGAGCGGGTTCACCTTGCCGAGCTGGCCGAGGTCCCGTTCGGCCGCCTTGAGGCGTCGCTCCTGCTCGGCACGGACGTAAGGCACGGTCTCGACGTCGGCGGGGTCGACCTCGTCGGTGGCGTCGAACTCGGGCAGGACCGGGCCGCCGGGCAGCGTGGACTCGGCGTCGACGAGCTCAGGAACGTCGATGTCGGTGTCGATGTCAGTGTCGGTGTCGATGTCGGTGTCGGTGTCGTGCTCCGCCTGGTCGTCGGTGTCCGGCTCGACGTCCGGACCGGCAGCGGAGGAGCCCGCGGCTCCCGCGGCTGCCGCGGCCGCGGCCCGCTCGGCCTCCCGGTGCTTCCGCGCGAGCACCCGGGGGTCGACCAGCACGTCGACGGGCACCGGCACGTGCGGCCCGTACTCGGCGACGAGGACGGCCTCGACGAGCCCGAGCTCGCTCTGCGCCCGGTCGAGCACGCCGGACACGTGCAGCTTCTTCTCGTAGATCTCCATCTCGAGTGAGTGCACGCCGTCGGTGATGGTCTGCAGCCGGTCGCGGAGTTCACGCTCCTCGTTCCGGATCGTCTGCAGCTCGGTGTTCCGCTTCGACCGCTCGGACTCCTCCGTCGCGAGCTGCACGCGGGCCTCGGCGAGCGAACGGTCCACGGCGCCGAGCAGCCCCGGCAGGTCCGCGAGCACCCCCTCGGCGACGGCGATCTGGCCGCGCCGGATGACCGCGAGCCGGGCGGCCTCCTCGGCGGCGGCGCGTTCGGCCTCGAGCTGCCGGTCCAGCTGGTCGGCGCGGGTCCGCTCGGACCGGACCCGTTCCCGCACGGTCTCGACCTGGATGCGCTGCTCGATCTCCGCGGCGCGCGCCGCTTCGAGGGCCTCCTGGAGCCCCGGGCGCCCGGAGGCGTCCACGACGGGGCGCGGCTGCTCGGTGAACGCACGATGGGCCCGCTCGGCCTCGCCGAACGCGGCCTCGGCTGCCTCGACGGCGCCGTCGGTCTCCGCGAGGGCCGCGCGCAGCCGCTCGACCTCGGCGGCGGCGTTCTCCGCCTTCGCCCGCGTGGAGGCGCTGGTGCGGTCGTACTCGGCCGTCGCCTTCCCGTGGGCGCGCGACGCTGCGTCCGCCTGGTCCGCTCGGCGCCGTGCTTCATCAACGGCGGAGCGTGCGGCCTGGAGGCCCGTGGCCGCGTCCTCCGCCTGGCTCGCGATGGCGTCGCGGCGCGTGACCGCGTCGTCGCGTTCCGCGACGAGCTCGATGCGTGACGTCACACGCTCCCCACCGCCGGTCACGCGGACCGCACGGACCAGGTCGCCGGACCGCGTGACGACCGTCGCGTGCGGGGCGGCGGCGAGCACGGCCTCCAGGTCGACGCCCTCGTCGGCGGTGCCGTCGGCGATCAGCGTGTCCCGCAGGATCGCGGCGAGTGCCGGCGGCCCCTGCACGACGTCGAGCGCACGACGGACCCCGGTGGGCAGCCGGTCCGGCAGGGCGCTGTCCGCTCCCGTGGCGTCGGCCACGACCACGTCGACGCGGCCGATGTCCGCGGAGCGGGCGTGCGCGACGGCGTCGAGCGCGACCGACCGGTCGTCGGCGAGGACGGCGTCGGCGAGTCCGTCGAGTGCGATCGCGACCGCACCCTCGAAGCCCGGCGTGACCGTCAGGGCGTCGGCGAGGCGCCCGACGATGCCGGCGCGACCGGCGTCGATGAGTGCCTGTGAGCCGTCGCGGACGTCGATCGACATGCCGAGCGCCGCCACTCGGGCGTCGAGGGCGTCCCGTTCCCGTTCGAGGGCGTGCAGGCGGTCGCGGAGGTCGTCGCGGGTGGCCTGTGCCGCCTCCTGCTGCTGCCGCGCCGTCTCGAGCGCGGAGGTGAGTGCGGCCTCGTCGACCCCCTCGGACGGGTCGGCGCCGAGGTCCGCGAGGGCGGCGGCGGCCCGCTCGGCACGTTCCCCGGCCTCGGTGAGGGCACGTTGCCGGCGCTCCCGGTCCGCCACGGCGGAGCCGCGCTTCGACCGTGCGACGTCCACCGCGGACGCCAGGCGCTGGGCCTCCAGGTCGTGCTGCGACACCCGGGCAGCCTGGGCGGCGATCCGCTCGTCGAGGGCGTCGAGCGTCGCACGGGCCTCCTGCACCTGCTGGGCTGCCGCCGCCGTGCCCCCGGTCATCTCCGCCGCCTGGGCTTCGAGCCGATCGGCCTCGTTGCGGACGCCCTGCACCTGCTCCGGGGTGATCGTCGGGCCCTGCTGCGGGGCGTCGGCCTGCTGGGCGAGGAACATCAGGCGCTGGTTCGCCAGGCTCGACAGCCCGCGGAGCCGCTCCTGCACGCTCTCCAGCCGGTGCACGACCGTGCGCGCCCGGTCGACGTCGTCGCCGACCATGCTCTGCTCGACGTGCTGCTGCCGGACGCGGGTCTGGTCGAGGCGCTCCTGCAGGACGATGCGCTCGGACTTGCGCCCGGCCTCGACCTCCTGGTGCTCGTGCAGTTCGCGACGCAGCCGAACGACGTCGTCCGCCAGGATGCGGGCCTTGGCGTCCCGGGCGACCGCGGCGACGGACTGCGCCTTGCGGGCGACCTCGGCCTGCCGTCCGAGAGGCTTCAGCTGACGGCGGATCTCCCCCGCCAGGTCCGACAGCCGCGTCAGGTTCGTCTGCATCGCGTCGAGCTTGCGGAGCGTCTTCTCCTTGCGGCGACGGTGCTTCAGGATGCCCGCGGCCTCCTCGATGAACCCTCGGCGGTCCTCCGGGGTGGCGTGCAGGACCTTGTCGAGCTGGCCCTGCCCGACGATGACGTGCATCTCCCGACCGAGCCCGGTGTCGCTCAGGAGCTCCTGGACGTCGAGCAGACGGCAGTTCTCGCCGTTGATCGCGTACTCGCTGCCGCCGTTGCGGAACAGCGTGCGGGAGATCGTCACCTCGGAGTACTCGATCGGCAGCAGGCCGTCCGCGTTGTCGATCGTGAGGAGCACCTGCGCGCGTCCGAGCGGCCCGCGCGTCGAGGTGCCGGCGAAGATGACGTCCTCCATCTTGCCGCCGCGGAGGGTCTTCGCGCCCTGCTCCCCCATCACCCAGGCGAGTGCGTCGACGACGTTGGACTTGCCGGAACCGTTCGGACCGACGATGCACGTCACGCCGGGCTCGAACGCGAAGGTCGTCGGCTGCGCGAAGGACTTGAACCCCTTGATGGTCAGGCTCTTCAAGTACATGCGGTCTCCGGATGCTCTGGTTGGGCGTCAGGCTAACGCGTGCGCGGGCGTGGACGTGGTTGGCACACGGGGCAGATGTGGCTGGACCGGTTCATGAACGCCTCACGCACGATCGTCGTCCCGCACCGGGGGCACGGTCTGCCCTGCTGCCCGTAGACGTTCAGGCGTTGCGAGAAGTAGCCGGACTGCCCGTTCACGTTGACGTACTGCGCGTCGAAGCTCGTGCCGCCGTCCTCGAGCGCCCGCGCGAGGACGCTCCGGACCTCGTCGAGGAGCAGCTGCAGCGATGTCCGCGGCAACCGGTCCGCCGGGCGGTCGTAGTGCAGCTTCGCGGCCCACAGCGACTCGTCGGCGTAGATGTTCCCGATGCCGCTCACCACGCCCTGGTCGAGCAGCACTCGCTTGATGCCGCTCGAGCGCTTCCGGGCCGTCCGGATGAACCGGTCGTCGTCGAACGCGGGGTCGAGCGGGTCCCGGGCGATGTGCGACACCTGCTTCGGGATGCTCCGGCGCCACACCGCGTCCGGGTCGGTCGCGTCGACGTGTCCGCCGAACCCTGCGGGCGCGCCGTCGATCGTCGGGACCATCGCGTCGATCGCCATCGACCCGAAGGTGCGCTGGTCGACGAACTCGAGTTCGACCGGCGGCTCCGGGGTGCCCGTGCGGTCGGTGCCGACGGGCTGCACGTCGAGCAGGATCCGACGGTGCTTCGCCGCGTCGCGCCCACGCCCGAGCAGGATCTGCCCGCTCATCCCGAGGTGCGCGACGAGCGCCTCGGCCGGACCGTCCGCGTGCACCGGCACCAGGGGCATCCAGAGGAACTTGCCCCGCCGCACGGCCGCCGCGATGGTGCGGCCGGTCAACCGGTCGACGAAGTCCTCCGCCGGGCCGTCGTGCCGCGTCAGGGCCCGGTCGTCGACGACGTCGACGTGCAGGACGCGAGCGCCGCTGACGGCGGGCTCGAGGCCGGCGCGGACGACCTCGACCTCGGGGAGTTCGGGCACGCGGTCAGGCCGCCCGGCCGGACAGCCGCGTCCACGCCTCGAGCGCGGCGGCCATCTCGGCGGTCTTCTTGCTCGACCCGCTGCCGGTCGAGACGTCCTCGCCCTGCAGCACGACGGTCGCGTGGAACGTCTTGTCGTGGTCGGGCCCGGTCTCGGTGACCCGGTAGGACGGGTTGCCGAGCGACAGGTTCGACGCGAGCTCCTGCAGGCTGGTCTTCGGGTCCATCGCCGCGCCGAAGCGGTCCGGGTCGACGAGCAGCGGGTCGACCAGGCGCAGCACGAGTGCCGTCGCCGGGTCGGGGCCGGCCGACAGGTAGGTGGCACCGATCACGGCCTCGACGGTGTCGGCGAGGATGGACGACTTGTCACGGCCGCCGGTCTGCTCCTCGCCCTTGCCGAGCCGCAGGTACTGCCCGAGGCCGATCATGCGGGCGATCTCGGCCAGGGCCACGGTCGACACCAGGCTCGCGCGCCGCTTGGCGAGGTCACCTTCGTCGAGCTCGGGGAAGGACCGGTAGAGCTTCACGGTCACGGCCTGGCCGAGGATGGAGTCCCCGAGGAACTCGAGGCGTTCGTTGTGCCCGATGCCACCGTGTTCGTACGCGTACGAACGGTGGGTCAGGGCGAGCTCGAGCAGCTCGAGGTCGGTGTCGGCCCCGAGGATGCCCTGCAGACGAACGACGTCCGGCCCCACGGGGCGGGACCCCGCGGCGCCGGACGTCGCTGTCATGCGTTCGGTCCGATCAGACGTCGGCGACCTTGCGGCCCTTGTACTCCATGTACAGGGCGGTGCCGGCGGAGTCCTCGACGACCTTCGCGCGGTGCGGGAGGCTGTAGGTGACCTTGCCGTTCTCGATCGTCTTCACGAGCTGGACCGGCGCGGCCTTCCACTGCGAACGACGGGCGTGCGTGTTGGCACGGGACTGCTTGCGCTTGGGAACGGCCATGGTGGTTCTCTTTCGGTTGGTCGGTGGTCGGTGACGAGGATCGGGCGGTCAGTCGGCCTGGTCGGCTTCGGACCGCTCCTGACCCTCGGTGGTCTGGGGCGTGGTCGTGCTGGCTTCGTCGACGGGTTCGTCGGCGAGCGTGAGGCCACTCAGGGCGGCCCACCGCGGGTCCAGGACCTCGTGAGCGCGGTGCTCGCCGATGTCGGCCAGTCGCTCGCCCGTCACCGGGTCGAGGCCTGGGCAGTCCGGTCGGCAGACCGGCTGGAACGGCAGCGCCAGCACCACCGCATCTCGAACGACCTGTTCACAATCCACGTGGTCATCGTGAACGAAGAAGTCGAAATCCTCCGAGGCATCATACGCGAACAGCTCGGCGAAATCGACCTCGACGGGCTCGCTGATGTCGATCAGGCAGCGCGAGCACTCCCCGGCGGCCTCGGCACTCGCGTGTCCGGAGACCAGGACGCCCTCGTGCAGCCCCTCGAGCCGGACGTCGACGCGCATCTGCGCACCCTGCCGAACGGCGATGACGCCGGCCCCCATCGCGTCGGGCACCTCGATGTCGAGCGTGTGCTCGCGCATCTCACCCGGCCGGTGCGCGAGGTCGCGCACGCGCAGGGCGTAGGGGCTGTTCACGTGGGAAGACACGATCGACAAGCCTACATCGCTCCGGCCCACGAGTCGAGGCAGGGACGGGCGTGTCCCGTTCCGACCGCCGGAGTGCTCAGCGGCCGGTGTGCTCGTGCAGGGCAGCGGCCACCACAGCCGGCACGTACGGCGCCACGTCCCCACCGAGGGACGCGACCTGCCGGATGAGCGAACTGGACACGTGCGCGCGGGACGCCTCGGGCAGCAGGAACACCGTCTCGACGTCGGCGAGGTGCCGGTTCATGATCGCCATCGGCGTCTCGTACGCGACGTCCTCACCGGACCGGACCCCCTTGACGAGCACCGTCGCGCCGACCTGCCGGCAGTAGTCGACGAGCAGTCCGGAGGTCCACTCCCCGACCCGGACGTTGTCCGGCACGCCGGTCTCGACGAAGGACTCCTCGATGAGGCGGACCCGGTCCACGGCGTCGAACATCGCCGGCTTCTTGTCCGGGTTGTGGACCACGAGCACGTGCACCTCGTCGAACAGCCCCGCGGCACGCCCGATCACGTCGAGGTGCCCGAGGGTCACGGGATCGAACGAACCGGGGACCACCGCGATCTGCGCCATGGCAGCGACGATACCGGTCGGGCACCGGACCCCGGACGGTGCGCCGGTCAGTTCTTGCCGAGGAAGGCCGCGTCGGACTCGTCCAGCCGTCGCACCAGTGCCTCCCGCAGCGCGGGGTGCCCGTCGAGCTGCGGGTCGGGCTCCAGGACCCGCTCGGCCTCTTCCCGCGCGTCGACGATGAGGTCGGCGTGCTCGACCACGCGCAGCAGGTTCAGCGACGACCGGCCGCCGGACTGCCGCTCGCCGAGCACGTCGCCCTCGCGCCGGAGTTCGAGGTCGACCCGCGCCAGCTCGAAGCCGTCGTCGGAGGCGGACACCGCGTCGACACGTTCCCGCGACGTGGTCTCGGGTTCCGCCGTGGTCACGAGCAGGCAGACGCCGGCGTACTGCCCACGGCCGATGCGACCGCGGAGCTGGTGGAGTTGCGAGACGCCGAACCGGTCGGCGTCGAGGACGGCCATCATCGAGGCGTTCGGCACGTCGACCCCGACCTCGATCACGGTCGTCGCGACGAGGACGTCGACGTCGCCCGCGGCGAAGGACGTCATCACGCGATCCTTCTCCTCCGACGTCATGCGGCCGTGCAGGACCTCGATCCGCCGACCGTCGAGGACCGGCATCGCGCGTATCCGCTCCGCCGTGGCCAGCACCGTCGCCGGCGCGCGCTTCGGGGCGTCGTCCTCGCCCTCGGGCAGGGGTTCGCCGTCGTCCTCGGCGTGGGCGTCGTCGATCGCCGGGCAGACCACGAAGGCCTGCCGGCCGGCGCTGAGCTCCTCGGCCATCCGGGTCCAGATGCGGGACTCCCAGCCGGGGTGCTCGGCGAGGCCCACCGTGAAGGTCTCGACACCGGCGCGACCGGACGGGAGGCCCGTGATGGTCGACACGTCGAGGTCGCCGAACACCGTCATCGCCACCGTGCGCGGGATGGGCGTCGCCGTGAGCACCAGCACGTGCGGCGGCGTCGCGCCCTTGGTGCGGAGCGCCTCGCGCTGCTCCACACCGAAGCGGTGCTGCTCGTCGACCACGACGAGGCCGAGTTCGGCGAAGTCCACCCGGTCGCCGAGGAGCGCGTGGGTGCCGACGACGAGTCGCGAGCTCCCCGACGCGGCGGCGAGCAGGGCACGCCGGCGTTCCTCCGTCGACTGCGACCCCGTCAGGATGACCGGCCGGAGCTCGGCGGCCAGGTCCGGCCCGAGGAACTTCACGATCGACCGGAGGTGCTGTGCGGCGAGCACCTCGGTCGGGGCGATGAGCGCGGACTGCCCGCCGGACTCGGCCACCGTGAGCATCGCCCGGATCGCCACGAGGGTCTTACCGGAGCCGACCTCGCCCTGCACGAGCCGGTGCATCGACCAGTCCCCCGCCAGGTCGTGCGCGATCTCGGCGCCCACGGCCCGCTGGTCGTCCGTCAGGGTGAACGGCAGGGTCCGGTCGAACCGTTCGAGGATGCCGTCGGGAGACGCCGTGCGCGGGGTCGCCGCGGTGGCGCGGGCGGCGATGCGGCGCTGCACGAGCGCGGTCTGGAGCACGAACGCCTCGCGGTAGCGCAGCGCGTCCTGCGCCCGCTTGAAGTCGGCGACCTTCTCCGGCCGGTGCAGGAGTTCGAGCGCGCGCCGGAACGGCACGAGGTCGAGCCGCGTGCGCACCCGCGCGGGGATCGGGTCGGGGACGTCGGGCAGGGTGTCGAGGACGATCGCCATCGACTTGGCGATCTGCCACGAGGTCAGCGACGCCGTCGCCGGGTAGATCGGGATCGGCTGGCGGGAGAACCGGATCGCCTCCTCCGACTCGGGGTCGGCCGTCGCCCGTGGGTCGTCGCGGTCGAACAGCTCGTAGTCGGGGTGGGCCAGCTGCCGGGCACCGCGGTAGTCGCCCACCTTGCCGGAGAAGATCCCGCGGGCCCCGGGCACGAGGTCCTTCGTGCGCCAGCCCTGGTTGAAGAACGTCAGGGTCAGCAGGCCCTTGCCGTCGCCGATCTTCGCTTCGAGGATCGACCCGCGCCGGGCCCGCATCGAGCGCTCGCGGACGTCGACGACCTCGGCGACGATCGTCACCGACTCGCCGATCGCCAGCGAGTCGAGCGCCGTCAGGGCACCGCGCTCCGCGTACCGCCGCGGCGCGTGCTCGAGGAACTCACCGACCGTGCGGTACCCGAAGGCCTTCTCGATCGCGCTCGCCGTCCGGCCGCCGAGCACGGTCGCCAACCGCGCGTCGAGCGGCGCGGGACCGAGGTCCGGCGCCGCGGGCTCGGTTGTCGTTCCGGTCGTGACCACACGTCAACGGTACCCGGCAGGACCGACGTGCCCCGTGCCTCCAGGCCGGCCTGTGGAGGACGCCGATCGGCGCGCTCCGGCCCGCTACGGTGGCTGCATGACCCGCATCATCGCCGGCGCCGCCGGATCCACGACGCTCCGGGTGCCGAAGTCCGGCACCCGGCCGACGAGCGACCGGGTGCGCGAAGCGCTCTTCTCCTCGCTCGAGGCACGCGGGCTCGTCGACGACACCGCCGTGGCGGACCTGTACGCCGGGACCGGTGCCCTCGGGCTCGAGGCGGCGTCCCGCGGTGCGGTGGAGGTCGTCCTCGTCGACCGTGCCTCGGCGGCCGCGCAGGCGTGCCGGGCGAACGCACGCGCCGTGCAGCAGCGTGTGCCCGGCGTGCGGATCGACGTGCAGCCGCAACCGGTGCTCGGGTACCTGCGCAGCACCGTGCGGACGTTCGACCTGGTGTTCATCGACCCGCCGTACGACGTCACCGAGCACGAGATCGCCGAGGTGCTCGAGGCACTCGTGCCGCGGTTGACGAAGGGCGCCGTGGTGATCGTCGAGCGGAGCAAGCGCTCCGACGAGCCCACGTGGCCGGCCGGGCTCGAGCCGTTCAGCAAGCGCAGCTACGGCGAGACCGTGGCGTGGGAGGCCGTGGTCGCGGCCGGGTAGGTGGCGCGGACGCCGCTGGAGGCGCGCGGCGCGGTCGTCGCGCGGCTGTTGGCGGTCGACTGTCGGCCGTCGACGTGGAGCGACATCTCCGTCGTCGTACGACGTCCGCGATGTCGCAAGTACGCCCGTGCAACAGGTGCAGGCGCGCTGGAGCGACAGCTCCGATGTCGTACGACATCGACGATGTCGTTCCGGGACGGCGCGGCCGCGGGCCGACTCGCGGGACACGTACCCGGATCAGCCCGCGGCGCCGTCCCAGTCGGCGTAGGGGTCCCAGCCGGTCATCGGCACGGCGACGCCCCCGCGGACGAGGTCCGCGCCGCCGCGGTCGAGCACGACGCCGATCCGTCGGAAGCCCCCGGGCAGCGCTGCGTCGGGCGGGAAGGTCGCGAGCAGCCCGTGGTCCTCGCCCCCGTGCAACGCGACGTCGTCGAGGACAGCACCGTCGAGGTCGACCTCGAGCGACAGCGTCACCCGGCTGGCGCGGGCGAGCCGTCCGGCGTCGATGGCCAGGCCGTCGGAGAGGTCCAGCATCGCCGTCGCACCGGCGGCAGCTGCGAGCGGTCCGTCTGCGATCGGCGGCACCGGGCGCCGCTGCCGTCCGACGTCCGGGTCTGCGTCCGCGCCGCTCGCGAGCGTCGCGGCACGGGACGGCTCACCAGCGGCATCGACGCCCTCGTGGAACAGCCGGGTCAGGCCACGAGCCGCTCGGCCGAGCTCGCCGGACACCGCCAGGACGTCGCCGACGCGGGCGCCCGACCGGAGCACCGCATCGCGTCCGTCGAGATCGCCGAACGCCGTCACCGACACCGTGAAGGTCGCCGAGGTGGAGAGGTCGCCACCGACCACACCGCAGCCGGGCGCGAGGGCGGCCACGGCAAGCCGGACCCCGTCCGCGAACGACTCCAGGACCCCCGCCGGCGTGTCCTGCGGGGCGGCGAGGGCGATCACGAGCCCGCTCGGGACGGCACCCATCGCGGCGACGTCGGACAGGTTCGTGGCCGCGGCCTTCCACCCGACGTCCTCCGGTGACGACCACGCCCAGCGGAAGTCCGGACCGTGCACCATCATGTCGGTCGTCACGACGAAGCGGCCGTCCGGAGCGGCGACGACCGCACAGTCGTCCCCGGGACCGAGCACCGGGGCGCCGGGCGGCAGCCGCCGGACGATGCGGTCGAGCACGGCGAGCTCGCCGAGGTCCCCCACGGTCGGTCCGGCCCAGGCGTCGTACGTCGCGTCCACACGAGAACGGTAGCCTGGACGTCGATGGACACCGCGCGCCGCCCCTCCCGGAAGATCGCGATCGTGGGCGTCGTCGTGGCCCTCGCCGCCGGGCTGACCGGCTGCACCAACGCCGTGTCGATGTCCCCGGCCCCCTCCGCGAACGCCGCCGCGTGCGCCGCCGTCCAGGTCCGCCTGCCGGCCGCGGTGGACACGAAGTTCGACCTGCGGAACACGAACGCGCAGTCGACGGCCGCGTGGGGCGACCCCGAGGTGGCGCTGTACCACTGCGGTGTCGCCGTGCCGACGGTGTCCGACCTGCCGTGCTTCTCGCTGGGCGGCGTGGACTGGATCCGCGACGACCGCGGCAAGCAGATCGTCTACACCACCTTCGGGCGCTCCCCCGCGGTGCAGGTCGTCATCGACTCGACGAAGACGACGAACCAGGTCGTGCAGGACGTCACGGACGCCGTGTCGACCCTGCCGAAGGACGGCCACAGGTGCCTGGACGCGTCCCAGGTGCAGGGCTGACCCCCACCGCGGATCAGCGGACGGCGGTCCGGCCCAGCTCGATGAGTTCGGCCACGAGTTCGGCGTAGGAGACACCGGAGGCGGCCCAGCAGCGCGGGTACATCGACAGGGGCGTGAACCCGGGCATCGTGTTGACTTCGTTCACCACGAAGCCGTCGTCGGTCAGGAAGCAGTCCACCCGGGCCAGCCCCGCGCCGCCGATCGCCTCGAACGCTCGCGCACCGATCGACCGGATCTCGTCGGTCTGCGCCTCGGTGAGCGGCGCCGGGCAGAGCAGCGACTCGTCGCCACCGAGGTACTTCGACTCGAAGTCGTAGAAGCCGGACTCGTCGACGACGATCTCGCCGGGCAGGCTCGTGCGCGGGACACCGTCGCGGCCCTCGAGCACGGCGACCTCGACCTCGCGGCCGACCACGCGCGGTTCGACGATCACCTTGGAGTCGTGCTCGAACGCCAGGTCCATCGCGGCACCGAGCTGCGCCGGCTCGTCGACCCGGGACACCCCCATGCTCGACCCGGCGCGGGCCGGCTTCACGAAGAGCGGCCAGCCGTGTGCGGCGATCGTCTCGGCGACGTCGACCGGGTCGGCGGCCCACTCACGACGGAGCACGGTGGTCCAGGGCGCGACACGGAGCCCGGCGTGTTCGAGCACCGCCTTCGCGACGTGCTTGTCCATGGCCAGGGCGCTCGCGAGGACACCGTCGCCGACGTACGGCAGACCGGCGATCTCGAGGAGCCCCTGGACGGTGCCGTCCTCGCCGAACGGGCCGTGCAGGATCGGGAAGACGATGTCGACCGCCACGGTCGTGACCGAGCCGTCGGGGTGCGACACGACGAGTTCGTTCGACGCCGGCGACGTCGGGAACGCGACGCGGGTGCCGTTGTCCGGGACGGTGGGCAGCGCGCCGTCCCGGATGGCGAGCGCGGCCGGGTCGTCGGGCTGCAGCGTGAAGGCGCCGTCCTTCGTGATGCCCACCGGGACGATCTCGTAGACGGAGCGGTCGACGACGTCCATGATGCCGCCGGCCGTCACGCAGCTGATCTCGTGCTCGCTGGAGCGGCCACCGAACAGCACGGCGACGGTCGTCGGAGCGGGTGCGATGGTGGGCATGGCAGTCCCTTTGCTGGTCGGGATCGGACCGGTCACTCGCCCTGGGGCTCGTCGGTCTCGGTGAGGTGCGGCGCGATGTTGCGCGGATCGAGCCTACCGGCGAGGACCTCGGCGACCTGCCCCACGATGGGCATGTCGACGCCGTTCGCCGCCGCGAGCTCGAGGATCGGGGCGACCGAGGCGAGCCCCTCCGCGGTCTGGTTCATCTGCCGCACCACCTCGTCGAAGCGGTACCCCTGCCCGAGCAGGCGACCAGCGGTGTTGTTGCGCGAGAGCGGCGACTGGCACGTGGCGATGAGGTCGCCGAGGCCGGCGAGCCCGGAGAGCGTCGACGGCTGCGCGCCGAGCGACACCGCGAAGTCGGTCATCTCGGCGAGCCCGCGGGTGATGATCGACGCCTTGGTGTTCTCGCCGTACCCGACACCGTCGACGATGCCGATCGCGACGGCGATGAGGTTCTTCAGCACCCCGCCGAACTCGGTGCCGATGACGTCGGTGTTGATGAACGACCGGAAGTACGGGTTCGTGGCGACCGCCGCGACGGCACTGGCGGTGTCCGCCGAGGACGACGACACCACGGCCGCGGTCGGCTGGCGGCGGGCGATCTCGAGGGCGAGGTTCGGCCCACTGGCGACGGCGATGCGGTCGCGGTCGATGCCGAGCCCCTCGTGCAGGACCTCGCTCATCCGGAGCCCGGTGGCCTTCTCGACGCCCTTCATCAGGCTGACGACGGGGACGTCGGGGCCGAGCAGGTCGCGGATCGCCGCCAGGTTCGACCGCAGCGACTGCGACGGCACGGACACGTAGACCTGCTCCGCGCCGGACAGGACGGCTTCGAGCGACGTCGACGCGGTGAGCGTGCGCGGCAGGTTGATGCCCGGCAGGTACTCGGAGTTGCGCTTCGTCTCGGTGATCTCGCGCGCCACCTCGGGACGGCGCGCCCACAGCACGGTCTGCGCACCGCCCTCGGCGAGCACCTTGGCGAACGTGGTCCCCCAGCTGCCCGCGCCGATGACGGCGACGCGCGGCTTGTCGGTCGACTGCATCACCACGCGGATCGCGGCGGTGTCGACGGCACCCGGAGCGGCGACCGCGGGGTCCGGACGGTCCTCGTGCGGGCGGAGGCCCGGTCCCTGGTCACTCAAACTTGCCGGTCTCCTTCTGGTTGTTCGCCGCCGGGTCCCAGCGGGTCGCAGGTGCCTGCTCGCCACGGAGCTGCTCGAGCAGCTCGGTGATGCGCTGCATGAGCACCTCGGTGGCCGCGACGAGGACCTGCTGGTCGACGGGCCGACCACGGTAGGCCGACAGGTCGACGGGGTCCCCGACGATGACGTCCACGCGGGAGCGCGGGAACAGGCGGAGCTTCTTCGAGTACCGCGCCATGATGCCCTGCGTGCCCCAGTGGGCCATCGGGATGAGCGGCACGTCGTTCTCGAGCGCGATGCGCACGGCACCGGTCTTGCCGCGCATCGGCCACAGGTCGGGATCGCGGGTGAGGGTGCCCTCGGGGTAGACGATGATCGCCCCGCCCTGCTCGATCAGGGACCGACCGCCGCCCAGCGGGTCGCTGAGCCGGGTGCGACCGGAGCGCTCGACCGGGATCTGCCCCATGCCGGACATCAGCTTCCCGAAGACGGGGACCTTGAAGAGGGACGCCTTGGCGAGGAACCGCGGAGCCCGGCGGCTGAGGTAGACGGCGGTGCCGACGACGAGCGGGTCGATGTTCGTGAAGTGGTTCGGCGCGAGCACGAACGCGCCGTGCTCCGGCAGTCGGTTCGCGCCCACCCAGTGGTAGTTCGACGAGAACCGGAAGGTCGGGATGACGACGGAGGCGACGATGCGGAACGCGCGGTTGAGCTCCCCGCGCTTCCAGCGCCGGCCGGGAACCGGCAATCCGGTCGCGACCGGCATGCCGGACGCACCACGCGCCTCCAGGCCGTCACGGGCGCGCGACGGCCCGTCAGCCGGACGCGACGGCCCGTCAGCCGGACGCGACGGGTCGTCACCAGGACGCGGCGCGCCGTCTCCCGACGGCGAAGCGCTCGACACCGCGGTCACCCAGCGAAGTCGAAGTCGGCGCCGAGCTTCCGCAGCTTCGGGATGAAGTGCTCGTAGCCGCGGCTGATGATGCCGACGTTCGTGATGTGGGACTCGCCCTCCGCGGTGAGCGCCGCGATGAGGTGGCTGAAACCGCCACGGAGGTCGGGGACGCGGACGTTCGCGGCGTGCAGCGTCGTCGGGCCGGTGACGACCGCGGCCTGCTCGAACGGACGGCGGGCGACACGACGGTCGTGCCCGGGCAGCCCCTCCTTGTGCACGACGATGTCGGCGCCCATCTCGTTGAGGGCGTCCGTGAAGCCGAAGCGGTTCTCGTAGACGGTCTCGTGCACGATGCTCCGGCCCTCGGCCTGGGTCAGCGCGACGACGAGCGGCTGCTGCCAGTCCGTCATGAAGCCGGGGTGCACGTCGGTCTCGATGACGACGGGCTTGAGGGTCTCGAGCTCCCGGTAGAACCGGATGCCGTCCTCCTGGATGTCGAACCCGCCGCCGACCTTGCGGAAGACGTTGAGGAACGTCATGAGCTCCTGCTGCTTCGCGCCCTCGACGAAGATGTCGCCGTTGGTCGCGAGCGCGGCGGAGGCCCAGCTGGCGGCCTCGTTGCGGTCGTTGATCGCCCGGTGCGTGTAGCCACGGAGCGCCGAGACGCCCTCGATGAAGATGACGCGGTTCGGCTCGACGGAGACGATCGCGCCCATCTTCTGCAGGATCGCGATGAGGTCCATGATCTCGGGCTCGATCGCGGCGTTCCGGAGCTCGGTGACGCCCTCCGCGAGGGTCGCGGAGAGCAGGACCTGCTCGGTGGCGCCGACGCTCGGGTACGGCAGTTCGATGTACGCGCCCTTGAGGCCGTTCGGGGCCGTCAGGTGGATGCCGTTGACCTGCTTGTCGACGACCGCTCCCATGGCCCGGAGAGCGTCGAGGTGGAAGTCGATCGGGCGGTCGCCGATGCGGCAGCCGCCGAGGTCGGGGATGAAGGCCTCGCCGAGCTTGTGCAGCAGCGGACCGCAGAACAGGATCGGGATCCGGCTCGAGCCGGCGTGGGCGTCGATCTCGGCGAAGTGCGCCGACTCGACGTTCGACGGGTCGAGGATGAGCTCGCCTCGTGCAGGATCGGTGATGCGCACGCCGTGCACCTCGAGCAGCCCGCGGACGACCTTGACGTCGGAGATGTCCGGGACGTCCTTGAGGATCGACGGGGTGTCACCGAGCAGCGACGCCACCATGGCCTTGGTCGCGAGGTTCTTCGCCCCACGGACCTCGATGCGCCCCACGAGCGGCTTGCCCCCGCGGATGACGATCTCGTCCGACTTGAGGCCCACGCGCGCCCCGGCGGCTGCTGCGTCCTGTACGAGAGAGTTCACTACTTCACCGGCAATGTCTTCGGCCGCCAACTGGAGCGGCGGGATTCGAACTCCGTGATCGAGGTCTCGTCACGGAGGGTGAGCCCGATGTCGTCGAGCCCTTCCATCAACCGCCAACGAGTGTAAGCGTCGATCTCGAAGGGGACGTCCACATCCCCGAGCGACACGCGCTGGGCCACGAGGTCGACCGTGGCGGACACACCCGGGTTCCGCTCGATCTCGGCCCAGAGCGCCTCGACTTCCGATTCGGTCACGATTGCGGTGACCAGGCCCTGCTTGCCGGCGTTGCCCTTGAAGATGTCCGCGAACCGGGGCGAGATGACGACCGCGAAGCCGAAGTCACGGAGCGCCCAGACCGCGTGCTCGCGCGACGAACCGGTACCGAAGTCGGGGCCGGCGACGAGCACCTTCGCGCCCTGGTACTCGGGCTGGTTCAGCACGAACGACGGGTCCTGCCGCCAGCCGGAGAACAGGGCGTCCTCGAAGCCGGTCTTCGTGACGCGCTTGAGGTAGACCGCGGGGATGATCTGGTCGGTGTCGACGTTCGACCGCTTGAGCGGGGCCGCGATGCCGGTGACGGTGGTGATCTTGTCCATCAGATGGCGCCTTCCAGGACGGTTTCGACTTCGGAGTTCTCCAGGTCCCACGGGCTCGACAGGGTCCCGCGAACGGCAGTGGCCGCGGCGACGAGCGGCGAGACCAGGTGCGTCCGGCCGCCCTTGCCCTGGCGGCCCTCGAAGTTGCGGTTGGAGGTGCTCGCGCAGCGCTCCCCCGGGGCGAGCTGGTCGGGGTTCATGCCGAGGCACATCGAGCAGCCGGCGAACCGCCACTCGGCCCCGAAGTCCGTGAACACCTTGTCGAGCCCCTCGGCCTCGGCCTCGAGCCGCACGCGGGCGGACCCCGGCACGACCATGACCCGGACCCCGTCGGCCTTCTTGCGACCCTTGATGATCGACGCGAAGGCGCGGAGGTCCTCGATGCGCGAGTTCGTGCAGGACCCCATGAAGACGGCGTCGACGGCGATGTCCTTCATCGGTGTGCCGGCGGCGATGTCCATGTACTCCAGCGCGCGCTGTGCGGCGGCCTGGTCGTTCGGGTCGCTGTAGCTGGCGGGGTCGGGCACGCTCTCGGACAGCGACACGCCCTGGCCCGGGTTGGTGCCCCAGGTCACGAAGGGCTCGAGCTCGTCGGCGTCGATGAACACCTCGGCGTCGAACACGGCGTCGTCATCGGTCGCCAGCGTGTCCCAGTACGCGACGGCGTCGTCCCAGTCCTGGCCGGTCGGCGCGTGGTCGCGGCCCTGCACGTAGTCGTAGGTGGTCTGGTCGGGCGCGACCATGCCGGCGCGCGCACCGGCCTCGATCGACATGTTGCAGATCGTCATGCGGCCCTCCATCGAGAGCGCACGGATCGCGGAGCCGCGGTACTCGAGCACGTAGCCCTGGCCGCCGCCCGTGCCGATCTTCGCGATGACCGCCAGGATGATGTCCTTCGCCGTCACGCCCGGGCGCAGGGTGCCCTCGACCGTGATCGCCATCGTCTTGAAGGGCTTGAGCGGCAGGGTCTGCGTCGCGAGGACGTGCTCGACCTCGGACGTGCCGATGCCGAACGCCATCGCACCGAACGCGCCGTGGGTGCTGGTGTGCGAGTCGCCGCAGACGACGGTGATCCCCGGCATCGTCAGGCCGAGCTGCGGACCGACCACGTGGACGATGCCCTGCTCCTTGTCGCCCAGCGAGTGCAGTCGGACGCCGAACTCCTCGCAGTTGCGGCGCAGCGTCTCGATCTGGATGCGGCTGGTCGGGTCCGCGATGGGCCGGTCGATCGCGAGGGTCGGGGTGTTGTGGTCCTCGGTCGCGATCGTCAGGTCGAGACGGCGCACCGGTCGCCCGGCCTGGCGCAGGCCGTCGAACGCCTGCGGGCTGGTGACCTCGTGCACGAGGTGGAGGTCGATGTAGAGGAGATCGGGGTTCCCGTCGTCACCCTTGACCACGACGTGGTCGTCCCACACCTTCTCGGCGAGCGTCCTACCCATGAGCCCGGCCTCCTCGTTCTCGTCGTCGGATCGCCGCTGTCGCGGCGTGATCGGGCGAGTCTAGCAGGTTGGTATACCAATCGAGGTCGCGCGGTGCGCACCCGGCCTGGAGGCACGGCTCGATTCCCCGACACCTGTCGCGGTGGGAAGATGGTCGCGACATGACGACACCTGCGCACTCGACCCGGACCGTGAACCTCGAGGGCGCAGCACGCGCCGCGATCGCCGGCGGCGCACCGCTCGCACTGCTCATCGCCCTCGGGATGCCCGGGTACGCCGCGTTCGCGATGTTCGCCGGCTTCACGGCGATCTTCGGCGCGACGGAGCCCTACCGGCAGCGCGCCGTCACCACCGGCGTCGCCGGAGCGATGCAGGCGCTGTGCATGTCCGCCGGCATCGGGGTCTCGCTCGCCGGTTCGCAGCTCTGGCTGCAGGCCGTCGGGCTGGTCGTCGTGCTCGTCGTCGCGGTCTGCACCCTGACGACCCTCCGGACCATCCCGGCGCAGCCGATCTTCCCGGTGTTCGCGTTCGTCGTCTCCGCACTGGTCCCCCTGAAGCCGGCCGACCTGCCGCTCGTCGCGACGATCATCGTCGGCTCGGTCGTCTGGGCGTGGCTCGTGGCGATGTCCGGCGCCGTGATCCGTCGGGTCTGGCACCCGCGCGCACCGCACCGGTTCCGCCCGCTCGCACCCGTCAAGACGCGCAGCCTCGGCGTCCTGCGGACCCCGGCGCTCTGGGAGACCGTGGCCCTCAACGTCGTCGGAGCCCTCGTCGCCGGCGCGGTCGCCGAGACGATCCCGTGGCTCGGGCACCCGTACTGGGCGGTCATCGCGGTCGTGTCGACCCTGCCCGCACTCCGGCAGCGGCACACCGTCGTCCGGGCGTTCCAGCGCGTCGTCGGCACGATCGGCGGCACCGTCATCGCGGTCGGGATCCTGCTGCTCGAGCCCTCGGCGTGGTGGATCGTCGTCATCGCCGTCGTCGGGCAGTTCTTCGCGGAGATCTTCGTCGCCCGGAACTACGCCGTCTGCCTGCTGTTCCTGACGCCGCTCGCGCTCGCGGTCTCGTGGCTGAGCCTGCCCGAGGCGCCGGAGCTCCTCGCGCTGGACCGCGTGGCGCAGACCGTCCTCGGCGCGGTGGTGAGCGTCGCGCTCCTGCTCATCGGGCGCACGATCGAGCGTCGTCGCGGCCGGGCGCTCGGCGCGACGAGCGCCATCCGCACCGTCTGACGCGACCCACCGACGGACGGGAGGCCCGTGGCGGCGCCGCCACGGGCCTCCCGTCCGACGGGTGTGGCGACTGCGCCCCGGCACGCACACCGCGCCCCGCCGGAACGGGGCGCGGTGTCCGCGACGGGGCGCGGAAGGGGTCAGTCGCGGGGCTGGACGTTCCAGGTGTCGATGACCGGGCGACCGTGCTCGTAGCCGAGCACGCTCACCGACGCCGTGCCGAGCTTCAGCACGGCACCGTCCTGCGGCGCCAACCGGATCCACGCGGCACCGAGCGCGCGCAGGACGTGCCCGTGCGCGACGACGATCGCGTCCTGCCCGTCGGCGAGCACCGGACGCGCACGGTCGAGGACGCGCTCGACGCGGACCCGGACCTCGGCGGCGTTCTCGCCGGGGGTGTCGCCGGCCGGCACCCCGTCGGTCCAGAGGTCCCACGGGCCGTGGCGCAGCACCTTGATCTGCGGGGTCGTCAGGCCCTCGTACGCGCCGTAGTCCCACTCCAGCAGGTCCTCGTCGAGCTCCGGGTCGACGCCCACCAGGGCCGCGGTGTCGCGGGCGCGCTGCAGCGGGCTGGACAGCGCCAGCGCGAACGAGCGGTCGGCGAGGAAGCGTCCGGCGCGCTCGGCCTGGGCGATGCCGTCGTCGGTGAGTGGGATGTCGGTGCGACCGGTGTGCTGGCCGCTCCTCGACCACTCCGTCTCTCCGTGGCGGACGAGGACGAGTTCGCCGGGGCGTTCCGAGGTCATGAGTTCCTTCCGAGCAAGAGGCCGAGCGCGGCTGCGCCGACCGAGACGACGAGCATGCCGAGGCCGTTCACGACGGCGAGCCGGGGCTTGCCGGATCGGAGGAGCTGCACGGTCTCGACACTCGCCGTCGAGAACGTCGTGTACCCACCCATCATGCCCGTCCCCAGGACCGCCACCGCCGCGACGGGGATCGTGCCGGCCTGCCCGAGGCCCGTCAGCACCCCGAGGACCAGCGATCCGGACACGTTGATCACGAGCGTGCCGAGCGGGAATCGGGTGACGCGGGACTTCACGAGCCCGTCGAGGGCGAACCGGAGCGCTGCCCCGACGCCGCCGCCGACCGCGACCAGCAGGAGTTCGAGGGCGTTCACCGATCGTCCTCCGCCGTGTCGTCCGTCCGGTGCGCGCGACCCGCTGCCAGCACGCCCGCGGCGACCGCGAGCAGCCCGAGGACGACCGTCACCAGGGCGTACCCGCTGCCCGCTGCCCACCGACCGCCGTCGAGGAGCTGCGCCGTGTCGTCGGCGAGGGTGCTGTAGGTCGTGAAGCCGCCGAGCACCCCGGTGCCGACGAACAATCGGACGGCCCGGCGCCGGCCGACGTCGGGACCGCGGCGCGCGAGCGTCTCGAGCAGGAGTCCGAGACAGAAGGCCCCGACGACGTTGATCGCCAGGATCGTCCAGCTGATGCCGTCGAGGGCCGGGAACGCCGCCGCGAGCAGTGCCCGGGCAGCGGTGCCGATCGCCCCGCCCAGGGCGACCAGCCCGAGGAACGCCCAGCGGCGGTGCGGCGGACGGTCGTCGGCCAGCGGCGCCCCGGTCGTCATCGGTCCCCGGCGGCGGGGTCGGCGACCGCGGCGATGCCCTCGACCTCGACGAGCTGGTCGTCGTAGCCGAGGACCGTCACACCCAGCAGCGTGCTCGGCACGTCGTGGTCGCCCATCGCCGCACGGACGACTTCCCAAGCCGCCACGAGGTCGGCCCGCCGTGACGACGCGACGAGCACCCGGGTCTGCACGAGGTCCTCGATGCCGGCGCCCGCGGCGTCGAGCGCCGTCCGCAGGTTCGCGACGCAGCGGGCGGCCTGCCCGCGGACGTCCCCGACCGCCACGGTCGCACCGTCGGGGTCGAGCGGACACGCCCCGGCGAGGAACACGAGCCTGGCGTCGGCCGGCGCGGTGGCCGCGTACGCGTACTCCGCGACGTCGCTGAGCGAACCGGACCGGATGAGCTGCACGACACTGGTCACCGGACCACCCTGGCACGGGTCCGTGGCGACCGGGCGCCGAGAAATCGGTGAGACTGGACAGGTTGCCCGTCCCGGGCACTGCGTTCCGTCCCACCCAGCAGCAAGGAGAGCCCCGCGTGCCCGAGCTCCCGATCGTGTTCGAAGTCGGCTCGATGATCGCGCTCGTCGCGATCCTGCTCGCGGACCTGCTCATCGTCGCCCGTCGCCCGCACGTGCCGACGCTCAAGGAATCGGCGGTGTGGGTCGGGCTCTACGTCGGTCTGGCCCTCGTCTTCGCGCTCGCGATGCTGCTCTTCGCCGGCGGGGAGCCGGCCGGGCAGTTCCTCGCCGGCTGGCTCACGGAGTACAGCCTCAGCATCGACAACCTCTTCGTGTTCGTCATCCTGATGGCACGGTTCTCGGTACCGAAGCAGATCCAGCAAGAGGTCCTCATGCTGGGCATCATCATCGCGCTCGTGCTGCGGGGTCTGTTCATCCTGCTCGGCGCCCAGCTGATCGAGGACTTCTCCTGGATCTTCTACATCTTCGGTGCCTGGCTCGTGTGGACCGCCATCCAGCAGCTCCGCGGTGAGGACGACGACGACGACAAGGACAGCCTCATCGTCCGGGTGCTCCGCCGTCGGGTCCGGATCACGGACACGTTCGACGGGATGAAGCTCCGGACGACCCACGACGGTGTGCGGCACTTCACGCCCCTGCTGGTGGTCCTGATCGCGATCGGCACGACCGACCTGCTGTTCGCGCTCGACTCGATCCCGGCGATCTTCGGCATCACGCAGAGCCCGTTCATCGTCTTCACCGCCAACGTCTTCGCGCTGATGGGCCTGCGGCAGCTCTACTTCCTGCTCGGCGGCCTGCTCGAGCGCCTGGTGTACCTGAAGTACGGGATCGCCTTCATCCTCGCCTTCATCGGCGTGAAGCTCGTGCTGCACGCCCTGCACGGCAACGAACTGCCGTTCCTCAACGGTGGGGAGTCCGTCGCGTGGGCGCCGGAGATCAGCACGTGGGTGTCGTTGCTCGTGATCGTCGGCGCGATGGGCGTCTCGACCATCGCCAGCGTGATCCGGCTGCGGCGCGACGACTCCGCGGCAGCACGGACCGAGGCCGGCTGAGCATGACGGCCACGGGGGAACGCCTGCCCTGTGGAACGACGAAACCCCCGCCCAGCCGGAGCTGGACGGGGGTTTCGGTGCTGTGACCCCAGCGGGATTCGAACCCGCGTTACCGCCGTGAGAGGGCAGCGTACTAGGCCGCTATACGATGGGGCCGTCACATGGGAATCCCCCGCCCGGGAGCGGGGGTCTCGTGCACGTTGTCGGAGTCGGAGGCAAGCCACCTGTGGTGACCCCAGCGGGATTCGAACCCGCGTTACCGCCGTGAGAGGGCGACGTACTAGGCCACTATACGATGGGGCCGTTCCGACAACCCGATAAGTATTGCACAGCCCGCGCACACTGCCAAAACGAGGCGTGTCGCCCGGGTGTGCCGCCATGCCGCACCGGGCATACGGCGGGTGATCTGCGCCTCCAGGGCCGTCGACGACCGCCTCAGACGGTGAGCGAATCGCCGGGGGCGAGCACCACGAACTCGCCGTCGGGCTCGACCATGTCGCGCAGGCGACCCGTGTGCATGCGGTACCCGACGTCGGAGAGCGTGGCCTCGTGGACGGGGTACGCCCGTCGGGGCGCGACGGCCGCGACGTAGTCCATCGCCTCGGCGATCTTGAGCCACGGGGCGCCGACCGGGGCGGCGAGCACCTCGACCGGGACACCGGGCACCGTGTACGAGTCCCCCGGGTGGAACAGCCGGCCGTTGACGAGCACGCCGGTGTTGTCGATCACCGGGATGCTCGCGTGGATGACGTTGTGGCGGGTGCCGTGGAAGCTCAGCTCGAACGGGCCGACCGAGCGGTGGTCGCCGTCGGTGACCACGTCGACGGGGACACCGGTGTCGGCGAGCGCCGTCGCGACGCCGGCCGGACCGAGCACGACGGCGTCGGGGTTGCGCGCCAGGATGCCGGCGAGCTGCTCCGGTGTGACGTGGTCGGGGTGCTCGTGCGTGACGACCACAGCGACCACGCCCTCGACGTCGACGGGTCGCGTGAGGTTGCCGGGGTCGATCACCAGACGGGCCCCGCCCTCGGTGACGATCTGGCAGGCGTGTTCAAGCTTCGTGACCTCCATGCGCCCGACCCTACGCGGCGCGGGCAGCGGCGGGCGGCGCGGCGGCGGGCGGCGCGGCGGCGGGCGGCGCGGCGCGCGGCGCGGCGCGCGGCGCTCATGCAGGCGCCGGTCCCGTCGACGACCGCACGACGAGATGCGCGGGCGACGCCGCCAGCGCCCCCACCGCGGCCCCGTCCACCTCGGCGAGCACGGCCCGCGCGGCCGCGCGACCCTGCGCCTCCGGGTCCTGCGCGACCGTCGTCAGCCCGACGACCTCGCCGTACTCGTGGCCGTCGATGCCCATCACCGACACGTCCCCCGGCACGGCGAGCCCGGCACGGCGCGCGGCGAGCATCACCCCGAGCGCCATCTCGTCGGAGGCGCAGAACACCGCGGTCGGCCGGGCAGCGCCGGCGAACAGCGTCGCCCCCGCGTCGGCGCCGCCCGCGAACGAGAAGCGCCCGTCCAGGATCCACTCCTCCCGCACGCCCAGGCCGTGGCCGGTCATCGCGTCGACGAACCCGTCCCGGCGCAGCCACGGCACCGCCACGTTCATCCCGGCCTCGTCCTGACCGCCGACGTAGGCGACGTCCCGGTGCCCGAGGCCGCAGAGGTGGTCGACGGCGATCCGGGCGACCACGACGTCGTCGACCCCGATGTTCCGCAGACCGGGCGCCGGTCCCCCGATGACGATCATCGGGTGCCGGGCGAGTTCGAGCTCGGCACGCTCGGTCTCGTCGAGCACGAGGGAGAGGAGCACGAGGGCGTCGACACGGTGGCGCAGCATCGAGCGTCGGAACGCCCGGTCGCGATCGCCGCCCGGGCCGCCGAGGTTGTAGAGCACGAGGTCGTACCCGGCCCGCCGCAGCTCGGCGTCGACGCCGCCGAGGGCTTTCACGTAGAACCACCGGTCGATGACCGGAACGACGACCCCGACGGCGCGCTGCCGTCCGGTGGCGAGGCCGGCCGCCGCCGAGCTCGGGACGTACCCGAGTTCGTCGGCGACCCGTCGCACCTGGTCGATGGTGGAGTCGGCGACCGTCGACATCCCGCGCAGTGCGCGGGACACCGTCGACTTGGACAGGCCGGTGACGGTCGCGATCTCCTGGATGCCCATGGCCATGGCCTGGAGGCCCGTCAGCCGTCCGACGGGCGGGTCACCTCGGCGACGGGTCGCGTCGAGCGGTCCGGGCGCCGCCCCGCCGGGGCGAGCTCGTCCCAGCCCACGTGCCGGTGCACCCGGGCGTCGGCTGCCGCGGTCCGGGCGACGGCGCCCCGCGGGGTCGCCGCAGCCGGGGCCGCGGCTGCCGGCGCGCCGCCGATCCCGTCCTCCGACGCGGTGCGCCGGAGGACCGACACCCGCCACCGGTCGAGCGCGACGATGCCGAGCACCGAGACCAGCAGGGTGAGCGCCCAGCCGAGCGCCGGTCGCCCGGTGACCTCGCAGAACACCGTGACCCCGAGGAAGAGGACACCGAACATCCCGACGAAGCCGATCGCCTCCTCGATGCGGGCGGTGGGTCGTGTGGGTCCGCGCTGTGCCACGGCCGTCAGCCCTTCACGCCACCGGCGGTGAGGCCGGCCACGATGCGCCGCTGGAAGACGAGCACGAGGATCACGAGCGGGATCGTGACGATCGTGCCCGCCGCCATGACGGCGGTGTAGGGCTCCTGGTGCGGCACCGATCCCTGGAAGCCCGCGATGGCCACGGTGACGGGCTGCGTCGCGTCACTCGAGAGCTGGGACGAGATGAGGTACTCGTTCCAGGACGAGATGAACGCCAGGATCGCGGTCGTGAACACGGCGGGGGCGGCCAACGGCAGGATGATCCGCCGGAAGGCCTGCACGCGCGTGCACCCGTCGATGCGCGCCGCTTCCTCGAGGTCCCACGGCATCTCGCGGAAGAAGCTCGCGAGCGTGTAGACGGTCAGGGGCAGCACGAACGAGATGCTCGGCAGGATCAGCGCCTGGTACGTGCCCATCCAGCCGATGTCGGTGAACAGCTGGAACAGCGGCGAGATGAGCGCGACGCCCGGGAACATCGACGCGGCGAGGATCGCGCCGGCGATGAGCGACTTGCCCCGGAACTCGAGGCGGGCCAGCGCGTACGCGGCGCTCGTGCCGACGAGCAGCGCGATGATCGTCACCGTGCCACCGATGACGAGGCTGTTCAGGAGCGCCCGACCGAGGTGGTTGCCGAGCGCCGTCGAGAACGCCGTCTCGTAGTTCGCGAACGTGAAGTGGGTGAACCACGGCGTCGGGTCGAAGGTGAACCCGACGTCCCGGAAGCTCGTCACCACCATCCAGTAGAACGGCAGCAGGCACCAGACGGCTATGACCGTCGCCTGGATGCCGGTGCGGAGCTTCGGCCCGACGTGGCGCTTGACGCTCGTCCGGGAGCGGTCGACGGCGAGGTCACGGGCACGGGTGTTGGACCGGGGTCGGTCGGCTGCGAGGGTCACTTGAGTTCACCCTTCTGCTGGGCTGCCTGCGTCTGCACGACGTTCGCGCCGAGGAACCGGACGAAGACGAACGCGACGATGAAGATCACCAGGAACGTGATCGTGGAGAGTGCCGACGCGGAGTTGAACCCCTGCCGGATCTGGTCGACGACGAGGATCGACAACGTGGTCGTCGCGTTGCCGGACCCACCGCCGCCGCCGGTGAGGATCGCGGGGAGGTCGTACATGCGGAGCGCGTCGAGCACGCGGAACAGCACGGCGACCATGAGCGCGGGCTTGATCAGCGGGAGGGTGATGTTCCAGAAGCGCTGCATCGTCGAGGCGCCGTCCATCTTGCCGGCCTCGTAGACCTCCTCCGGGATGAGCTGGAGGCCCGCCAGGATGAGCAGCGCCATGAACGGCGTGGTCTTCCAGGTGTCCGCGATGATGACCGCCCACCGCGAGGCCCACTCGCCGCTCGTCCAGAGGATCTGCTGGCCGAGCACGTGGTTGAGCACGCCGTTCGCGTCGAAGATGAAGTACCAGAGCTTCGCGGTGACGGCGGTCGGGATGGCCCACGGCACGAGGATCGCGGCACGGACGAGCGCGCGGCCCTTGAAGTTGCGGTTCATGATGATGGCCATCCACACGCCGATCACGGTCTCGAGCGCGACGGTGACCACGGTGAAGAAGAACGTGTTGCCCATCGACACCCAGAACTGGCTGCCGATGCTGCCGGGCGGGCAGGTGGTGTTGCCGCACTGCTGGGCGAGCCAGTGCACGTAGTTCGTGACGCCGGCGAAGCCGCCCTGCACGAACAGGCCGGTGGCCTTGTCGAGGCCGGCGTCGAGCTGGAACGACTGGATGATCGCGCTGACGACCGGGTACCCGATGACGATCGCGAGGAGCACGATGGTCGGGCCGATCAGGTACACGGCCCACCGGCCGTGCTCGGCGTTCAGGCCGCCGCGCCGCCGCTTCGGTGGCTCCAGCCCGGTGGGGTTCGGGATGGCGGCGGGGATCTCGGTTGCTGCTGACACGTGACGGCCTCCTTGCCGGGGTGTCGGGACGCAGGATGGGGCGGACGGGAGGCGCGGGCCGGGGTCGACCCGCGCCTCCAGTCCGTCACGTGGTGACGGCTCGTTCGGTCCGTCACGCGGTGACGGCTAGTTGCCGCTGCTGGTGGCCGTCTTGAGGGCCGCCTGCATGTCCTTCAGGGCTTCGTCGACGCTCTTCGATCCCTTGAGGGCCGCGTAGGTGTTGTCCTGGACCGCCTTGGTCACGGCCGGGTAGAACGGCGTGACCGGGCGCGGCTCGGCCGACTCGATGGACTTCAGCAGCGTCGGCAGGTACGGCAGCTTCGAGGTGAGCTCGGAGTCCGTGTAGAGGTCACCGACGACCGGGGCCAGCGAGCCCTGCGTCGCGAAGAACTTCTGGGTCTCGTTCGACTCCAGGTACTCGAGGAAGTCGTGCGCGGTGGCCTTGTGCTTCGAGTAGACGCTGATCGCGGCGTTGTGCCCACCGAGCGTCGAGGCGCCGGTGCCGTCCTTGCCGGGGATCGGGGCGATGCCGAAGGTGTCCTTGACCGTCGACGAGCCGTCGGTCTTCGCGAGGCTGTACACGTACGGCCAGTTGCGCAGGAACAGCAGCTTGCCGGCCTCGAAGGCGGTGCGACCCTGCTCCTCCTGGTAGGTGATCGCCTCGGCCGGGATGTTCCCGTCCTTGAAGGCGTCGACCAGGTTCTGCAGACCGGCCTTCGCGTCCGAGGTGTCGACGTCCGGGGAGCCGCCCTTGTTGAGGACGGAGCCGCCGGAGCCGTTGATCGCCTCGGAGGCGTTCACGGTGAGACCCTCGTACTTCGCGAACTGGCCGGCGTAGCAACCGATGCCGTTGTCCTTCGCGATCTTGCAGTCCGCCATCATCTCGGACCAGGTGGTCGGAGGCGTCTTGACGAGGTCCTTGCGGTAGTAGAGCAGCGCGCCGTCGGAGGTCTGCGGGGCCGCGTAGAGCGTGTTGTTGTACGTGGCCGTCTTGACCGTCGCCGGCAGCAGCTTCGACGTGTCGATCTTCATCTTGCCGGTGAGCGGGGTCAGCCAGCCCTTGGCGGCGAACTCCGCGGTCCAGACGACGTCGACGTCGACCACGTCGTAGTTGGCGTCCTTCGCCTGGAAGTGCTGCACGAGGTCGTCGTGCTGCTGGTCGGCCTGGTCGGACTGCTCCTTGAAAGTGACCTTCTCGTCCTTGTGTGCCGCGTTCCACTTCGCGATGAGCGGTCGGACGACGTTCGAGTTGTCCTTGCCCTGCACGTAGGTGATCGGGCCGCGGCTGTCCTGGCCGTTCTGGGCGTCGTTCGATGCCGAGCTGCCGCTCGAGCAACCGGTGAGCACGAGGCCGATGACGGCCACGCCCGCAACCGATGCGAACCGCACCTTGGCGCGTGTTGTCTTCACAGCGATGTCTCCTCGTCGAGATCACCAGGCGACCTCGATCGGGTGTCGACGACGCTGCCTGGAGCAGGCGACGCTGCCTGCTGATGGAGGAAGCTACGCCCGCCCTCAGCGTTTCGCAACCGGTTGCAAAGAATCCGTGACCTGGTCGTGACCTGGGGACTTGCCCTGACTTCCTGGGTGAGCGCTCACACGTCCACACCGGGTCGACGCCGCTGCGTGCGGAACCCCGCAGGAAGCCCGCCACTGCGCCGTCATGCCGTTGTCGGGCCCCGGGCGTCCCCGTAGCGTCCGCTGCATGGCCCTGCTCTCCCCCGTCACCGTCCCCGGCCCGCGCCGGGTCGTCAGCATCGACCTCGATGCTCCGCTCCCGCCGCTCGTCGCCGACGAGAGCGGCTCCTCCGCGCTGGTCGTCGGGTACCGCGACGGCTTCCCGGTCACCACGCTCGACGTCCTGCTCACCGCGGACCCGGCCGACGCCGCACGCGCGCTCGCGCCGCTGGTCGACGGTCACCCGGGAGCGGTCGACGCCTTCCCCGCCGCGGTGCCGGACGAGGACCTCCCGATGATCTCGATCGTCGTGTCCACGATCGTCGCCCGGGTGCAGGACATCGCGAAGCTGCTCGACTTCCTCGAGCACCTCGACTACCCCCGGTACGAGGTCATCCTGGTCGACAACCGGGTGAAGCTGCCGGACATCGACGCGCTGCCCGGGCTCCTCGAGGGCCGGAACGTGCGGCTCGTCACCGAACGCCGCCCCGGGTGCTCGATCGGCCGGAACTCCGGCGTCGCAGCGGCCCGCGGCGAGGTCATCGCGTTCACCGACGACGACGTCCGCGTCGACCCGCAGTGGCTGCGCTCGATCGGCACCCGCTTCGTCCGCGAGCCGGAGGTCCAGGCGGTCACGGGCATGATCCTGCCCGTCGAGCTCGAGACCCCCGCCCAGATCTGGTACGAGGCGTACTACGGCGGCTTCAGCGGCGAGCGCACCTTCGACCCGGTGACGATCGTCCCCGACGACGTGCCGGGCGTCATGCGGCACGCGCAGGCCTCGGCCATCGCCCCGGACGGCACCGTGCGCAAGCACTTCGCGATCTACGGCATCGGCGGCTACGGCGCCGGCGCGAACTGGGCGGTCCGCCGCTCCGCGTTCGACGCCGTCGGCGGCTTCGACCCGGTGCTCGGCGCGGGCGTCCCGGCACGCGGCGGCGAGGACCTGGCGATCTTCATCGACATCCTGTGGGGCGGCGGGAAGATCGGCTTCGAGCCGCGCGCGGTCGTGCACCACCGGCACCGCCAGGACCTCGAGGGACTGCACGGCCAGCTGCACTCGAACGGCGTCGGGTTCACCGCGCTGATGTGCGAGCTCATCGCGAAGGACCGTCGGCACGCCCTCGTGCTCGCCCGACTGATGCCGCGCGCCGGCAAGATCAAGCTCGCGCAGCTGGTGTCCCGGCTGCGCGGGAAGCGGGACGCCGCCGCCGAGACCATCACCGAGGCCTCGACGACGCAGATCCCCCGGTCGCTGGCGTACCACGAGTTCCGCGGGTTCCCGGCCGGGCCTGCGGCGTACCTCCGGAGCCGTCGGTTCTGGCGCGACGTCGAGGAGGGCCGGTTCCGTCCCTAGGGACCGACCGATCGACGGACGGGAGGCCCGTGGCAGCGTCGCCACCGGCCTCCCGTCCGTCTGTCCGTGGTCGCGCGCGTCGGCGTCGGGGTCGTTGCACGCGCACGGAACGACAACACGGCTGTCGTACGACACGTGCGTTGTCGCACGATGCACGCGCAACCGTTGCACGCGCACGGAACGACAAGACGGCTGTCGGACGACGAGCGTCGTGTCGTACCGAGTCCGCGACCGCCACCACCCCGCGACCCGCTGGCGTCAGCGCGCAGCGCGCCGCGACCGCAGGTAGCGCCACGGTCCGCCGAGCGCGGCGACGAGCTCGACGCGCTTGAGGCCGGCCGTGGCCTCGCGGAACTCGTCGTCGACGGGCCAGCCGCCGAGCGCGTCCACCGCTGCCGCCACCTGCCCGTCGCCCTGCCCGAGCGCACCGAGCTGCTGCAGTGCACCGACCGCCCGTCGGAGCACCGCCACCGCGGTTCGCGGACGGAGCATCAGCTTCGCGACCCACGCCCCCAGGCCCGTGCCGTAGCCGAGCGCCTGGGAGCGCAGCGCCGCGCGGTCCGGCCGGTGCTTGTGCCAGACGATCGCCGAGGGCTCGACGGCGAGCGCCCCGCCGGAGAGCAGGACGCGGGTGAACACGTCGGGGTCCTCGCCGGCGCGCGAGGGCGTCCCAGGGCCGAGCGCGACGTCGAACCCGCCGAGTGCGAGTGCTGCCGAACGGCGGAGCGACATGTTCGCGCCGGTGCCGAACGCACCGACCGAGAACGGGAAGAGCGGGAGGTCCGCCGGCGGCGCCGCGGTGCGGAACACCCGGCGGTCGAGGTTGCGGGCCCAGGTCACGCGTTCGTCGAAGTACCGCTGCGTGGGTGTCCGGAGCTCGCCACTCGGCACGAGCCCGGTGACGCAGACGACGTCCGCGTCGCGGGCGTACGCGTCGGCGAGCGCAGCGAGCCAGTGCTGGTCGACGACCACGTCGTCGTCGACGAAGGCGACCACGGCACCGGACGCCAGGGCGAGACCGGCGTTCCGTGCGCGCGAGACGCCGGGTCGGGCCTCCAGGACGTAGTGCAGCCGGGGGTCGTCGAACGAGGCGACGACCTCGCGGGTCGCCGTGGTGGTCGGGGCGTTGTCGACGACGAAGACCTCGAAGTCGGGGTGCTCGGAGGCGAGCACGCTGCGCACGCAACGGCGGACGTCGTCCGGCCGGTCGCGGGTGCCGATGACGACGGAGACGCGGCCGGTCGTGTCGCCCTGCGGGACGGCCGCGGGGGTCGTGGTGCGCAGGGCGCGCAGGGCCGGTCCCAACTCGGCCGGGTCCACCTCGCCGCTCGCGTCGACGGCGACGTCGACGAAGCCGGCGACCTCGCGTCCGTCACGGACCAGGAGCCGTGCGCGGCGGAAGCCGTCCGCGCCGGCGAGTTCCACGGCCGATGCGGCGAGCGCCTCCTGCCGGTCGACGGCTCCGACCCACGCGGCGCCGGCCCACGCGGGACGGTCCGGAGACGGCATCGCGGGCGCGATCATCAGGACGGGCGCGGCGGTGGCCTGGTGGTCGGTCATGCTCCGATGCTCCGGTGGCCCGCCGGGACGGTCAACGGCGGTCCGACGGGGTTGCGGCGACGGTCGCCCGTCTTGCGGTTTGCCGCCACCGGAGCGCCCTCGGCCCGTAGGATCGTGGGGACGACCCGGCGGCAGCACGCCGGGCACGAGGAGGACGAATGCCGCTGGGCCCCGCGACCGAGCTCGGCGCCGTCCTCCCCTCGGAGCGGGACGTCCTCGAGGTGGACACGGCGACGTGCGTCTGCGGGCACGTGCAGGAGGCCCACGAGCACTACCGGCCGGGCAGCGACTGCGCCCTGTGCGACTGCCCGAAGTTCCGGAAGAAACGCTGATCAGACCCCGTTCGGGGGCCTGAGTGCGGGAAACCGCCGCTTCCCCGCAGCAGGCACCGGATGCCCTGTCGGCCGCGGAACGGCGCGGTTAGCGTCGCGTCCATGGCCAACTCCCCAGCGGCGCCCGCACCCGCGGCACTCGCGTGCATCGTCCTCGCCCACGAGGACGCCACGCACGTGCGCCGGCTCGTCGAGGCGCTCGACCCGTTCCCGGTGTTCCTGCACTGCGATGCACGGACCCCGGAGGCGGTGTTCCGGGAGATGACCGACGGACTCCCCGACCGGGTGCGGGTCCTCCCCCGCATCCGCACCGGCTGGGCGAAGTGGGAGAACGTCGAGGCGGAGGTGTCCGGGTACCGGGCGGCGCTCGCCGAGACCGACGCCTCGCACGTCGCCCTGCTCACCGGCAGCGACTACCCGCTGGCCGGCCCGACCGAGATCCGGGACCTGCTCGCGGCGCACCCCGACGAGTCGTTCGTGCACGTGAACCCGCTGCCGTGGCCGGAGTGGGGTCGCGACGGCGGTCGCGCCCGGATCCGGTTCCCGCACTGGGCGTGGCGGAAGCACATGATCCGGCTGCCCGTCCCCCGCCGGACGCCGCGCGGTGTCGTGTTCGCCGGGGGGTCGCAGCTCAAGGTCCTCGCGCGCCGACACGCGTCGGCGGTCGTGCACACCGTCGACACCCGACCCGACCTGGTCCGCTTCTGGCGCCGGACGTGGGTCGCCGACGAGACCTTCGTGCCGTCGGTGCTCAGCACCCCCACGCTGGCGCCGGGCTTCGCGGATGCGCACGTCGCCGCGCCGCTGTGGTGGATCGGCTGGGACGGGACCGCGCGGAAGAGCCCGCCGTGGCTGACGCTGTCGGACGCCGGGGCACTGCTGGAGCGCCGCACGCTGCCGGACGTGTCGCAGCCGCAGCTGTTCGCCCGGAAGTTCGCCACGGAGCGCAGCACGGACCTGCTCGACCTGGTGGACGCGGCCTTCGGTCTGCGCGAGGGCGCGGCACGCTCCGAGACCCCGGCTGCCGGGGTGGTCGCACCGTGACGCTCCCCCCGCAGACCCGTCGCGAGGCACGGGCGGCCCGCGAGGCCGCCGGGGTCGACGAGACCGTCGTGCCGGTTCCCGAGGTCGACGAGACCGTCGCACCGGTCCCCGAGTCGATCGACACGGGCGCCGTCGCCGTCCGCAAGGGCTCCTCCGTCCTGTTCGGCCGCGGCCTGCTCTACGTCGTCGTGTGGTCGATGCAGCTCGTCGTCTCGTCGCTCATCTCCCCCGTCCTCGCCCACCTCATGCCGCCCGCCGAGTTCGGCGTCCTGGCCTCGGCGATCGCGCTCTACCAGGCGCTCGTCGTCCTCGCCGTCGCCGGCATCGACCAGGCGGCGGTCCTGCAGCGCGCGGAGGACGGCGACGACCGGCGGGCTCGCGGGCTGCTCGCGGTCGGGATGGTCACCGCGAGCATCGTGACGGTCGCCGCACTGACGACGATCCCCGCGTGGGGCGACGCCGCCGGCTTCATCGGCGCGCACCCGCTGCTCCTCGTCGCGGTGCTCTGGACCGGACCGGCGGCGATCGTGCAGATCTCCCTCGCGCTGCTCGTCGCGCAGGACCGCATCCGGGTCTTCGCCGTGACGAGCCTGCTGTCCTCCGTCGGCGGCTCGATCATCGGCCTCGGCCTGCTGGCGTTCGTGCACGCCGACGCCACCACCTACGCCTGGGGCGGCGTCGTCGCGCAGGGCGTGGCGATGGTCATCGGCATCGCCGCGACCCGACCGCGGCTCGCCGGACTGTTCGATCGGAAGACCAACGTCCGGGCGTTCCGGCTCGGCATCCCGATCGCCCTCGGCAACCTGTCGTACTTCGTGCTGAACGCCGGCGACCGCGTCGTCGTGCAGCGGCTGCTCGGCCCCGAGGAGGTCGCCCGCTACCAGATCGCCTACGTCGTCGGCTCCGCGGTGATCCTCCTGCTCACCTTCACGAACCAGGCCTGGGCACCGCACTTCGCCGCGCTCCGGGACGCCGTCGCCCGTCGTGAGCTCGCGATGCACTCCCGCGACGAGCTCTACCGGATGTTGGCGCCCGTGCTCCTCGCCGTGACCCTGGTGTCCCCGGTCGCGCTGCCGATCCTCGCACCCGCGTCCTACCGGGTGCACGAGCTCACCATCGTGGTGTTCATCGTCGCGGTGACCGCGTTCCCGGTCGTCGCGAGCGGGGCGACCGGTCGACTGCTGCTCATCGAACGCCGTGGAGTCACGGTCGGCGTGATCGCCGCGATCGCCGGTGTCGTGAACATCGGCGCGAACCTCCTGCTCGTTCCCGCGTTCGGCATCGCCGGCGCGGCGATGGCCACCGTCCTGGCGTACGTCGGGCTCGCGGCCATGCAGCTGTTCTCGATGACCGACCGCCGGTCGTGGCGCGGCCCCGGCCTGCGTGTGGTGCTGCCCGTCGTGGCGGCCCTCGCCGTCGCCGGGGCGTCGACGCTCGTCCCGCAGGACGCCCTCTGGAACTGGATCCGCGTCGCCGGGGTGCTCGCCTGTCTCCCCTGGTTCGTCCGACGACTCCGGGCAGCACGAGGAGGTGCGTCATGACCGGCCGCAGACGACGAGGCGACCGACCCCACCGACTCCGGATCGGCGCGGTGGTGACGGGGCTCGCACTGAACGGCGGCCTCGAACGCTGCGTGCTCGAGGACACCACGGACCTCGTCGCCGCCGGCCACGAAGTCGAGATCTGGCACCGGGACGCCCATGCTCCCCGCTCGGACGAGGGCCGGGCGCCGTTCGACCGCATGGGTGTCCGGCTGGTCGACGCGACCGACTACCACTTCGGCGTCCGCACGGCCCTCCGGGACGCCGTGCGGTTCGCCCGCGAGGGACTCCGTCTCCGCCGGTCGCACCTCGACGTCCTCTGGTTGAACCGGCCGGAGTACCTGCCGTTCGGCCGGATCGCGTCGCTGGTGGCCGGGGTGCCCCTGGCCGTGCACCTGCACCACGCGCCGAACTACCGCCGCATCCGGGCGTTCTCGGGCGGGCGCACGCAGTTCTTCGCGGTGTCGCAGGCGATGGCGTCGGCGTGGCGGGACGCCGGAGCTCCGGCGGACCACGTCACGATCGTCCCGAACGGCGTCGACACCGACGCGTTCCCCGCGGCCACCCCGGCCGACGTCCGGCGTGCCCGCAGCACGCTCGGCATCGACGACGACACCCCGACCGTCCTCTACTACGGCAGGCTCTCCCGTTCCAAGGGCGTCCTCGCGCTGCTCGAGGCGTGGGGCCGTGTGCTGACCATCGCGCACGCCCGGCTCCCGGAGACGGTCCCCGCCGGGTCCGACGCACCTCGTCGGCCGCCACTGCTCGTGCTCGCCGGTGCGCTGTACCCGAGCGAGGCGGACGCCGTCGAGGAGGCGATCGCGGCGCTCCCCGAGGGCTCGGTGCTCGTGCTGCCCGAGCGGGACGACGTCGTCCCGCTGCTGCACGCCGCCGACCTCGTCGTCGCACCGTCGATCGAGCCCGAGGGCTTCGGCCGGGTCGTCGTCGAGGCGATGTCCACGGGCCGCCCGGTGGTCGCTGCCGAGTCCGGCGGGACCGGCGAGATCCTGTCCGGCGAGTGGGCTCGGTTCACGGTGGACCCGACCGACCCCGAGGCACTGGCCCGGAAGGTGCTGGACGCCCTCGAGGAAGCCGCGCAGGACCCGTCGCTGGGCGACCGCTGCCGCGACTTCGTCCGCGAGCACCACGGCCGCGGACCGCACGTCGCGACTCTGCTGCGCGCACTCACCGAGCACGCGGCGCGCTGACCGCACCACACGACGGACGGGAGGCGCGTGGCGGCGTCGCCACGCGCCTCCCGTCCGTCGTCGGCTCAGTCGTCCGGTGTGCCGGCGACCCAGGTGCCCTGCTCCGGCGCGGTCGCGCCGCGGGACGGCAGGGTCGCCTGCGGTGTCGCGCCGTCGGCCGGCACGTCGATCGTCATCCAGTCGACGAGCAGCGACCCGGCGGCGTCGCGCGGTGGGCGCCCCTCGTTCGAGCCCGCCTGCACGACGAAGTGCATGCGGGCGGTCGGGATGCTCTCCGTCGTCGTCCCCACGACGTCGCCGTCGACGAGGAACGACATCCGGGACGGCGTCCACTCGATCGTGTACGTGTGCCAGTCCCCGAGCGACGCCTGCGTCTGGTGGTGCACGCACTTCTCGGCCGGGTCCTGCAGACAGTGCACGTTGAGGTAGGCCGGGGTGCCGAGCGCGCCCTCGGGGAAGTCGATCTCGCCGTCGTCCCACACGTTCTCGTCGCTCCAGAGCAGCACCGCGACGCCGTAGCCGTCGACGTCGTCGCTCTTCAACCGGATGCTGTAGCGGCCGGACGTCTGGCCGCCCCACTGGCCGTCGACGAGCGGGACGATCCCGCCGGCGAGCGGCGTGCCGCCCTTGGTGGTCCGCAGCCGCATGTCGAGCACCCCGTCGTGCGCGCTCAGCACGGAGGCCTGGTACCGCCCCGTCCCCGCCGTGTCCGCGAAGCCGTGGTACACCGAGAACCGGTCGGCGTAGGCCGCCTCGAACCCGCCGGTCCGCGCGGGATCGGCGAAGTCCTCGGAGAACACGCGGTGCCAGCCGTTGCCGTCGCTCGTCGGCATGGCGACGCCGCTCGGGTCCACGGGGTCCACGGGTGCGGCCGTCGTCGAGGCGGCGATCGCCCCCGCCGCGATCACGAGGGCACCCGCAGCGTACGCGATGCGCCGACCGGCCCGCCGGACCGGCCCGCGGTGCCGGGCGACGCCGACGCCGTGCGCCGGTGGCGCGCCGTGTGCCGCCGCGGCGTCGTCCGCCACGGGACGCGGCAGGGTGATCGGCGCACGTGGATCGGAGTCCGCGGGCTGTGTCACTGCTTCGCCCAGGCGCGGATCTCGGCGAGCCCGACGTTGACCGTGCTGCCGGAGACCGACGTGGTCGTGAAGCGGACCCAGCGCACGTTCCGGGGCGCGAAGTCGACGGTGAGCGCGGAGCCGTCGTTCGGCAGCTGCCCGACGGTCACCTTGCTGCCGTCGGAGAACGTCAGCGTGCCGCCGGTGATGCGGTCCGCGGTGTTCGGCCGGTCGTTCAGGACGACGCGCTGGAGCGCGACGGAGCTCGTCCAGTCGAGCTGGTACCAGATGCCCGTCCGGCCCCACGGCACGACCCACTCCTTCGTCGGGTCGACGGGGTACCCGGACACGACCCCGTCGACGGCCTTCGCGACGGTCTGCCCGTCGGCGGGGTTGTCGGCGACGGCGGACGGCGTGGCGGAACCGGTGACGTCGGTGAGCTTCGGTGTCGGCGTCGGCGTCGGCGTCGGCGTCGGCGTCGGCGTCGGGGTCGGGGTCGGCGTGGGCGTCGTCGTCCCCGCGGTCCCGAACACGCGGACCTCGGCCAACCCGATGTTCTTCGTCGTCCGGCTCACCGAGGTCACCGTGAACCGGACCCACGTGGCCTGCCGCGCCGTGAACGACACGCTCTGCAGGGTGCCGCCGTTCGGGAGCGTCCCCACCGTCACGGTGGAGCCGTCCGAGAACGTGAGCTTCCCGCCGAGCACCTGGTCGTCGCCGTTCGGCCGGTCGGCCAGGCGCACCTCGCTCATCGTCGTCGCGGTCGGCCAGGTCAGTTGGATCCACGTCCCGACACCGCCGGACGGGGCCGCCCACTCCTTCGTCGGGTCGGCCGGGTAGCCGGACACGACGCCGTCGACGGCCTTGCGGGCGGTCTGGCCGTCCGCGGGGTTCTCCGCACTCGCGGTCACCGCCGCGCCGGCGGTGACGTCCGTCGGGGTGGACGTCGGCGGCGGCGTCGCGCCCGCCGGTCCGAACGCGCGGATCTCGGCGAGTCCGGTGTTCTCGGTGGAGCCGCTGACCGCCGTGACGGTGAACCGCATCCAGGTCACCGTGCGGGGGCTGAACGTCACGGTCTGCGCGGCACCGCCGTTCGGCAGTGCGGGCACGGTCACGCTCGACCCGTCGGAGAACGTCAGCGTGCCGGCGAGCACCTGGTCGGCGGTGTTCGGGCGGTCGGACAGGTCGACCTCGGTCAGCGTGGTCGCACTCCCCCAGCCCAGCTGGATCCAGGTGCCCGCGCGACCCGACGGCGCTGCCCACTCCCTCGTGGGGTCCGCCGGGTAGCCGGAGACCACACCGTCGACGGCCTTGCTCGCGGTCTGGCCGTCCGCCGGGTTCTCCGCGCTGGCCGTGACGGTGGCGCCCGCGGTGACGTCCGTCCGCTTCGGGTCGGACGGCGTCGTCGGCGTGGTCGAACCGACGGTGTACTGCCGGCTCAGCCACGTCGTCTCGGGTCGGGCCGAGCACGCATCCCACGATGCGCACGTCTCGCTGTCGGACGCGGCGTAGGTGAAGAACGCGGCGGCCTTGGCGTCGACCTGTGCCTGGGTCAGGTTCGCGGGTCGGTCGGCGATCGGGTAGCCCATGTACCCGGTGAAGTGGTGCGGCGTGGCGTACTGCTGCTGCACCTCGTCGGTCAGGTACCCGACGGTGTGGTGGTCGCTGTGGTCACCGTCGCCGTACGAGCCCTCGTGGTCGAGGGTGTGGATGTCGTCGGGCGCGAAGTCCTGCACGATGCCGAGCAGTGTCGAGCGCAGCTGCGGGAGCGTGTACGACTCGGCGTGGAAGGCTCCTGCCACGGTGTCGATCGAGGTCGCGTTGCCCGTGTAGAGGCGCTGCAGGCTCTGGTACCCGTCGGCCCAGAACCCGTTGCCCTCGAGGTTGCCGTCCGGCAGCTCCGTGAACACCAGGCTGATGCGTGGATCGGTGGTCAACGTCTCGGTGTGGAGGGTCCGGCCGCCCACGCTGAGCGAACTCGTCGCCCAGTTCGACGGTACACCGGCGATGGCCGCGTAAGCCGCCATCAGGCCCTGCTGCCGGCTCTTCCAGTACCAGTCGGGCTTGCCGGCGTCCCCGGCGGTCACCACGACGGAACGCACGCACTTCCCGGCGTCGATGTCCGCACGGATCGCGGTGCCCTGGAAGAGCAGGTCGTCGTCGGGGTGCGCGACGACGTTGAGCACCCGACCGGCACCGCAGTCGGCGGTCGTCGCGGCGTCGGCCGCGGGTGCGACCAGGGCCGGGCCGACGACGAGTGCCGCCACGGTCGCGAGCACCGCCGCGGCGGACACGGCGATCGTCCGCCGTGTCCGCCGCGGGTGCTCCCGGTCACTCGGTCGCATGGCGCATCCCTTCCCGGGTGAGCTCGTACACGGCCGTCGTCCCGGAGGACCAGACCCGCTTCCAGTACGGCGAGGAGGCCATCGCGGCCGCGAGTTGCTGGTAGTCGGCGTCGCTCTGGTAGCCGTACCGCTCGTCGTAGGCGCCGAACGGCTCGGCGACCAGGGCGTAGTACTTCGTCGCCGTCCAGTTCGTCACCAGCTCGCGGGTGATGGTCGAGACGTCGCCCTCGGCGTCGTACGGACCGGTCGGGTCCGGGTACGGGCCGAGCGCCTCGCGGGACAGGTACCCGACGTCGAAGTAGCGGGCACCGGTGTTGCTCGGCACGGCGTTCGCCGAGCCGGTGAGGAGCATCACCGAGCCCTTCGGTGCGGTCCGGTCGTACAGCTGCGTCGCCTCGGACTGGCTCCGCGTCACGACGCGGTTCCAGTCGAGCGCGGTCTGGCCGAACGCGCCGACCGCGACGAGTGCCGCGACGCCGAACCCGGCCACGGCGAACCGGACACCGGCCGGACGCATCACGCGTCGGAGCACGCGCCCGAGCGGGGCGAGACGACCCGACGGCATCGGGAGCGCAGCGGCGAGCACCGCGATCCACGGCGTCGCGAAGAGCACGACCCGGAAGATGCCCTCCTGCCCGTAGTTCGTCGCGACGAGGAGCGAGATCGGGCTCGCGGCCGCGGCCAGGAGCGCCCAGTGCACGCGGTCGCGGCGGAGCAGCACCGTGATGAGCGCCGCCAGACCGAGCACGACGAGTGCGGCGGCCGGGATGTCGAAGGCCAGCCGTGTCACGAGGGGCTTCGGCAGGACGGTCATGTCGTGCGACGGCGGCTGCACGTTGTCGAGGACGCGTCCGACGGCGGCGAGCGACAGGAACTTGCCGAGGATGTCGCCGTTCAGCGCGGCGAACACGACGGCGGGGACGAGCACCACCGCGGGGAGCCACCAGGGGCGGAGCAGCCGGAACACGACGAGTGCGACGAGCGCTGCGACCGTCAGGTACGGCGAGATCTGGTGCGTGACCGCGAGCACGATGCCGATCACCGTGATCCCGACGATGCGGGAGAGCCCGACGCGGCGAGCGCGCGGCTTCGCGGGGACCGCGGCGTCGGCCGGGGTGACCACCGCGTCGCGGAGCGGCCCGGTCGCCAGGACGAGGATCACGATCGACAACAGGATGCCGGTCGACTGCGGCGAGAAGTACGTCGTGTTGAGCGAGCCGGTCATCGCGGTGAGGAACGCCGCGATCCAGGGGCGGCGCGAGCCGGGCAGCCAGTGCGCGGCGAGCACGCCGACGGCGATCGTCGTGCTGAACGCCAGCAGCGCCGGCACCCACGCGGCGATGGTCATCGCGTTGACGATGCCGCCGATGTCCGCCGCCCAGGCACCGCCGGCGAAGAGCCCGGACCAGGTCTGGAAGATGTCGGCGGACGGGTTCGTGCCGCCGAAGGTGCGGATGTACTCGAGGACGCCGATGTGCCGGGCGGCTGCGGCGACCGTGGGGACGCCGTAGGTGATCGCCTGGGCGAGCTGCACGACGCCGCCGAGCACGACGACGGGCACCGCGAGGCCCCGACCGCGCACGAGTGCGACGACGGCCGCCGCGACGACGACGGCGAGTCCGATGACGAGGCCGGGGCCGAGCGACCCGAACAGTCCGGCCGGGACCGGGTCCCCGATGTGCGTGAGCGCGGCGACGACCACGACGACGAGGCCGGTGACGGACATGGCCGTCACCGTGGCCGTGGTGCTCCACCGACGTCCGGACCGACCGGGCACGGACGATGCCGACGCCGCTGCGGCGATCCGCTCGAGCCGGAGCTCGGCGACGTCCCTGGGCACGCTCACCGCGACGGCGACCGCGGTGAGCACGACCACGGCGACGAACGGCACGACGGGCGCCCAGATGTGGAACGTCGCCATCACGTACCCGATGCCGATGGTGCCGACGAACGAACCGGTGACCGCGAACACGGCGAACCGTGCCAGGGGCATCGGACGGACCAGGAGCATCGGCGCGACGCCGAGGAGCGCGAAGAGGAACACGCCGATCGCGCTCCCGCGCACCACTGGCAGGTCGAGGACGGTGCCGAGCGCGGCGACGACGAGAGCGAGCACGGGGAGGGCTGCCGCGACGAGTCGTGCGGTGGGCCGCATGGCCGCACCGGTGCCCGGGCGTGCCGGCCCTGCGGTCGCGAGCCCGCGCTGGAGCTCGTGCCGGCCGTGCGCCGTCCGGTCGATGGTCCCGGCTCCGCCGAGACGCTCCCGGAGCGCGAGCAGGGGTGCAGCGGCGACGGAGCGCCGCTCGACGCCCCGCAGACGCCGGGCGGTCGCGGCGAACTCGGCGTCGACGGCGTCGGCGGCCGCAGCGGACGCCGAGCCATCGGCGCCGGCGCCGACACCGTCAGCGGCGACGACCGCCGCGCCGGCGGCGTCCGCCGCCGGTTCGCCCTGCTCCAGGCCGAGTCGGGCGAACGCGCTGAGGGCGTCCGGCAGGGCGTCGACGGACGCGCCGAGCGTGTCGCGGTCGAAGGCGTTCTTGGTCATCCAGGCTCCGAGTCCGTGGCCGTGCGCTGCGGCGGCGCTGCGGAGCGACGCCACGTCGTCCGCCGTGCGCTGCCACGCGATCGCGGCCGGTTCGACGGCGATCGCGGATCCGGCGACGAGCAGTCGTGTGAAGAGGTCGAGGTCGTCCCCGCCGCCGACCCGGGTGCCGGGTCCGAAGGCGGTGTCGAAGCCGCCGATGCGCAGGGCGGTGGCCCGGTGCACGGCGAGGTTCGCGCCGGTGCCGTACTCGGCGGCGGCGAAGGGGTGCCGGGGTGTCCCGGCGGCGTGCTCGGTGTCGTCGAGCCGGTGCACGCGGCGGCGCACGGTCCGGGCGGCGGCCGTCCGGTCGTCACGCCAGCGCTGGGCGGGCGTCCGCAGCTCGGCGGTGGGCACCAGCCCGGTCACGCAGGCGACGTCGGGCGCGGAGGCGAAGGCGGAGGCGAGTGCGACGAGCCACCCGGCGTCGACGACGGCGCCCTCGTCGACGAAGGCGACGAGGTCACCCGTCGCGGCGAGGAGCCCGGCGTTCCGTGCCGCAGCCAGCCCACCGGTCGGCGCGGCGATCGTCGTGACCCGTCGACCGGCGATGACGACCGTCGTCGGCTGCGCGTCGTCGGCCCCGTGGGAGACCACGACGACGTCGAAGTGCGGGTACGCGTTCGCGAGGACCGACCGCATGGTCTCCCCCGCGGCACCGTCCGTGCAGAGCACCACGGAGACGGACGGCAGGTCCTGACCTGCTGCCGGCCGTCGCTCGGGTGCCGGCATCGGCCGGATCGCACGCTGGAGGGTGCGGACGTCGATCGTCGGGCCGATGCGCCGCCGGTCGGTGACGTCGGCCTCGACGAAGCCGAGCGGTTCGCCGTGATCGCGGACGAGCAGGCGTGCCCGCCGGTAGCCCTCGGCCCCGGCGAGCGCGATGACGTCCCGGTGGCTCGACGCGTGCACGTCGGCGCGGTCGACCTCGCCGACCCAGAGCGCCCCGTCCCACGTGGGGACGAGGGAGCTCCGGACGACGGGCGAGACGACCATCGCCAGGGTCGCGCGGGTCACGGTGCCACCACCGGCTGCCGTGCCGCGCGGGTCGCCGGCGCGGTGACGACGACACTGCCGAAGAGCCGTCCGACGCCGTACCCGGTGACCGTGGACACGACCGACACGACGATCGCGAACGCTCGGCGTCCACCACCACGTCCCACCGACCGGAGTTCGCGGACGAGGGCGCCGGGCAGGACCTTCGTGAGGTACGTCTGCTCGCTGGACAGCGAGTCGCCCGTCCCGACGCGGCGGCTCAGCACCGCCTTCGAGATGCCCTCGTAGTAGCTGCGCCGGCGCAGGTAGCGCATGGTGACGCGGTCCGGGGACACCCGGTGCGACACGTTCGACCGCGGTTCGTGCCGGATGCGGGCACCGGGACGCGCCTGGGCGATCCGGATGCACATCTCGGTCTCCTCGCACCCGAGGGGCTGGTTGCCGACCCGGCCGATGCCGGAGCGGAACCCGCCGGCGAGCAGGATCGCCTCGCGGCGGAACGCCATGCTCGACCCGATGACGTTGCGGACGTCGCCGGCGGTCTCGGGCAGACCGCGGTAGCTGCACCCGACGATCCAGAGCAGCTCGTCGGTGTACGGCCCCGCGCCGGTCGCGTCGGGCCACGACGGGGTCGCCCGGCCGCCCACGCCGACCACGTCCGGGTCGTCGAGCGCGGTGAGCATGTGGCCGAGCCAGTCGGCGTCGGCCGTGGCGTCGTCGTCGAGGAACGCGACGACGTCGGCCTCGGTCAGGGCGACACCGGTGTTGCGCGCGCCGGAGAGGCCGCGGTCCTCGCTGTTCTCGACGACGCGCAGCTCGGGCCACCGGGCCTTCGCGCGGGCGAACAGCTCCGGCTCGTGGTCGATCACGACGACGACCTCGGGGGCCTCGGGCTGGCGCTTGGCGGACTCGACGCTGTCCTGCAGGTCACCCCAGCGCTGCTGGGTGTACGCGCAGATGACGACGGCGACGGTCGTCACGCGGCGTCCCCCTCGAGCGCGGGGACGGGCGCGGCCGCGACCGGGGCGACGTCGGGCGAGGTCGGCGCCGCCGGGACGGTCGACACCGCGGACACCGCCGCGGCGCCGCCGAGCGCAGCAGCGCCGGACAGCGACGCGAGTCGGCCGGCACGGTTGTCGGCGGCACGACGACGCTCGTGCATGATCGACTTCAGCACGCGGATGCCGTCGGTCACGGCGTTGAGGTTGCTCGTCCCGTGCACGCGGAGCTTCTCGTGGCTCCCGACCTCGGTGATCGCGAGCTCGGCGGCCGACCAGCGGCAGGTCAGCACGGTCTCGATCTCGAAGCCGTCGCCCCACAGCATCGAGCCGTCGGCCGGACGCGGGAGCGCCGAGGACAGCAGCCCGATCTTCGGCAGGACGTCCGCCCAGAAGGCGTTGTAGCCGTAGCAGAGGTCGCTGTACCGCGTGCCGAGGATGACGTTGCAGAGGATGTTCAGCCCGCGGTTGCCGACGTTGCGGAGGAGCGTGATGTCGTCGCTGCCGCCGCCGTGCGAGTACCGGGTGCCCTTGGCGACGTCGGCACCGTCCACGAGGGCCTGGACGAAGCGCGGGATCTCGTCCGGGTCGGCCGAGCAGTCCGCGTCGAACATGACGACGACGTCGCCGGTCACGGCCTCGAAGCCGCAGGCGAGCGCGTTGCCCTTGCCCTTGCGGGTCTGGTGCACGATGCGCACGTCCGGCAGCAGTCGCTGCGCCGTCGCGACGGTGTCGTCGACCGAGTTGCCGTCGACGAGGATGACCTCGTGCACGGGCGGGAGCTTCGGCAGGATGATCTCGAGGTTGCGGGCCTCGTTGCGGGCCGGGATGACGACGGAGACCTTCGGGTCCCTCGGTCGGACGGTGGTGGCGGACATGGTGCTCCTGTCGGGTTCAGGGTGCATTCGGGTCGCTCGGTGATCCGGCGAAGCCGCGGTGCGGGCTGCGACGACGCGGGTACGTGCGTCACGGGTGCCGGCGGGGCGCGGGTACGACGCCACCGGTGCGGGAAGAGTGGGTACGTCTCACCCCGCGGATCAACCCTCGCGTCGGGCGGGGTGGGGGTCAATGCGGTGGCAGGTCCCTTGCGGACCCCCGAGTGCGGATACGGAAACCCGCAACGCCCGCAGGCGACGCGCGGCCGCGACGGCCTGGAGGCACGGTGCGGGCCCGCACCGTGCCTCCAGGCCGTCTCCTGGTCGCGTCCGCGACCCGCCGTCCGTCAGCCCACGCGTGCCGGGGATGCGCCCTGCGTCGTGAGCGCGGGCCGCAGGACCGCCGCGAGGTCCGCGACGTGCGGCTCACGCAGCAGCGAGGTGTGCTCGCTCGCGATCCGCACGGTCCGGTTCTCGCCCTGCAGGAGTCCCGCCCAGCCGTCGGCGTCCGGGTTCGCGTCCGCCACCACGTACGTCGATGGGCCGGTGTACGGCACCGGCCGGTGGCGTCTGCTGGAGATCGCCGCCTGGTCGAAGAAGGCGTCGAAGTCCTTCTGGCCGCCGAACCGCAGGACGCCCGCCGTGTACGCACGGAACCGCTTCGCGGCCTTCTCGCCGTACGGCACGCCGGCCGGCAGCACGCGACGCACGAGCCGGTCGAGGCCGCGACGGACCACCCGGACCGTCGCGTTCGACGACTGCTGCGGAGCCAGCCGGCCGAAGTCGAGCTGCGCCTGCTCGGACCGTGTCCGCGGCAGGTACGTGTCCAGCACCGCGACGTGCTGGACCCGCTCCCCCGCCTCGGTGAGCATCCGGGCGATCTCGAGCGCCACCAGCCCGCCGAGCGAGTGCCCGACGAGCAGGTACGGGCCGCGCGGCTGGACGATCCGCATGAGCGCGAGGTACCGACGGGCACTGCGCTCGACGGACCAGTCCGGCACGCCGCGGCGTTCGATGGCGTGCTGCTGGAACGCGTACACGTCGTACTCGGGCAGGTAGCGCGACAGCGGCAGGAAGGTCAGCGCCAGCGCGCCGGCCCCGGCGAAGCAGAACACGACGGGGTTGCCCACGCTGCGGGCCTCGGACACCTTCACGACGTCCGGGTGCCGCGGCAGCGCGGAGGTGCCGACGCGGACCCGGCGGGCGAAGGCCCGGAGGGTCGGGTGCTCGAGCACGTCCGAACCGCGCAGGTCGACGCCGAGCCGCTCGTGCACGATCGCGAGCATCTCCTCGGCGGTCAACGAGTCGCCGCCGAGCGCGGAGAAGTCCTCGTCGAGGTGCACGCCGCGCAGCCCGAGGACCTCGGCCCAGATCTGCCCGACGACGAGCTCCCACTGGTCGTACTCGTCCTCGGTCATCTCGGCGTCGATGCTCGGCGCTCCCGGCAGGGCCGCACGGTCGACCTTGCCCCGTTCGGTCCGGGGCAGCTCCGTCATCGGCACGATCGACGCCGGCACCATGTACTCGGGCAGCCGGTCCCGCAGGCCGCGACGGATCGACGCCGGCGCCGGGGTGCGGCGTCCGGGACGTCCGACGACGTAGGCGACGAGCCGGGTCACGGCGGGCGGGGCGACCAGTGCGGTGACCGCGGCGTCGTGGACCTCCGGCAGCGCACGGAGGGCGGCCTCGACCTCGCTCGGTTCGACGAGGTAGCCGCGGACCTTCACGGCGTCGTCGGCGCGGCCGAGCAGCACGAGCCGGCCGTCGGGGTCGATGCGCGCCAGGTCGCCCTGTCGCCAGGCGGGGAGCGCGTCGGCGGCGGGGTCCGCGCCGTCCACGCCGGTCCGCTTGCCGTCCGCGGCGTCCGCGGCGTCCGCGTCTGCGGCGTCCGCGGCGTCCGCGTCTGCGGCGTCCGCGGCGTCCGCGGCGTCCGCGGCGTCCGCGGCGTCCGCGGCGTCCGCGGCGTCCGCGCCGGGTCGCTCGACGTCCGCGGCGGGTCGCTCGACGTCCGCGGCGGGTCGCTCGGCGTCCGCGCCGGGGACCAGGTGTTCGGCCGTGAGGGCCGGGGCACCCCAGTACCCTGCCGTCATCCCGCGGGACAGCACGACGAGTTCGCCGGCCTCCCCCGGGTCCGCCGGGGACCCGTCCTCGCGCACGACGCGCACGGTCTTCCCCGGCAGCGGCCAGCCGGCGGGGACGACGCCGGTCGGCACCGGGTCGTCCGGGCCGACCGGGCAGTACGCCACACAGCCCATCTCGCTCGAGCCGAAGCCGTTCCAGAAGGTCGTCGTCGGTCCGTGCGGGCGTGCTGCGGCGATGTCCGTCCCGGTGATCGGCTCGCCGACGGTGACCACGAAGCGCATCGCGCCGAGGACCGGGCGTACCGGGGCGCCGGCGGTCGTCTGCTGATCCGGTCGGGCGGGGTGCTCCGGCCCGGCGGGAGTCTCCGGCTGGGCCCGGACGATCGAGCGCAGCAGGTGCGGGGTGGCCGCGAGGCCGTTCGCCCCGGTGGCGTCGAGCGCCTGCAGCAGCCGCTCGATCCCGAGGTCGCGCGGGTCCATCGGCGCGATCGCCGCACCGCAGAGCAGCGCGTTCCAGGTGTAGGAGAACCCCGCGGCGAAGGACAGCGGCAGCGCGATCCCGAGCCGGTCCCCCGGGCCGAGCCCGAGTGCGATCGCGTCGTGCTCGGCGTTCTCGAGCGTTTGCCGGTGCGTGACGGCGACGCCCTTCGGGAGCCCGGTCGAACCGGAGGTGAAGACGAGGACGAGCGGGTCGGCGTCGCCGGGGCGGGTCGCCACCGCTGCGCCGGTCCTCGTCCCGGCTCCCGCTCGCGCCTCGAGCAGCAGCGCAGTGAGGTCGTGGACGCGTCCGGTTCCGGAGTCGGTTCCGTTCTCGTCACCGGCCGCGTCACGGGCTGTGACTCCGGCCGTGTCGCCGGCTGCATCGCTGACTGCGTCGAGCACGGCCGCCGCGGTCTCCGCCCGGTCCTGGTCGGCGAGCACCTCGACGACCCCGGCGAGCCGCACCACGTGCACGAGCCGTGCGGGCGGCAGGTGGTCGTCGAGCACCACCACGGTGCGCCCCGCACGGATCAGCGCGAGGACGCCGACCACGGCCTCGACCGTCTGCCCGGCCATGATGCCGATCGGCTCGGACGCGCCCCCGCGGACCGTCCCGACGCCGGCGCCGGTCCGCCCGTCCGGGCGCAGGGTCGCGGTGAGCACGTCCGCGAGCCCCGCCGCCGTCCGGTCCGTCTCCGCGAAGCTCAGCGTCCGCTCGGGTCCGATCACCGCCGGCTCGTCGCCGTGCACCGCGACGACACGGTCCCAGCGGTCCAGCACCGAGTGGTCGTCCGCCACCGGGACGACTGCGGTGTGCCCCCATCGATGGAGTGTGGTCAGCGGTTCTGCAGCGGTCACGGAAGGACCCCCCGGGTGCTCGTCGACGGACCGCCACGGTGTCGTGGCGGTCCTGTGACGGTACGTGCGTCGCAGATCGTCGTGCGAGTGCGTCCGCGTGGGCTGCGGGGAACCGCAACCGGCCTGGAGGCCCGCCCCGCGTCCGTCTCGGACGCCCACCTCCGGGCCGGGGCTGCGCACCGTCGTGACGCCCGCCCGGGCCATCGTGCGGTTCGCCGCAACGGATCGCAACGGATCGCGACGGATCGCGACGGATCGGGCGGCGCGGGCGTGTCGCACGGGATGCAGGCCGACGGAACGCCGTCAGTGCCAGCCCGGGAACGAGAACAGCCCCCGGGATGTCCCGGGGGCTGTTCATCGAGTGCTGGGGTACCTGGACTCGAACCAAGAACGACGGTACCAGAAACCGCTGTGTTGCCAATTACACCATACCCCAAAGGCCCGGAGGCCTTCGGTCCCGGTTGCCCGGGGCACGATCAACTACTGTACAGCATCCCGAGGGTCCGTGAGACCACCCACGAGATCGCGGTGCACCGCGGCCGCGGTCACGGCACCGTGCCCGGCCGCCACGATCAGCTGCTCCGGCCCCGGAGGCGTCACGTCGCCCACGGCGTACAGCCCGGCGACACCGGTCCGACCCGCGCGGTCCACCACGACGAGCCCCTCGTCGTCGCGCGGGAGCTCGGCGTCGACCCAGTCCAGGTCCGCGTACCACCGCGGGCGGACGAACCCGCCCGTGCGGGGCTCCACGTGCCCGTCTGCCAGGCGCACGCCCGTCATCCCGGAGCGGTCCCCCTCGAGGTCCGCCACGGGCCGCTCGTCGACGCGCACACCCGCCGACGCCAGCCGCGCGCGCCCGGGCTCGTCGATCGCGGCGACACCGTTCGTGTACACGACGAGGTCGTCCGCCCACGCTGCGATCAGCAGCGCGCGGTCGACCACGTCGTCGGTCTCGCAGATGAACGCCAGCGGTTCGCCGGACTTCTCGTACCCGTCGCACTCGACGCAGCTGTGCACCGCGGTGCCGTAGAAGGCGCGGAGCATCGGCAGGGCCGGGAACTCCTCGCGCAACCCGGTCGCGATGACGACCGCGCGGGCCGTCGCCTCGACCTCGGTGCCACGCCATGAGCCGTGCACGAGCCAGCGGTCGCCGTCACGCGCCACCCGGTCGACCACGGTCTGCACCACGGTCGCCTCGGCGTACCCTTCCACCTCGGCCCGACCGAGCTTCCGGAGCTCGAGGGGCGAGACGCCGTCACGGGTCAGGAACCCGTGCGACCGCAACGTCGCGGCGTTCCGCGGACGGTTCGAGTCGACCAGCAGCACCGTCCGCCGTGCACGGACCAGGTTCAGCGCTGCACTCAGCCCCGCCGGACCAGCGCCGATCACGACGACGTCGACCGAGGACCGGTCCGGTGCGCTCACGTCAACGGTCCGCGAGCCGACGCAGGCGCGTGACGGTGGAGTCCTTGCCGAGGATCTCCATCGACTCGAACAGCGGCGGGCTCACCCGACGACCGGACACCGCGACGCGCAGCGGACCGAACGCCAGCCGGGGCTTCAGCCCGAGCCCGTCGATGAGCGCCGCGCGCAGGGCGCCCTCGATCGCCTCGGTCGTCCACGCGTCGAGCGGCTCGAGCGCGGCGATGCTCGCGCGGAGCACGTCACCGGCGTCGGGCTTCAGCGTGCCGAGCGCGTCGTCCTCGACCACGAGGTCGTCGTCGGAGGTGAACAGGAACCCGAGCATGCCCGGGGCCTCCCCCAGCAGCTGCATGCGCTCCTGCACCAGGGGCGCGGCCTTGGTCAGGACCGCGAGCTGCTCCGGCGTCGCCGGGTCGCTCACGACGTCCGTCAGGTACGGCAGCAGGCGGTCACGGAAGTCCTCGGCGCCGAGCAGGCGGATGTGGTCGCCGTTGATCGCCTCGGCCTTCTTGTGGTCGAAACGGGCCGGGTTCGGGTTCACGTCGGTCACGTCGAACGCGGCCACCATCTCGTCGATCGAGAAGACGTCCCGGTCGGCGCCGATCGACCAGCCGAGCAGTGCGAGGTAGTTGACGAGCCCCTCGGGGATCATGCCTGCGGCGCGGTGGTGGAACAGGTTCGATTCGGGGTCGCGCTTCGAGAGCTTCTTGTTTCCCTCACCCATCACGTACGGCAGGTGACCGAACACCGGGATGAACTCCGCGAGGCCGACCTCGTACAAGGCCTCGTACAGGGCGATCTGGCGCGGGGTCGACGACAGCAGGTCCTCGCCGCGCAGGACGTGCGTCACGCCCATGAGCGCGTCGTCGACGGGGTTCGTGAACGTGTACAGCGGCTTGCCGTTCGGACGGACCACCACGAAGTCGGGGAACGTGCCCTGCTTGAAGGTGATCTCCCCGCGGACGAGGTCCTGGAAGCTCAGGTCGCGGTCGGGGACCCGCAGACGGAGCGCCGGCTCGCGCCCCTGGTCGCGGAAGGCCTGGCGCTCGGCGTCGGTGAGGTCGCGCTCGTGGTTGTCGTAGCCCTGCTTGGGGTCACGCCCGGCGGCCTTGTTGCGGGCCTCCATCTCCTCCGGCGTGACGAAGGACTCGTACACGTGACCGGACGCCGTGAGCTTCGCGATGACGTCCTCGTACACGTCCGATCGCTCGGACTGCCGGTACGGTCCGTGCGGGCCGCCGGCCTCCACCCCTTCGTCCCAGTCGAGCTCGAGCCACCGCAGCGCCTCGAGGATCTGGGCGTACGATTCCTCGCTGTCCCGCGCGGCGTCGGTGTCCTCGATGCGGAACACGAGCTTGCCGCCGGTGTGCCGCGCGTACGCCCAGTTGAACAGGGCGGTACGGATGAGCCCGACGTGGGGCGTCCCCGTCGGGCTCGGGCAGAAGCGGACACGGACGTCGGAGCCGGTGGCGGTGGTGAATGGCGCAGTCATGACTCGACGATCCTACCGGCCCGGCACCCGCCCCCACGAGGCCGAGGGAATCCCTTGGGGACGCAGAAAACCCCTGACCAGTGCTGGTCAGGGGTTCCCTGGTGTTGCAACGTTGAGTCCGGCGGCGTCCTACTCTCCCACAAGGTCCCCCTTGCAGTACCATCGGCGCTGAGAGGCTTAGCTTCCGGGTTCGGAATGTGACCGGGCGTTTCCCTCTCGCTATGACCACCGGAACACCTTCGACATGATCCGTGACGGATCATGAAAGCTGTCCCGCGCGTCGGCGCGGTATTCAGTTTCATGTTCCCGATCGTCTGTCGGGAACCACAAAGTGGACGCGAGCCCCACACCCGGAAGTGTGGGAAATAATTGTGTTGTCAAGTCTTCGGCTTATTAGTACCGGTCAGCTCCACGGGTCGTTAGTCCCCGCTTCCACATCCGGCCTATCAACCCAGTAGTCTGCTGGGAGCCTCTCACACTCAAGGTGCATGGAAATCTCATCTCGAAGACGGCTTCCCGCTTAGATGCTTTCAGCGGTTATCCGGTCCGAACGTAGCTAATCAGCGGTGCCCTTGGCAGAACAACTGACACACCAGAGGTTCGTCCATCCCGGTCCTCTCGTACTAGGGATAGATCTTCTCAAATTTCCAACGCGCGCAGCGGATAGGGACCGAACTGTCTCACGACGTTCTAAACCCAGCTCGCGTACCGCTTTAATGGGCGAACAGCCCAACCCTTGGGACCTACTCCAGCCCCAGGATGCGACGAGCCGACATCGAGGTGCCAAACCATGCCGTCGATATGGACTCTTGGGCAAGATCAGCCTGTTATCCCCGAGGTACCTTTTATCCGTTGAGCGACAGCGCTTCCACAAGCCACTGCCGGATCACTAGTCCCGACTTTCGTCCCTGCTCGACCTGTCAGTCTCACAGTCAAGCTCCCTTGTGCACTTACACTCGCCACCTGATTGCCAACCAGGTTGAGGGAACCTTTGGGCGCCTCCGTTACTCTTTGGGAGGCAACCGCCCCAGTTAAACTACCCATCAGGCACTGTCCATGAACCCGATCAGGGTCCTACGTTAGACATCCAAAGTGACCAGAGTGGTATTTCAACAATGACTCCACGAACACTAGCGTGCCCGCTTCACAGTCTCCCACCTATCCTACACAAGCCACTCCGAACACCAATACCAAACTGTAGTAAAGGTCACGGGGTCTTTCCGTCCTGCTGCGCGTAACGAGCATCTTTACTCGTAGTGCAATTTCGCCGAGTTCGCGGTTGAGACAGCTGGGAAGTCGTTACGCCATTCGTGCAGGTCGGAACTTACCCGACAAGGAATTTCGCTACCTTAGGATGGTTATAGTTACCACCGCCGTTTACTGGGGCTTAAATTCAGAGCTTCGCCCAAAGGCTAACCCCTCCTCTTAACCTTCCAGCACCGGGCAGGCGTCAGTCCGTATACATCGTCTTGCGACTTCGCACGGACCTGTGTTTTTAGTAAACAGTCGCTTCCCACTGGTCTCTGCGGCCTTCAACGCTCACGGAGCAAGTCCGGTCACGTGTCCGGCCCCCCTTCTCCCGAAGTTACGGGGGCATTTTGCCGAGTTCCTTAACCACGATTCTCTCGATCTCCTTGGTATTCTCTACCTGACCACCTGAGTCGGTTTCGGGTACGGGCGGCTGCAACCTCGCGTCGATGCTTTTCTCGGCAGCATAGGATCACTGATTTCCCCTTACGGGTACGCGTCGGATCTCAGGCGTACAGACGACGGATTTGCCTATCGTCAGCCCTACATCCTTACACCAGGTTCACCTTACGGATACCATCGCCTGGCTCAGCTACCTTCCTGCGTCACACCTGTTCATACGCTAACCGCACCAGCATGGGGTCGAGCGTTAGACCGGACCGCATCACCCCGAAGGGATCCGCTGATACCGGGTTAGGACTCTTAGCACCACTGGATTAGCTTGGGCGGTTGTTCGCCGGTACGGGAATATCAACCCGTTGTCCATCGACTACGCCTGTCGGCCTCGCCTTAGGTCCCGACTTACCCAGGGCGGATTAACCTGGCCCTGGAACCCTTGGTCTTTCGGAGGACGGGTTTCTCACCCGTCTTTCGCTACTCATGCCTGCATTCTCACTCGTGTAGCGTCCACGGCTGGATCACTCCGCCGCTTCACTCGCCACACGACGCTCTCCTACCACTCCGCACGACTGAACCACGAAGGCTTATCGAGTGTGCGAAATCTACAACTTCGGCGGTGTGCTTGAGCCCCGTTACATTGTCGGCGCGGAATCACTTGACCAGTGAGCTATTACGCACTCTTTCAAGGGTGGCTGCTTCTAAGCCAACCTCCTGGTTGTCTGTGCAACTCCACATCCTTTCCCACTTAGCACACGCTTAGGGGCCTTAGTTGGTAGTCTGGGTTGTTTCCCTCTCGACGATGAAGCTTATCCCCCACCGTCTCACTGCTGCGCTCTCACTCACCGGCATTCGGAGTTTGGCTGACGTCAGTAACCTGTTGAGGCCCATCGGCCATCCAGTAGCTCTACCTCCGGCGAGAAACACGCAACGCTGCACCTAAATGCATTTCGGAGAGAACCAGCTATCACGAAGTTTGATTGGCCTTTCACCCCTATCCACAGCTCATCCCCTCCATTTTCAACTGAAGTGGGTTCGGTCCTCCACGACGTCTTACCGTCGCTTCAACCTGGCCATGGATAGATCACTTCGCTTCGGGTCTAGGACATGCGACTGAAACGCCCTATTCAGACTCGCTTTCGCTACGGCTGCCCCACACGGGTTAACCTCGCCACATATCACTAACTCGCAGGCTCATTCTTCAAAAGGCACGCCGTCACCCCTACAAGGAGGCTCCGACGGTTTGTAAGCAAACGGTTTCAGGTACTATTTCACTCCCCTCCCGGGGTACTTTTCACCTTTCCCTCACGGTACTTGTCCGCTATCGGTCATCTGGGAGTATTTAGGCTTATCAGGTGGTCCTGACAGATTCACACGGGATTTCTCGGGCCCCGTGCTACTTGGGATACACATCCGGCCATAACACCATTTCGTCTACGGGGCTGGCACCCACTACGGCCCGGCTTTCAAACCGGTTCGACTATGATGCGCTGTAACCGCCCCAGTCCGGCAGAACTGAGCGACGTGTCCCACAACCCCGACCATGCAACGCCCGCCGGCTATCACACATGATCGGTTTAGCCTCATCCGCTTTCGCTCGCCACTACTCACGGAATCACATGTTGTTTTCTCTTCCTGTGGGTACTGAGATGTTTCACTTCCCCACGTTCCCTCTACCCGCCCTATATATTCAGGCGGGAGTCACCAGGTCACAAAAGCGCCCAGCGGGGTTTCCCCATTCGGAAATCCTCGGCTCACAGCTCGATTATCAGCTCCCCGAGGCTTATCGCAGATTTCTACGTCCTTCTTCGGCTCCAGATGCCAAGGCATCCACCGTTTGCTCTTAGAAACTTGACCACAAAGATTAAAATTGCGATCGACTCGAACAATCACCACACCCGAAGGCCTGGTCATCGTCACGAGCGATCTAAGATGCTCGCGTCCACTGTGTAGTTCTCAACATACGATCGGCACCACACTCCCCCGACACTCACGCATCAGCTTCATGCAGCCCACCGAAGAACCGTGACGGATCACTCCGCCGGCTCAACCCCCAACCCATCACAGGTCAGGAAGCCTGGTCCCTCAGGACCCAACAACGTGCACCAGCCACCCCGCTTCCCACCAACCCGTTCCCACCCGAACCCGAAAGCCCGAACGTACTGAGGTCGGCAGCTGCGCTGACGACTGCACTGTCAATGTTCCACCCATGAGCTACCGGCGAGAACGTTCGTCTCGATCCGGCGCCTGGACACCACTTCCGTGATGCCAGATGCTCCTTAGAAAGGAGGTGATCCAGCCGCACCTTCCGGTACGGCTACCTTGTTACGACTTAGTCCTAATCACCGATCCCACCTTCGACGGCTCCTTCCACAAGGGTTAGGCCACCGGCTTCGGGTGTTACCGACTTTCATGACTTGACGGGCGGTGTGTACAAGGCCCGGGAACGTATTCACCGCAGCGTTGCTGATCTGCGATTACTAGCGACTCCGACTTCATGAGGTCGAGTTGCAGACCTCAATCCGAACTGAGACCGGCTTTTTGGGATTCGCTCCACCTTACGGTATCGCAGCCCTTTGTACCGGCCATTGTAGCATGCGTGAAGCCCAAGACATAAGGGGCATGATGATTTGACGTCATCCCCACCTTCCTCCGAGTTGACCCCGGCAGTCTCCTATGAGTCCCCGCCATAACGCGCTGGCAACATAGAACGAGGGTTGCGCTCGTTGCGGGACTTAACCCAACATCTCACGACACGAGCTGACGACAACCATGCACCACCTGTACACCGACCACAAGGGGGCGACCATCTCTGGCCGTTTCCGGTGTATGTCAAGCCTTGGTAAGGTTCTTCGCGTTGCATCGAATTAATCCGCATGCTCCGCCGCTTGTGCGGGCCCCCGTCAATTCCTTTGAGTTTTAGCCTTGCGGCCGTACTCCCCAGGCGGGGCGCTTAATGCGTTAGCTACGACACAGAAACCGTGGAAAGGTCCCTACATCTAGCGCCCAACGTTTACGGCATGGACTACCAGGGTATCTAATCCTGTTCGCTCCCCATGCTTTCGCTCCTCAGCGTCAGTTACGGCCCAGAGATCTGCCTTCGCCATCGGTGTTCCTCCTGATATCTGCGCATTCCACCGCTACACCAGGAATTCCAATCTCCCCTACCGCACTCTAGTCTGCCCGTACCCACTGCAAGCCCGAGGTTGAGCCTCGGGATTTCACAGCAGACGCGACAAACCGCCTACGAGCTCTTTACGCCCAATAATTCCGGACAACGCTTGCACCCTACGTATTACCGCGGCTGCTGGCACGTAGTTAGCCGGTGCTTTTTCTGCAGGTACCGTCACTTTCGCTTCTTCCCTACTAAAAGAGGTTTACAACCCGAAGGCCGTCATCCCTCACGCGGCGTTGCTGCATCAGGCTTTCGCCCATTGTGCAATATTCCCCACTGCTGCCTCCCGTAGGAGTCTGGGCCGTGTCTCAGTCCCAGTGTGGCCGGTCACCCTCTCAGGCCGGCTACCCGTCGTCGCCTTGGTGAGCCATTACCTCACCAACAAGCTGATAGGCCGCGAGTCCATCCCCAACCAAAAAATCTTTCCACCACCAGACCATGCGGCCGGCAGTCATATCCAGTATTAGACGTCGTTTCCAACGCTTATCCCAGAGTCAGGGGCAGGTTACTCACGTGTTACTCACCCGTTCGCCACTAATCCACCCAGCAAGCTGGGCATCATCGTTCGACTTGCATGTGTTAAGCACGCCGCCAGCGTTCGTCCTGAGCCAGGATCAAACTCTCCGTAAAAAAATACAGACCCAACACCCGAAGGCATCAGACCGAGTTGAAACTGACTGTTGACTGTCTACTGACAATCTTCAATCCAAAAGGAATTGTCTCCGAACCCACCAACCAAAGCCAGTGAGTCACGGGGTCAATAAATTGGCATTGACAATGTGCACGCTGTTGAGTTCTCAAGGACCAGACGCACTCCCCGCTCGACCTCGAAAGAGATTCCGCCAGAGAGGCATTTCGTCTCACCCGGAAGACACCACTCGAGAGTGGGGCTTCATCGGGATGTGTTGCCTGAGCGGGACCCCGTCCGGACTGCATCCCCGGGGCATTCGCTCCGGTGACCGTCTCAGCCGTTCCGTTCTCCGCCTCAGCGGCAACGAGTGATTACTCTACACACGCCCCGGGGGCCCCGCCAACCGGCCCACCGCCCGGGCGTGTCGCGTGGCCGGATCCGCGCGGGGACGCGGAACGGCCCGCCCCCGGGTGGGGAGCGGGCCGTTCGGTGGTGCGGGTCAGTGGCGGGCGATGACCGGGTTCTTCAGCGTGCCCAGTCCGGAGATCGTCACCTCGACGACCTCGCCGTCGCGGATCTCGCCGACGCCGGCCGGCGTCCCGGTCAGGATCACGTCACCGGGCAGCAGGGTCCAGATCGACGAGATGAACTCGATGAGGGACGGGATGTCGTGCACCATCTCGCTGGTCGAGCCGACCTGCCGCAAGTCGCCGTCGACGCGGGTCTCGATGCGGATGTCCGACGGGTCGATCTCGGTCTCGATCGCGGGGCCGAGCGGGCAGAACGTGTCGAACCCCTTGGCACGGGTCCACTGGCCGTCGCGGGCCTGCAGGTCACGGGCGGTCACGTCGTTCGCGATCGTGTACCCGAGGATGACGCTCGCGAAGTCCTCACGCGTCACGTTCTTGGCGAGGGAGCCGATCACGATGGCGAGCTCGCCCTCGTGGTCGACGCGGCCGACACCCGCCGGCAGTCGGATCGGGTCCTCGGGACCGATCACCGCGGTGTTCGGCTTGAGGAACACCACGGGGTCGTCCCCGGCGCGCTCGTCCATCTCCGACGCGTGTTCCGCGTAGTTGAGCCCGACGCCGATGACCTTCGACCGCGGGATGACCGGCGCCAGGAGCTTGGCGTCCGCGAGCGGCACCCGCTCCCCCGTGGTCTCGAACCCCTGGTACATCGGGTCCCCCGCCAACACGACCAGGTCGCGCTCGTCGAGGATGCCGTACCGCGGGTCTTCACCCTTGCTGCTGAACCGTGCGATCTTCACCGTTGGAGCCTACCGACGCTCGCCTGACCTCAGGCCGGGTCGGTCAGGCGCGTCATCCAGCCGTGCGGGTCCGGACGGCGGCCGTACTGGATGTCGGTGAGCTCGTCACGGAGCGACATGGTGAGCTCGCCGGCGCCCACCGTCGGCGACCCGATCGTGAAGCCCTCGCCGCGCAGCTCAGCGATCGGGGTCACCACGGCGGCGGTGCCGCACGCGAAGGCCTCGGTGATGGAGCCGTCGGCCACGCCGTCGCGCCACTCGTCGAGGGTCACCCGACGGCGCTCGACGCGGAGACCGCGGTCCTCCGCCAGCTGCAGGATGGAGTCGCGGGTGATCCCCTCGAGGATCGAGTCGGAGTCCGGCGTCACGAGCGTGCCGTCCGCCTTGACCAGGACGACGTTCATGCCGCCGAGCTCCTCGAGGTACTTGCCCTCGACCGAGTCGAGGAACATGACCTGCTGGCAGCCGTGCTCGTACGCCTCCTGCTGGGGCAGCAGCGACGACGCGTAGTTGCCGCCGGTCTTCGCGGCGCCCGTCCCGCCCTTCCCGGCGCGGGCGTACTGCGTCGAGAGCCAGATCGACACCGGCTTCGGCCCCGAGGTGAAGTACGCGCCCGCGGGGCTCGCGATGCAGTGGTAGGCCACGGCCTGCGCTGCCCGCACCCCGAGGAAGGACTCGGTCGCGATCATGAACGGCCGCAGGTACAGGCTGGTCTCCGGCGCGTCTGGCACCCAGTCGACGTCGGTCTGCACGAGCCGGCGGATCGACTCGACGAACGTCTCCACCGGCAGCTCAGGGAGCGCCAGTCGCCGCGCGGACCGCTGGAACCGGCGGGCATTGGCGTCCGGGCGGAAGGTCCAGACCGAGCCGTCCTCGTGCCGGTACGCCTTCAGCCCCTCGAAGATCTCCTGCGCGTAGTGCAGGACACTCGCGCTCGGGTCGAGGCTGATCGGTCCGTACTGGTGGACCGAGGCATCGTGCCACCCGGCGTCCAGCGTCCACTGCACGGTGGCCATGTGGTCCGTGAAGTGCTTGCCGAAGCCCGGGTCGGCGAGGATCTCCTCACGCTCGGCCGCGGCCCGGCGCTCGGCCGAGGGGGTGGTGGCGAACTCGAGGCCGAAGGCGGTGTCGGTGCTCATCTGGGGAGACTCCTGTCAGGCGGTGGTGGTGCGTGCCGTGGCCGCGGCGGCGATGGCGTCGCCGATCTCGGCCGTGCGACGCTGCGTGGTGCCCCGGTCAGCCAGATCGGCCTCGACCGCCCGCGTGACCGCCGATGCGAGATCGCCGCGACCGAGGTGGTCGAGCAGCAGTGCGACGGAGAGGATGGCGGCCGTGGGATCGGCCTTCTGCTGACCCGCGATGTCCGGCGCGGAGCCGTGGACCGGCTCGAACATGCTGGGGAAGGTGCCGTCCGGGTTGATGTTGCCCGAGGCCGCCAGACCGATGCCGCCGCTGATCGCGCCGGCCAGGTCGGTGATGATGTCGCCGAAGAGGTTGTCGGTGACGATGACGTCGAACCTAGCAGGTTCCTTCACCATGTGGATCGTGACGGCGTCGACGTGCTGGTAGTCCACGGTGACGTCCGGGTACTCCTGTCCGACGGCCGCGACGGTGCGCTGCCACAGCGCCCCGGCGTGCACGAGCACGTTGCTCTTGTGCACGAGCGTCAGGTGCTTCCGCGCGCGGCGGTCCGCGAGTTCGAAGGCGTACCGCACGACCCGCTCGACCCCGTACGCGGTGTTGAGCGAGACCTCGGTGGCGATCTCGTGCGGGGTGCCGGTGCGGATCGCGCCGCCGTTGCCGACGTACGGCCCCTCGGTGCCCTCGCGCACGACGACGAAGTCGACCTCGCCCGGTTCGGCGAGCGGGGTCCCGACGGCGTCGTACACCTTCGTCGGACGCAGGTTGACGTAGTGGTCGAAGGCGAACCGCAGCTTCAGCAGCAGCCCGCGCTCGATGATCCCACCGGCGAGGCGCGGGTCGCGGGGGTCCCCGCCGACCGCGCCGAGCAGGATCGCGTCGTGCCGGGCGATGGCGGACATGTCGTCCTCGGTGAGGATGTCGCCGGTCTCGAGGAACCGCGAGGCCCCGAGCGAGAACGGGGTCTCCTCGACGACGAGGTCGGCCGGGAGGACCGCGCGCAGCACCTTGAGCGCCTCGTCGACGACCTCCGGACCGATCCCGTCGCCGCGGATGACGGCGAGCCGCACCGTCTGCACTGTGTTGACCTCGGACATGTCCGCCACTCCCCTACAGCGTGATGTCGATCTCGCGGAGCGATGCCGCGTCGATCGTGGACCGGACGTGCTCGAGGATCTCGGCCGGCACCGGCGAGTCGACGGTCAGGACGCTGAGCGCCTGCCCGCCCGCTGCCTCGCGCGAGATCTGCATCGCCGCGATGTTGATGCCGGCGTCCCCGAACTCCTTGCCGTAGACGGCGACGATGCCCGGGCGGTCCGTGTAGACCATCACCACGTGGTGTTCGGCGAGGGCGACCTCGACGTCGTGGCCGTTGATCTCCACGAGCTTCGCGATCTGCTTCGGGCCCGTGAGGGTGCCGGACACGCTGATAGCGGGACCGTCGGACTGCGCGCCGCGGATCGTCAGGACGTTGCGGTACTCCGGGCTGTCGGAGTCGGTGATCAGCCGCACGCTCACCCCGCGCTGCTCCGCGATGAGCGGTGCGTTGACGTAGGACACCTGGTCGCTGACGACGTCGGTGAAGACGCCCTTCAGCGCCGCGAGCTTCAGCACGCTGACGTCGAACTCGGCGAGTTCACCGTGGACCTCGACGTCGATGCTCGTGACCGGCGAGGTGGCGAGGCCGGTGAAGACCTGGCCGAGCTTCTCGACGAGCGGGATGCCCGGACGCACGTACGGGTCGATGACGCCACCGGCGACGTTGACCGCGTCGGGGACGAGTTCGCCGCCGAGCGCGAGCCGGACCGACTTGGCGACCGAGACGCCCGCCTTCTCCTGTGCCTCGTCCGTCGAGGCACCGAGGTGCGGCGTCACGACGACGTTCGGCAGGGACACCAGGGGCGAGTCCTTCGGCGGCTCGGAGACGAAGACGTCGAGCCCGGCGCCGGCGATCGTGTTCGAGGTGAGCGCACGGTGCAGTGCGTCCTCGTCGATCAACCCACCGCGGGCGACGTTCACGACGAAGGCCGTCGGCTTCATCAGCGCGAACTGCTCGTCCGAGATCATGCCGACCGTCTCCGGCGTCTTCGGCATGTGGATCGTGGTGAAGTCGGCGCGCTTGAGGAGGTCCTCGAGCGAGACGAGCTCGACGCCCAGCTGCTGGGCGCGCGCGGTGGTGACGTACGGGTCGTACGCGATCACCTGGACGCCGAAGGCCTGGAGCCGCTGCGTGATGAGCGCCCCGATGCGGCCGAGACCGATGATGCCGACGGTCTTCTCGTACAGCTCCACACCGGTGTACGACGACCGCTTCCACGCCCCGGCGGCCAGCGACGCGTGCGCGGCCGGGATGTGGCGCGCGAGCGACAGGATGTGGCCGACCGTGAGCTCGGCGGCGGAGATGATGTTCGACGTCGGCGCGTTCACGACCATGACACCGGCGGTGGTGGCCGCCTTGATGTCGACGTTGTCGAGACCGACGCCGGCACGGGCGACGACCTTGAGGTTCGGGGCCGCGGCGATCGCCTCGGCGTCGACCTTGGTGGCGGAGCGCACCAGGATGGCGTGCGCGTCGGCGAGGGAGGCCAGGAGCGCGGGGCGGTCGGTACCGTCCACGTTCCGGATCTCGAAGTCGGGCCCGAGGGCGTCGACTGTGGCGGGCGAGAGTTCTTCGGCGATCAGGACGACCGGCTTCGGCACAGCTGCAGTTTCCTCACACGAGACGGGCGGTATCCCACCATCGTATCGACGTGCGCAGGTGGTTACGACCGCAGGACGGGTCCTGCGGGGAACCACACGACGGACGGGAGGCGCGGTGCCGGCCGACACCGTGCCTCCTGTCCGGTCGTCGGTGCGTCAGAAGTCGAGCAGACGCGGGACGAAGAGCTGCAGGTCCAGCCACAGCGCGCCGGCCGCGGCGAAGGCGAGCACGAAGATGCCGATCGTCACCGCGAGCCGGGCGCGACGGCTCGCCCACAGGGCGACCACGAACGCCACGGGCGCGATCGCGATGTCGAGCACGAGCCACACCCACGGGGTGTCGCGGGTGAGCGTGCTCCCACCCGAGGCCGTGCCGAGGAACTCGTTGAAGGCACGGACCGACTGCGAGACGGTGACGAGGTTGCCGACGCTCTGCACCGTCATGTAGGCGAACAGCACGGCGAACACGGCCCACACCACGATCCGGCCGGCGAGGGACCCCGGCGCGCGGCGGGCGGTCGGCGTCGCCGCGGTCACCCGAAGCTCCGCGTCATCAGGAACGGCCACGGGAAGAGGACGGCCGCCCCGAGCAGCATCCAGAGCAGGCGCGTGCGGGTGCGTCGACCACGTCCGGCCCAGAGCACGACGGTGAACCAGAGCGCCGGGGCGACGATCGACAGGAAACGGAGGACCTCGACGAAGACCGTGAGCACGGTGTCGACGTTCGAGACGTACGAGGTCGACGCGGTGAGGAGCCACGCGACCGTGTAGAGCAGGTACAGCCCGCCGAAGACGCCGAACCCGATGAGCGACCCGGAGGTCTCCGGGGCCTCGGGGTCACGGGAGCCGCGGTCCTTGACGGCGACCGGGTTGTGCGCCGCGTCGACGTGGGTCGCGTCGTCGGCGTCGCCCCAGCTGAGGGCGTCGTCGTCGTGGTCGACCGAGCCGTCGGGCGGGGATGCTGCCGTGGTCATGCACCGATTCTACGAGCCGTGCCGTCATCGCTCGACCATGCGGGAGCTGGACGGGAGCCGATCAGGCGTCGGCGGGCTGCGTCTCCAGCACCTCGGCGACGACGTCGCGCACCGCCGGGAAGAGCGGGTGGCTCTCCATCAGGCCGGTGAGGATCTCCGTGAGCGCGTGCGCCGTCGCGCCGGAGCGGAGGAGCGCGTGCAGCTCGATCGACTCGGGGTCGTTCTCGTCGTCGAAGTCCAGTGCCACGCGGACGGCGCCGAGCAGGTGGTCGACGGGGAGCCCACGCTCGGCGAGCTGTGCGGCCGGCCCGACGAAGCGCTCGCGACGGCCGAGCTTCCGGAGCGGGTTGCGGCCGACCCGGACCGTGGTGTCCGGCAGGTGCGGGTTCGCGATGCGGGAGAGGTTCGCGGCGACGTAGCGCGCGTGCTCCTCCGGGTCGAAGCCGTGCTTGGCGACGAGGAGTGCGGTGGTCTCGGCGAGGACGCCGTCGACCTCGGCGCGGACGGCCGCGTCCTCGAGCGCTTCGCGGATGAGGCGGATGCCCCGGACGTAGCCGTGGTAAGCGGCCGTCGCGTGGGCGGTGTTCACGGTGTAGAGCTTCCGCTCGACGAACGGCTGCAGGTCGTCGACCCAGGTGACGCCGTCGATCGCGGGCGGTTCGGTGTCGGAGCCGGCGAACGGCGTGCGCTCGATGACCCACTCGTAGAAGGGCTCGAGGACGACGTCGAGGCCGCCGGACTGCCCGAGCACGCCGGACTGGTCTGGGACGATGCGGTCGATGGCGCAGTTCGCGAAGACGGCGGCGATGTCGCGGTCCTCCAGGATCGGCGCGCGTCGGATGCTGGCGTGCAGGGAGTCGGTCGCGTTGAAGGCGTTCTCGCACGCCACGACGGTGACGTCGCCGCGCTCGAGCGGACGTGCCGCGAGCCCCTCGGCGATCACGGGGGCGACGAGCGGCAGCGTGCGGGCGCCCACAGCGGTCGTGACGACGTCCGCCTCGGCGATGGCCTGGACCACCCGTTCACGGTCGGTCTTGCTGCTCAGCGCCGTGAACCCGTACACGAGGTGCTCGACCGGCATCTCGCCGACCTCGTGCACCACGAAGCGCCCGGCCTCGTTGAGGGCCGAGACGACGCGGTCGTCCACGTCGACGAAGGTCAGCTCGTAGCCGCTCGCGACCAGGAACTGGCCCACGAACCCACGCCCGATCTTGCCGGCGCCGATGTGGACCGCTCGCTTCGTCACCGCCATCCGACGATCCTCCCATGGGTCTCGGTGCGGTCCTGCCACGCGGCACGGAACGGGCGCGACGAGTGTCGCGCAGGTGCGGCGGGCACGGCGCAGGGACGCCGGACGGCGCCGTCGGGGATGTACTGGAGCTGCTGCATAACGTTCGGGTCACGCCGCGAGGCGGCGGTGCAGGCTGCACCGCCGCCTCGTCGTCGAGTCCCCGGAAGACTACCGCGCCGCGGAACCGTCCACGTAGTCGGCGTCGTTCGACTTCCACGCGAAGAGCGCGCGGAGCTCGCGGCCGGTGGCCTCGATCGGGTGGCCCTCGCCCTTGGCACGGAGCGCCTTGAACTCCGGCGCACCGGCGTCCTGGTCGTCGATGAAGCGCTTCGCGAAGGCACCGTTCTGGATGTCCGCGAGCACCGCCTTCATGTTCTCCTTGACGTCCGGCGAGATCACGCGCGGGCCGGAGACGTAGTCACCGAACTCGGCCGTGTCGGAGATCGACCAGCGCTGCTTGGTGAGGCCGCCCTCCCAGATGAGGTCGACGATGAGCTTGAGCTCGTGCAGCACCTCGAAGTAGGCGATCTGCGGCTGGTAGCCCGCCTCGACGAGGGTCTCGAAGCCGTACTGGATGAGCTGCGAGGTGCCACCGCAGAGGACGGCCTGCTCGCCGAACAGGTCGGTCTCGGTCTCCTCGGTGAACGTGGTCTTGATGCCGCCGGAGCGCAAGCCGCCGATGGCCTTCGAGTACGACCACGCGAGGTCCCAGGCGGAACCCGACGCGTCGACCTCGACGGCGACGATCACGGGGACGCCACGGCCGGCCTCGTACTCGCGGCGCACGGTGTGGCCCGGGCCCTTCGGCGCGACGAGCGACACGTCGACGCCCTCGGGCGCCTGGATGTAGCCGAAGCGGATGTTGAAGCCGTGGCCGAAGACGAGCGTGGCGCCCGGCTGGAGGTTCGGCTCGATGTCGTCCTTGTAGACGATGCGCTGGACCTGGTCCGGAGCGAGGATGACGACGACGTCCGCCCACTTCGTGACCTCGGCCGGGGTGAGGACGTCGAAGCCGGCCTCCTCGGCCTTCTGGCGGCTCTTCGAGCCCTCCTGCAGGCCGATCTTGACCTCGACACCCGAGTCACGGAGGTTGAGGGCGTGGGCGTGGCCCTGCGAGCCGTACCCGATGACGGCGACCTTCTTGCCCTGGATGAGGGTCAGGTCGGCGTCGGCGTCGTACACGATGTCAGTCACGAGGGTGTGTCTCCTTGGTTCTGGTGGTCTCGGGCGGGTGCTCAGCGCACCCGGTCGGTGATGCTCTTCGGTCCGCGGCCCATGCCGAGCAGGCCCGCACGGGCGAGTTCCTTGATGCCGTACGGCTCGAGCACGCGGAGGATCGCCTGGATCTTGCCGGGGTCCCCGGTGACCTCGACGACGAGGGAGTCGGTCGCCACGTCGACGACCTGGGCACGGAACAGGTTCACTGCTTCGAGCACCGCCGAGCGCGTCTGGTTGTCGACGCGCACCTTGACGAGCATGTGCTCGCGCTGGACGGACTGCGAGAAGTCCAGTTCGACGATCTTGATGACGTTGACCAGCTTGTTGAGCTGCTTCGTCACCTGCTCCAGCGGGAGGTCCTCGACGTCGACGACGACTGTGATCCGGGACAGGCCCTCGACCTCGGTGTTGCCCACGGCGAGCGACTCGATGTTGAACCCGCGGCGGGCGAACAGGCCCGCGACGCGGGTCAGCAGACCGGGCTTGTCCTCGACGAGGAGGGACAGGACGTGGCTCATGCGGTTTCCCCCGTCATGTCGGCGTCCTCGTCGTCCCAGGTGGGTGCGAGGGCCTGGGCGTACTCGATGGACGAGTTGCTGACGCCCTGCGGGACCATCGGCCAGACCATCGAGTCGCGGCTGACGACGAAGTCGATCACCACGGGACGGTCGTTCGTTTCGAGGGCGAGCTGGATCGCGGCGTCGACCTCCTCCGCCTTCTCGACGCGGATGCCGAGGGCACCGTAGGCGTCGGCGAGCTTGACGAAGTCCGGGACCCGGCGGGTGCCGTGTCCGGTCTGGAGGTCGGTGAAGGAGTGCCGGCCGTCGTAGAACAGCGTCTGCCACTGCCGCACCATGCCGAGCGACGAGTTGTTGATGACCGCGACCTTGATCGGGATGTCGTTGATGACGCAGGTCGCGAGCTCCTGGTTGGTCATCTGGAAGCAGCCGTCGCCGTCGATCGCCCAGACCACGCGGTCCGGCTCGGCGACCTTCGCCCCCATCGCGGCGGGGACCGAGTAGCCCATCGTGCCGGCGCCGCCGGAGTTGAGCCAGGCGTTCGGCCGCTCGTACCGGATGAACTGCGCGGACCACATCTGGTGCTGTCCGACGCCGGAGGCGAAGATGCCCTCCGGCCCGGTGAGCTCGCCGATGCGCTTGATGATCGCCTGCGGCGCGAGGAGTCCGTCGGTGGGCTCCGCGTACCCGAGCGGGAAGTCGACCTTGAGCTGCTCGAGCTTCGCCCACCACTCGGTGGTCGAGGCACGCTCGTCGGCCGGCACCCCGTTCCACGCGTCGAGCAGGTCCTTCAGCACCTCGCGTGCGTCGCCCACGATCGGGACGTCGGCGAAGCGGATCTTCGAGATCTCGGCGGGGTCGATGTCGACGTGCACGACCTTGGCGTTCGGCGCGAACTCGTCCGCCTTGCCGGTCACCCGGTCGTCGAACCGGGCGCCGAGGGCGATGATCAGGTCGCTGTCCTGCAGCCCGAGCACGGCCGGCACCGTGCCGTGCATGCCGGGCATGCCGAGGTGCTGGGCGTGGGAGTCCGGGAAGGCACCGCGGGCCATCAGCGTCGTGACGACCGGCGCACCGGTGGCCTCGGCGAACCGCAGCAGCTCGGCGGTGGCGCGGGAGCGGATGACGCCGCCGCCGACGTAGAGCACCGGGCGCTCGGACTCGGCGAGGAGCTGCGCCGCCGCGGCGATCTGCTTGCCGTGCGCCTTCGTGACCGGCCGGTAGCCGGGCAGGTCGATCTTCGGCGGCCAGACGTACGGCGCCGACTTCTGCTGGGCGTCCTTCGTGATGTCGACGAGCACGGGGCCGGGGCGCCCGGTCGTCGCGATCTGGTACGCGGCGGCGAGCGTCGCGGGGACGTCGGCCGGGTCGGTCACGAGGAACGAGTGCTTCGTGATCGGCATCGTGATGCCGACGATGTCGGCCTCCTGGAAGGCGTCCGTCCCCATCAGGGTCGAGAACACCTGTCCGGTGATGGCGATGAACGGCACCGAGTCCATGTAGGCGTCGGCGATCGCGGTGACGAGGTTCGTCGCCCCGGGGCCGGAGGTCGCGATGGCGACACCGACCTTGCCGGAGGCCGAGGCGTAGCCCTCGGCGGCGTGGCCGGCGCCCTGCTCGTGCCGGACGAGGATGTGGCGGATCGTCTCCGACGCCATGAGCTCGTCGTAGAACGGGATGATCGCACCGCCCGGCAGGCCGAAGACGTCGGTGATCCCGAGGTGCTCGAGCGTCCGGAGGACGGCTCCCGAGCCGGTCAGGGTCTCCGGCGTCCGGCGTGCACCGGCGGCCGCGGACAGCGGAGTGGCTTCCGTGGGCATGAGGTGTTCCTTGCCTGGAGGGATGGCGATGGTGCGGGTGTCGACGCTAGCCCGTCACGGCGCCCTTGGCGGCGGACTGGACGAGCTTCGCGAACTTCGCGAGGACTCCGCGGGTGTAGCGCGGGGGCAGCGGAGCCCAGCCTTCTCGGCGGGCTTCCAGCTCGGCGTCGTCGACCAGTAGGTCGAGCGAGCGAGCCGCGATGTCGACACGGATGCGGTCGCCATCGCGCACGAAGGCCACTGGACCTGCGTCCACTGCCTCCGGTGCGATGTGGCCGATGCACAGGCCGGTTGTGCCGCCTGAGAATCGTCCGTCCGTCAACAGTAGTACATCCTTGCCGAGTCCAGCGCCCTTGATGGCGGCGGTGATCGCCAGCATCTCGCGCATGCCCGGGCCGCCCTTCGGGCCCTCGTAGCGGATGACGACGACGTCGCCCTTCTGGATCTTCCCCTCGGTGAGGGCATCCATCGCGGCGCGCTCGCGGTCGAACACGCGGGCAGGCCCCTCGAAGACCTCGGCGTCGAAGCCGGCGGTCTTCACCACGGCGCCCTCGGGCGCGAAGGAGCCCTGCAGGATCGTCAGGCCGCCCGTGGCGTGGATCGGGTTGTCGAGCTTCCGGAAGACCTCGCCGTCGAGCTCCGGCGGGTCGATCTCGGCGAGGTTCTCGGCGAGGGTCTTGCCCGTGACGGTCATGACGTCGCCGTGCAGCAGGCCCGCGTCGAGCAGCGCCTTCATGATCACCGGGATGCCGCCGTTGCGGTCCACGTCGACCATGACGTACTTGCCGAAGGGCTTCATGTCGGCGAGGTGCGGGACCTGCGAGCCGATGCGGTTGAAGTCGTCGAGGGAGAGTTCGACCTCGGCCTCGTGCGCGATCGCGAGGAGGTGCAGGACGACGTTGGTCGAGCCTCCGAGTGCCATGGCGACGGCGATGGCGTTCTCGAACGCCTCCTTCGTGAGGATCTGGCGCGCGGTCAGGCCCATCCGGAGCATGTTGACCACGGCCTCGCCGGAGCGGTGCGCGTAGTAGTCACGGCGACGGTCGGCGCTGGGCGGCGCGGCGGACCCGGGCAGGGACATGCCGAGCGCCTCGGCGACCGAGGCCATCGTGTTCGCGGTGTACATCCCGCCGCAGGCGCCCTCGCCCGGGACGATCGCGCACTCGATCTTCTTGAGCTCCTCCTCGCTCATGGTGCCGGCCTTGCACGCACCGACGCCCTCGAAGGAGTCGATGATCGTGACCTCCTTGAAGGAGCCGTCGGCCTGCTTCACGTAGCCGGGCATGACCGAGCCTGCGTAGAGGAAGACGCTCGCGAGGTCGAGGCGCGCGGCGGCCATGAGCATGCCGGGCAGGGACTTGTCGCAGCCGGCCAGCAGGACGGTGCCGTCCAGGCGCTCCGCGTTGACGACCGTCTCGACGCTGTCGGCGATGACCTCGCGCGAGACGAGCGAGAAGTGCATGCCCTCGTGCCCCATCGAGATGCCGTCGGAGACGGAGATGGTGCCGAACTGGAGCGGGTAACCGCCACCGGAGTGGACGCCCTCCTTCGCTCCCTGGGCGAGTCGGTCGAGGGAGAGGTTGCAGGGGGTGATCTCGTTCCAGGAGGACGCGATCCCGATCTGCGGCTTCTCCCAGTCCTCGTCGCCCATGCCGACGGCCCGGAGCATGCCACGCGAGGTGGTTGCTTCGATCCCGTCGGTGACGACCCGGCTGCGGGGCTTCACGTCGATGTCAGGCATGGAGCGAGTCTAGGCGCAGTTGGGATACCAACTGGACAACAACATGCATCCGCATGGTGCGGACCGGCCTGGAGGAACGGATCACCCAGGTCAGCGCACCGCCTCAGCGAACCTCGGTCGCAGGCTCCCTCGGGGCGCGCCGCGAGTCGCTGGCGCGATTCACCGAGCGAACCGCGCCCGCGCCAGCTGCTTCAGGACGTCGGTCAGGGCCGCCGGGTCGGCGACCCGGTAGCGGGCGAGCGTGTCGCCCTCCCCCACCTTCACGCCGACGTCCCCGTCGCCGAGGACCCGGAAGGCGTCCTCGTCGGTGACGTCGTCCCCGGCGAAGAACACGGCGTCCGCGCCGTGCAGATCCCGCAGGCGCGCGATCGCGTCGCCCTTCGTGACGTGTCGCACCGCGAACTCGAGGATGTCCTTGCCGCCACGCTCCAGGACGTCCGCGTCGGCCTCGTGCGCGGCGGCGCTCGCGGCGGCGTTGGCCTCGGCGGCGACCTCGGCGCTCACCCGGCGCGTGTGCACACCGTGGCCGGCCGGCTTGTGCTCGATGACGACCCCGGGGAACCGGGCACCGACCTCGTCGAGCGCGGCACCGACCCGGGCCACCCGGGCGGTCTCGTCGTCGGACAGTGCGGCTTCGTCGTGGCCGTCGACCCGCCACTCGACGCCGTGCGAGCCGACGAGGGCCATGCCCTCCGGCGCGTGCGTCACCGCGGCGAGGCTGCCGAGCGGCCGGCCGGAGACCAGGACGACCTCGGTGTCCTTCGCGCGGTGCAGCGTCAGGACCGCCGCCCACGAGCCGGGCAGCGCACCGACCTGCGACGGGTCGTCGGCGAACGGGGCGAGCGTGCCGTCGAAGTCGAGGGCGACGATGAGTCGCGGCGCAGCCGCGAGCGTCTCGAGGGCCGCCGCGAGGACGGACTCGTCGGTGGTGGTCTCAGGCATCCCGCGCCTCCCGGGTGTCCTCGGCGGCACGCGCCGTCTGCGCGTCCTGGTCGAAGATCGACATGTTGTCGGTCTGGGCCTCGCGGTGCTGGTCCTTCGGGTCCACCGCGGACGGGTCGATCTGCGCGTTCCGCGGCGCGTGTCGGTCGAGCGCCTCGAGGAAGGAGCGCGACCAGCGCGCCACGTCGTTGTCGCGGACGCGCTTCCGGAGCGCGCGCATGCGCGTCGAGCGCTCGCGGCGCGGCATCTCGATCGCGCGCTGGATGGAGTCCTTCAGCGCGCCGATGTCGTGCGGGTTGACGATGACGGCCTGCTTCAGCTCGTCGGCGGCACCGGCGAACTCGGACAGGATGAGGACGCCGTCGTTGTCGAAGCGGGCGGCGACGTACTCCTTCGCCACCAGGTTCATGCCGTCGCGCAGGGCGGTGACGAGCATGATGTCGGCGGCCAGGTAGAGCGCCACCATCTCCTCACGCGGGTACCCGTGGTGCAGGTACGCGATCGGCTGGTGCCCGATGACCCCGAGGTCGCCGTTGATCCGGCCGACCGTCAGCTCGATCTCGTCGCGGAGCGCCGCGTAGGTGTCGACGCGCTCGCGGCTCGGACTCGCGACCTGCACGAGCGTGGCGTCCTCGACCGCGATCCGGCCGTCCTCGACCAGTTCGCCGAAGGCCTTGATGCGGTGCCGGATGCCCTTCGTGTAGTCGAGCCGGTCGACACCGAGCAGGACCGTCTTCGGGTTCCCGAGGCTCGCGCGGATCTCCCGCGCACGCTCCTGCACCTCGGGTCGGTGCGCGATCTCCTCGAAGCCCGCGGCGTCGATCGAGATCGGGAAGTGCCGCGCCTCGACGTGCCGGACGGTGATGCCCTTGCGGCTGCGCGGCGCGGCCGGGTCGTCGACGGGGACGTCGATCGTCTGCCCCTTGGTCGTGTAGCCCTTGATGTGGCGGACCGCGCGGAGGAAGTCGCTCGCGTCGTCGTGGCGCTGGAACCCGATGACGTCGGCGCCGAGGAGCCCGTCGAGGATCTGCGCACGCCACGGGAGCTGCGCGTAGATGCCGACCGGCGGGAACGGGATGTGGTTGAAGAAGCCGATCGTCAGGTCGGGTCGGCGTTCCCGCAGCAGGGCCGGCACGAGCTGGAGCTGGTAGTCCTGCACCCAGACGATGCCGTCCTGCTCGACGATCTCGGCGATCTGCGCCGCGAAGCGCTCGTTCACGCGCTTGTAGGCGTTCCACCAGTCGCGGTGGTAGCTCGGGTGCTCGATGACGTCGTGGTAGAGCGGCCAGAGCGTGTCGTTGCTGAAGCCCTCGTAGTACTCCTCGACGTCGGCGTCGCTGAGCGGGACCGGCACGATGTGGATGCCCTCGTTGTCGAACGGCTCGACCTCGACCTCGGGCTGGCCGACCCAGCCGACCCAGGCGCCGTCGTTCGCGCGCATCACCGGCTCGAGCGCGGTGACCAGGCCACCGGGCGAGTGCCGCCAGCCCTCGTTCCCGTCCTCGTCGACGACGCGGTCCACCGGCAGGCGGTTGGATGCGACGACGAAGGAGTAGCGGGTCTGTTCGGTGCTGCGGGGTGATGCCATGGGGTGGTGGGGTCTCCGATCCGCCCGGTACGGGCACCGGGGTCGCTGCCGAAGCTACCAGCGTCCCGACGGTCGGTTCACGGCGGATCGGCGGCAGGATGAGTCACTAGGCTCGTCACATGGTCGTGACTCGGGCGTGGCGGAACGGCAACGCGGCGGAGCGAGACTTCCCGATCGACCGGATCTCGGACGTCATCGCCGACGAGGGCGCGTTCGTGTGGGTGGACTACACCGACCCCGACCCGACGGACCTCGAGCACGTCGAGGCGGAACTCGGCATCCACGCGCTGGCCGTCGAGGACGCCGTCGAGCGTGGTCAGCGGCCGAAGCTCGACCGGTACCGCGACAGCCTGTTCCTGGTGGTCTACGACGTCGCCGGCCTCGACGACGCCGGGGACCTCGTGACGCACGAGGTGAAGGCCTTCGTCACCGAGCACGCCCTCGTCACGATCCACGGCGCGGACGTGGACACCGGCGCGGTCGAGCGGCGCCTCGACGCGAACGCGGACATCGCCGACCACGGCGTCCCGTGGCTCGTGTGGGGACTCCTCGACGCGGTCACGGACCACGCCACGAACACCGTCGAGGACATCGAGCGGCGGATCGACGCGCTCGAGGACGACCTCTTCGAGCACGGCGACCCGCGTGAGCAGCAGATCCAGCGCCGGTCGTTCCGCCTCCGGAAGGCCCTCGGAGTGCTCCGCCGCCAGGTGGTCCCGACCCGGGACAGCGTCGCCTCGTTGCTGCACGGCGACGCCGAGACGATCTCCGACGGCATCCGGCCGTACTTCCGCGACGTCGAGGACCACCTGGTGGCGATCGCGGACTCGGTCGAGCAGCTCCGCGACGCGGTGTCGAGCGTCCTCGACACGAACCTCAACCTGTCCTCGAACCGGCAGAACACCGTGATGAAGAAGGTGACCAGCTGGGCGGCGATCATCGCCGTCCCCACCGCGATCACCGGTGCCTTCGGCATGAACGTGACGTTCCCGGGCGAGAGCCACTGGTCCGGACTGTTCCTGGCGATGGGTCTCGTCGTGGTCTCGTCGCTGCTGCTCTACGCGTCGTTCAAGCGTCGCGACTGGCTGTAGCGGCGCGACCGGCCGTCGCGACGCGCCTGGCCGTCGCACCGCCTGGCCGTCGCACCGCCTGGCCGTCGCGACGCGCCTGGCCGTCGCGATCAGATCGTCAGGGCGAGCACACCGGCGACGACGGTGAGCGGCGCGACCACGCAGCCGAGCGCCATGTACCTGCCCCACGACAGGTGGACGCCCTCGGACGACAGTCGTGCGTGCCAGAGCAGCGTCGCGAGGGACGCCCACGGGGTGATGAGGCAGCCCGCGTTCACGCCGACGAGGAGCGCCGCGTAGCGCAGTGCCTCGTGACCGGCCGCCGGCTCGAGGACGAGGTAGGCGGGCAGGTTGTCGATCGCGTTCGCCGCGACCCCGCCGGCACCGCCGAGGGCCAGGAGCGCGCCGGTCCCGGTGCCGCCCGGCAGCGCGTTTACGACGGGGTCGGTGATCCCGGTCGTGTGCAGGGTCTCGACGACGATGAAGAGCCCGGCGGCGAAGACGAGCGTCGACCACGGCACGCGGGAGATCCGCAGCTCCGACGGTGCGCGGAACGCCGCGACCGCCACCAGGACGACGGCTGCGGCGACCGCGGCGATCCACACGGTGACGCCGGCCGTCAGCGCGACCACGAGCGCGACGAGCACCGCCGAGGCCGACCAGAAGAACACCGGGTCGGTCGCCTGCCGGACGGACACCGGCGTGTACCGGCCGAAGAGCTTCCCGCGGAACACGACGAGCAGCACCGCGCACGGGACGACCACGCCGGCGAGGGCGGCCCAGACCATGAGCCCGGCGAACGGGATCGGCCCGTCCAACCCGATGCGGTCGACGGCGAGCAGGTTCGTCAGGTTCGACACCGGGAGCAGCAGCGAGGCGGTGTTCGCCAGCCAGACGGTGGTCAGCGCGAACGGCATCGGCGGCAGACCCACCCGACGGGCCAGGGTGATCACGATCGGCGTGAGGAGCACGGCGGTGGTGTCGATCGACAGGAACACCGTGCACACCACGGCGAGCACGACCACGGCCGCCCACAGCCCGATCGTCCGACCGCCGCCGACCCGCGCGGCGAGGTCAGCGAGCCGGTCGAACACCCCGGCGTCGGCGGCCAGCTCGGCGACGACGGTGAGGCCGAGCACGAACGCCAGGACGGGGACGACCCGGTCGGCGAGCTCGGCGAGGTCGGACAGGGGCAGCAGCCCGAGGGCGACGCACACCGCGCCGACCACGAGCAGGGCTCCCCCGATGACGGCCTGACGCAACGGCGGCTCCTCTTCGCGTGCGCCGGCAGGGCGACCGGCGGCGCTCCAATGTAGCGGCCGGTAGCGTTGACAGGACCAGCGACAGGAGGAACCCGTGCGGAAGTTCATGTTCAGCGGTGCGGTGTGGAGTTCGATCATCAGCGGCTACAGCGTGGTGCAGACCACCCGGCAGGGTCCGCGCGACTGGCGCCTCGCCCTCACCTGGGTGGCGTGGCTCGCGACGACGATCGTCGCGATCGGCACGGTCGTCGAGGACGACCGCGCCGTCAAGGCGCGCCAGCCGTAGGTCGCGGACGCGACCACACAACGGACGGGAGGCGCGGTGCCGGCTGGCACCGCGCCTCCCGTCCGTCTGCTGCGCTACTCCGACGACGTGAGCGAGTCCACGTATTCCTGGTGCTCCGACGCCCACTTCGCGGTGATCGCCGGGTACTCGCTCGGCTTCGCGCCGCTGTTGACGAGCGCGTTCTCCAGCGAGTAGAGCGTGTCGGAGTCCATCGAGAAGTCCGCCATCCACTTCGACGCCGTCGGGAAGTCCTCCCTGACGGACTTCTTCGCGATGGTGTGGATCTCCTCGTTCTTGCCGAGGGCGCCCTTCGGGTCGTCCAGGTCCTTGATCGGGAACGCGTCGTACGCCCAGTGCGGACGCCACAACGTCACGACGACGTCCTCCTTCTTCGCGATCGAGGCCTTGAGGTCCGCGAGCATCGCCGGCGTGGAACTCGTGACGAAGTCCATCCCGTCGAGGCCGTACTGCGGGATGACCTGCTCGGACACGACCTTCGTCTCACCGGCGGCGGGCTCGATGCCGACGATCGTGTTGCCGAAGTCGGACGCGTGCGCCTTGAGCTCGTCGATCGAGTCGATGTCCGAGTACTCCGGCACGGCGAGCTCGAGGGACGCTTGGTCGTTCCAGGCGCCGAGGTCCGTGAGGTCCTTGCCGTACGTGTCCATGTACTCCTTGTGCGTGTTCGGCAGCCAGGTGTCGAACACCACGTCGTAGTCGCCGGAAGCCAAGCCCGTGTAGGCGGGCGCGACGTCGGAGTTGGTGAGCTGGACGTCGTAGCCCTTCTGCTCGAGGACGTGCTTCCAGAGGTAGCTGGCGGCGGTGTCCTCGTCCCAGCCGTTGAAGACGACGACGTGCATCGACTTCTGGTCGCCGTTGTCGAGCGTGCCGGATGCCCCGTAGTAGCCGGGCGGCATGCAGGCGGAGAGGCCGACTGCGGTGGCGACGGCCAGGACGGCCGCGGCCACGGTGCGCTTGGTCCGTGCCGTGCGGTTCGTGTGCGTGCGCTGCATCGTGTGGTCCTTCCTCAGGCGTCGACGGTCTGGCGGTCGGTGACCGCCCCGGTGGGTGCGGCGGTCCGGGCGGTCGCCGGCTCCGGCGTCGCGGTGGCGGTGGGCTTCCGCCGCCGTCCGAACAGCCGGGAGGCGCGGCCCGAGTCGCCGCCGAGCGCTGCGGTCAGCCGGTCCAGCAGGATGGCGAGCACCACGACCGACAGTCCGGCCTCGGCGCCGAGGCCGACGTCGATGCGGTTCAGCGACGCGACGATCTGCTCGCCGAGTCCACCGGCACCGACCATGCCGGCGATGACGACCATCGAGAGCGACAGCATGATGACCTGGTTGACGCCGGCCATGATGCTGGCCTTGGCGAGCGGCAACTGGATCTGCCGGAGGATGCGCCACGGGCTGGAGCCGAAGGCGGCGCCGGCCTCGACGACCTCACCGGGGACCCCGCGGATGCCGAGCTCGGTGAGCCGCACCCCGGGCGCCATCGCGAACACGATGGTCGCGACGATGCCGGGGACGACGCCGACGCGGAACAGCAGGAGCGCCGGGATCAGGTACACGAACGCCGGGGTGGTCTGCATGAAGTCGAGCACGGGGCGGATGACCCGGCTCGCAGCGTCGGAGCGGGCGGCCCAGATCCCGAGCGGGATGCTGAACACGACCGCGAGGCCGGCAGCGACAACCACGAGCGCGAGGGTCTCCATCGCATTCGTCCACTGACCGACGCTCACGATGAAGAGCAGGCCGATCGCCGCGCCGAGGGCGAGCTTCCAGCCCTTCGCCACGAACGCCAGGGCGGCCAGGACCACGACGACCACCCAGAACGGCGGCGTGGAGAGGAAGTACTCCATCCACGCGTCCATCCACGTGAACACGTAGCGGACGACGTCGAAGAAGCCGGAGAGGTAGGTGGTGATCCAGTCGACGATGGCGGCGACCCACGTGCCGAGGGGCAGGTGGAAGTCGCCGAAGGAGTTGGTCCCGGGGGTGATCATGCGTGGTCTCCTTCGGTGTCGACGGTCGCGGCGAGGGTCGAGTCCATGTCGGAGTCGCTGATGCGGGTGACCGGCTCGAGCACCGGGATCGGCATCGTCGCGGTCGGCACGTTGCCGAGCGCCGCGAGCAGCGTGACGCGCGGCACGACGCCGAGCAGGCGCTCCTCGTCGTCGACGACCGCGATGGGCAGCGGCGACTCGACGGCGAGCTCGAATAGGTCGGTCAGTGCGGTGTCCGGGGCGACCCGCGCGAACTCGGTGTTCACGATGGCGTCGAGGTTCGTGTCGCCGGCCTTCACCTGGCGCATCACGTGGCGGTCCCGGACCCAGCCCTCGAGCTTGCGGCCCCGGCCGGTGACGAACACGGCCGCGGTCTGCAGGTCGCGCATGGTCCGGAGGGCGCCGCGCGGGCCGACCGTCAGCGGGACGACGGCACGGGCCGGCTCCATCACGCTCGCGGCGGTGAGCACACGGGCGCGGTCGACGTCCTGCACGAACTGCGCGACGTAGTCGTTCGCCGGGTCGGTGAGGATGTCCTCCGGTGTCCCGATCTGCACGATCCGCCCGTCGCGCATCACGGCGATGCGGTCCCCGAGGAACATCGCCTCGTTGAGGTCGTGCGTGATGAACACGATCGTCTTGCCGAGCCGCTGCTGCAGGTCGACGAGCTGTTCCTGCATCTCCCGCCGGATGAGCGGGTCGAGGGCGCTGAACGCCTCGTCCATGAGCAGGACGTCCGTCTCGGCGGCGAGGGCCCGGGCGATGCCGACGCGCTGCTGCATGCCCCCGGACAGCTCGTCGGGCTTGGCGTCCGCCCAGACGTCGAGGCCGACGAGGGCGATGACCTCACGGGCCTTGGCGAGCCGGGTGGCCTTGTCGACGCCGTTGACCTCGAGGCCGAACGCGACGTTCTCGAGCACGGTGCGGTGCGGCAGGAGCGCGAAGTGCTGGAAGACCATCGACACGCTCGTGCGCCGGATCTCGCGGATCTCCTTCGGCGTCGCCTTCGTGACCGTGCGTCCGCCGATCTCGACGGTGCCCGCCGTCGGCTCGAGCAGTCCGTTCAGCATCCGGATGAGCGTCGACTTCCCGGAGCCGGACAGGCCCATCACGACGAAGATCTCGCCGGGGCGCACGTCGAATGACGCGTCGATGACGGCGGCGGAGCCGAGGTCCCGGACCGCGTCACGGGTGGCGCCGGCGGCGAGGCGCTTCACGGCCTCGGCCGGTCGACGGCCGAACACCTTGTAGGCGCCGTGGACGCTGACGGCGGCCGGTCCGGTCGGGTCGACCGGCGTGCTGGCACGCCGGTCCTGGGGTGGTGCGATGGTCAACGGTGCTCCTCGCGGGTCCGCGGCGCACGGGCGCACGGCGTTCCCGGTGTGGTTGCGGACGGGTCGTCCGGCACCCTGCGTTCGGCGGCACCGCGTCGAGCCCGCGCAAGGGGCGCAGGGCGAGCGATCACGCACGCGGGGGTCGTACTCGGGACGACCCCGGTCCGGCCGACCGTACGGTCGCCACGGTGCTGCTGCGGCGGACGCGTCCTGATCGTCGGTGTCCCCCTGAGGGGACGTTCAAGGCTATCGACGGTTGTCCCCCGTCGCGAATCCGGGTCCGCCGGAATCCCGGCACCGGCGTACCCCGACCACGGCGTGTCGCCCGCTGCGGCGCGGATCGCGATCGTGACCGTCCCGTTGTGGTTCAGCCTCCTCGCATGTTCGTGTGCCGCCCTGCTTCCACACACCTGTAGCGTGTCGCGCATGACAGCGCAGAACGACACCGGGGTGGACCGCGCGCCCGCGAACGACTTCTCGCACGAGCAGGAGGGCTACCAGCACGGTCTGAAGCCCCGGCAACTGCAGATGATCGCCATCGGCGGCGCGATCGGCACCGGGCTCTTCCTCGGTGCCGGTGGTCGACTGCACACCGCGGGACCGGCCCTGGCGGTCGTCTACCTCATCGCGGGCATCTTCGCCTTCTTCATCCTCCGGGCGCTCGGCGAGCTCGTGCTGCACCGCCCGTCCTCCGGGTCGTTCATCTCGTACGCCCGTGAGTTCTTCGGCGAGAAGTTCGCGTACGCCGCCGGCTGGATGTACTTCCTGAACTGGGCGATGACCTCGATCGTGGACACCACCGCGGTCGCGGTCTACCTGAAGTACTGGTCGGCCTTCACCGCGGCGCCGCAGTGGCTCCTCGCGCTGATCGCACTCGTCGTCGTCCTCGCCGCCAACATGGTGGCCGTCAAGGTCTTCGGCGAGCTCGAGTTCTGGTTCGCCCTCATCAAGGTCGCCGCGCTCGTGGCGTTCCTCGTGATCGCGCTCATCTGGCTGATCTGGGCCTTCCCGGTCGAGGCCGGCGGCGAGACCGTCCGCACCGGTTTCAGCCTGTGGACCGACAACGGCGGCATCCTGCCGAACGGGCTCCTCCCGGCCGTCCTCGTCGTGCAGGGCGTCGTGTTCGCGTACGCGGCCATCGAGCTCGTCGGGACCGCCTCGGGCGAGACGCAGGACACCGAGAAGGTCATCCCGCGAGCGATCAACTCGGTCATCGTCCGCATCGCCGTGTTCTACGTCGGCTCGGTCGTGCTGCTGTCGATCCTGCTGCCCTACACCGCGTACAAGGAGGGCGAGAGCCCCTTCGTCACGTTCTTCTCGTCGATCGGCAACCCGCAGGTCGGGGCGATCGTCGGGTCGATCATGAACTTCGTCGTCCTCACCGCCGCCCTGTCCTCGCTGAACGCCGGCCTGTACTCCACCGGTCGCGCGCTGCACTCGATGGGCATGAACGGCTCGGCGCCGAAGTGGACCACGAAGATGTCGAAGGGCGGCGTGCCGTACGCCGGCATCCTGCTCACCGCGGCCTTCACGGTCGCCGGTGTGGTGCTCAACTACTTCATCCCGAGCCAGGCGTTCGAGATCGCGCTGAACATCGCCAGCCTCGGGATCATCACGGCGTGGGGCACGATCATCCTCTGCCAGATGCGGCTCCGCTCGTGGGCCAAGCAGGGCCTCGCGAAGGAGCCGACGTTCAAGCTCCCTGGTGCTCCGGTGACGTCGTGGCTGACCCTGGCGTTCCTCGCCTCGGTGATCGTCCTGATGGCGATCGACTACCCCGTCGGCACCTACACGATCGCGTCCCTCGTGATCGTGATCCCGCTGCTCATCGTGGGCTGGTTCCTGCAGCGCGACCGGATCCTCCGCATCGCCGCACTCCGCGAGGGCGTGACCGGTCCGTTCCCGGTGACCGGGCGCGACCCGGCCAACCTGGTGCGCCGACCGGGCGAGGACGACGGCACGGACGAGCGCTGATCCCGGGACTGTCCGGATAGCGAACGGACGTCCGACACGGACGCAAAGGGGTCCGGCACCCGTCGGTACGATCGGCGGGTGCCGGACTCCTCTGTCTCCCCAGTACCCACCGCCCCCGCGTCGCCGTCGTCCCCCGCGACGTCCGCGACGGGCGCTCCGACGCTCGATCTGCAGTTGACGTGGCGTGGGACCTTCGGCCGTGTCCGGGTGTACGACGACCGGGTGTCGGCCGAGACGAGCTACGAGCGGGACGGGCTCGTGCCCGTGCCGATGGACGCGGTGCACGGCTGGCGCATCGAACCGTGCGACTTCGACGCGGTGTGCGTCGAGTTCGTCACGGCGGACGACACCTTCCGCGTGCTGCTCGACACCTCGGACGAACGGGTCGCCGGGTTGGCGCTCCGCCGGGTGCTCGGCGACCCGCTGCCGTCGGAGTCCTGACGCCGCGGACCGCCGCCTTCGGGCTCGTCGGGCTCACTGCGTGACGACCTGCTCGCCGGACTCAGGCGTCGCCCGGGGCGAACTGGGTGACCCGGAAGGTCGCACCCTGCGGGTCCTGCAGCTCGGCCGCACGCGTCCAGAACCCCTCCCAGCTCCCCAGCACCCGTCCTCCGAGTCGCTCGGCTGTCGCCGCTGCGTCGTCCCGGTCGGCGACGCTGAACGAGACGTGCCAGTCGTCCGGTCCGTCATCCATCCGGGCGAGCGCACCGACGACGTCGGCGAAGCCCTCCGGGGCGCCGGCCTGGCGCTGCCGGATGTCCGGGTCGGAGGTCGCGGCGAGGTGGTCCCCGTACCCGGGGAGGCGCACCATCGCGCTCGGGCCCTCCTCGATGCCGGACACCTGCCAACCGAACAGTCGCTCGTAGAAGGCGATCGCCCGCTCGGGATCGGTGGACCGCAGGTCGCTGAACACCCAGCCGCCCGGCGCGTTGATGTGCTGCGACCCGAGGCGTGCCCGCGCCTGCCACAGGCCGAACGCGGCACCCCGGGGATCGACGCAGTCGACACTGCGGCCCGCCGCTCCACCCGGGCCGGCGTCCTCCGGCACAGCGGCGCTGCCCCCGAGCTCCACCACCCGCGCCGCGACGGCGTCCGCGTCGTCGACCGCGACGTACGTCGTCCAGACGGCCGGGTCCGCACTCGACGCGATCGCGCCGACCTCACGCCCGTCGACGCTGACGATCCGGTACGACCCCGGGACGCCCGGCGGCAGGCGCTCCTCGACGTCCCAGCCGAACAGTCCGCCGTAGAAGGCCTGTGCGGCGTCCGGATCGGGCTGTCGGGCCTCGATCCAACTCGGCACGCCCTGCGGGTACGTGCGAGGGGTCTGGTCGGTCATGGTGCTCCCGGTTCCCCGGCGCTCGGCCGGCTGCCCCTGGTCTACCGCGGACGACCGACGCTCGCGCGGGCGCGCGCGGGCGAGCACGCGCACCCGCACACGCACACGCGCGCGCCGCTAGTCGTCGCCGTCGACCGTGTCGGTGACGACCGCCCCGGACCCGGCGTCGATCCGGACGCTGTGCTTCGTGCCGGAGCCGTCGCGGACATCGCCCTCCCAGACGACCTTCCCGAGGTGGTCGTCGAGACCGAGCTCCGTGATGGTGCCGGCGTGCAGGTCCTCGACCTTCCCGACGGCGTCGCTGACGTCCAGGTCGGCAGCCGCCGTGAACCGGTCGTGCTCGGCCCGGTCGTCCGCGTCCGTCCGCTCGGCACGCGGCGACCCGGTCACCGTCGTGCCGGCCGCGTCGGTGTGCACCTCGTGCTCGACACCGTCCTCGGTCACGACGAGGACCTCGAACGCCGAACCGTTCTGCTCCTGCTCGACGGAGACGACGGTCCCGGACCCGACGGCCGTGCGGGCGGTGCCGACCGCGGCGCGGAGGGCGTCGTTCGACGCGGCGGACGCACTCGGGGCGCTGCTGCCGGGGGCCGCGGCGCCGCTCGAGCCCGACCCGGACCCGGACGCGGACTGCCCGGTCGAGCACCCGACGAGCGCGAGCGAGGCCACGAGGGGCAGGGCGGCGAGCCCGGCGATGCGACGGGCGGAACGGGTGTGGTCGGTGCGGAGTGCGTTCATGCGGCCAGCGTGGCTGCCGGGTGCTGAAGCGGACCTGAAGCGACCTGTTCAGCCACCGAGTGCGATGCGCACCACGAACCTCGCCCCGCCGAGCGGCGAGTCCGTCACCTCGACCCGACCATCGTGCGCGCGCACGGCGTCCCGCACGATGGCGAGCCCCAGCCCGGCACCACCGACGTCGCGGCTGCGGGCCTCGTCGAGCCGGACGAACCGGTCGAAGACCCGGTCGCGCTCCTGGGTCGGGACGCCGGCACCGTCGTCGTCCACGGTGAGGACGGCGTCGGTGCCGACCGCCGCGAGCGTCACCGCCACCCGTGCGTCCGCGTGCCGGACGGCGTTGTCGACGAGGTTCCGGACGACCCCGGCGAGCACACGTTCGTCGCCGAGCACCCGGGCGGCGGCGATCCCGGATCCGTCGACCTGCACGGTCCCGGCGGCGCGAGCCCGTGCGGCGGCACCGAACGCCAGGTCATCGAGGTCGACCGGACGTCGCTGGCCGAGCCCGCCCTCGTCGAGCCGCGAGAGCTCGAGCAGGGCGGTGACGAGGTCCTGCAGTCGGAGCGCCTCGGACCGGACGACGTCGGAGAGCTCGGCGACGTCGGCGCGTTCGGGGTGCGCGGCGGCGACCTCGGCGTGCTGCCGCAGCGTGGCGATCGGCGAGCGCAGCTCGTGGGACGCGTCGGACACGAACCGTCGCTGCCCCGCGGCGGCGCGGTCGAGCCGGTCGAGCATGTCGTTCATGGTGTCGGCGAGGCGAGCGATCTCGTCGCCGGTGTCCGGCACCGCGACGCGCGCGTCCGGTCGGGCCGCCCGGATCGTCTCGACCTCGGCGCGCATCCGTTCCACCGGGCGGAGCGAACGACCGGTGACGAACCAGGTGACCGATCCCATGACCAGTACGAGCAGCGGCACACCGACTGCGAGGAGCGCCACGGTGGCGCCGACCGCGGCGTCGGTCTGCTCGAGCGAGACGCCGTAGACGAGCGTCGCCTCGCCGCCACCCGGCAGGTCCACGTCGTCGGCGACGAGCAGCCAGCGCTCCCCGTCGTGCGACCACCGGGACTCGTCGGCCGTCGGGAGCGCGGGCGGGTCGGCGTCGTCCCCGTGCGCGAGCACCGAGCCGTCCTCGGCGACCACCTGCACGAGGACGTCCTCGTAGCCGCGCACGACGCCGGCACCGTCGTCCTCGACGCGGGCCGATGCCTGGTCGAGGCCGGCCAGGGCGCCCGCCCGCACGCCGTCGAGGAGCACGAGCCGCAGCACCACGACGAACGTCGCCGCCCCGACGAGGAGCGTCGCGAGCACCACGGCGACCGCGCCGAGCGTCGTCCTGGCGCGGACCGACCGCACGCGTCGCCGGCCCCGGACGCGTCGCTCAGCCACCGTCCGCGGCCAACCGGTACCCGGCTCCCCGGACCGTCTCGAGCGACGTGCGCCCGAACGGCCGGTCGACCTTGCGGCGGAGGTGTCCGACGTACACCTCGACGATGTTCGGGTCACCGTCGAAGTCGACGTCCCAGACGTTCTCGATCACGTCCCGTTTCGAGCACACCTGTCCGGCCCGGCGGGCGAGGAACTCGAGCACCGCGAACTCCCGGCTCGTCAGGTCGATCGGCGTCCCGCTCCGGGCGACGGTGCGGGCAGCCGGGTCCACCACGAGGTCACCGACGGTCAGCACCGCCGGGCGCTCACGGGCTCCGCGCCGGACCAGGGCGCGCAGGCGTGCGACGAGCACCGGGTGCGAGAACGGCTTCGTGACGTAGTCGTCGGCTCCGGCGTCGAGCGCCTCGACCTGGTCCCACTCGCCGTCCTTCGCCGTGAGCATGAGCACGGGCGTCCAGTCGGCGTCCGCTCGGAGCTGCGCGCACACCGCCCAGCCGCTGAGGCCGGGCATCATGAGGTCGAGCACGATGGCGTCGTAGGTGAACTCGCGGGCGTGCCAGAGTCCGTCGACGCCGTCGTGGGCGACGTCGACCGCCCATCCCTCGGCCTCCAGACCGCGTCGCACGCCGTCGGCGAGCCGGACCTCGTCGTCGACCACCAGCACACGCATCCCACGATCCTGCCGGGCCCCGCTGAACCGGGCCTGAAGCGCCCTGGGCGCTGGACCGGACGGACGGGAGGCGCGTGGCGGGGCCAGACCGCGCCTCCCGTCCGGCACACGGTCGGCACGGACGTGCCGTGGACGGCTCAGACCAGCAGGAGGATCCCCGCGACGACCGCCGCGACGGCGATCAGCAGCGCGATGAGGAGCAGGACGAGGTGCACGGTGTAGAAGGTCGTCGGCTTGCCGGCGGTGTCGCGCGCACGGGTGTCCTTCGCGACGCGCTGGAAGAAGCGCGGCCAGGTGACGACGTTGAAGACGGCACCGATGAACAGGACGACAGCTGCGAAGACGGTCACCCGACGATCCTAGACAACGCATGTCGGAGCCGGTGGTGCTCGGCCGCCCCCAACGCGGCCGAGTCCCACCCCGGCGGCCACAAGATCTGTAGCACTTGCTACAAACCCTACACGGATCGGTCGACGGCGTCGAGCCATCCAGTGGGATCGGTTTCCCGTTCAACGCCGCGAGTTCCTGCGGCGACCCGAGGACTCCTACGCGGCGTCGAGCGCCGCCTCGGCCTCCGCGAGCGCCGTGCGCTCCGCGTCGCTCAGCACGCGACGCGCACGCCGCGCCCCGTCGTTGATCTCGACGATCAGCCGACTGAGTCGCGTACTCGGGTCGCCGGAGACCGGGTAGGCGTTGTCGATGCCGATCTGCTCGTGGAGCGGTGCGAGCCGCCGCAGCGCGGCGTCCACCCGACGCGAGCGTCGGCGGCGCGAGACCTGGTGGCCGATCACGAGCAGGAGCATCCCCGACGAGACGCAGATGACCGCGCCCGGTGTCGTGACGTCGTACGGCAGCGCGAGGGCGTGCGTCAGGTCGAGGTCGCCGGACAGGTGCGCGAGGTCCATCACCAGGACGACGACCATCCGGACGACACCGAGCACCCCGCCGAGCACGAGCACCCACAGCCCGACGAGGTCCGTGGTCGTGCGGGCCTCGCCCAGGTGCAGCACGCAGATGCACCCCGTCGCACCGAGGGCCACCCCGAGGTAGACCGTCTGCGCCGCCGCGTACACCGTCGCCGCCGGGTGCTGCCCAGCGTCGAGCATGAACGTCACCGTGGTCGGCGGCTTGTCCAGCACGGTGAACGCCACGACGACCACGACGACGACCACCACGCACGTGACGACGATCGCGTTCCGCAACCACGGCCGTGCCGCACCGACGGCCTTCGCAACGCCCCACAGGAGCGTGCTCGTCCCCGCCACCATCAGGCAGTCGCTGACCACCGTGACCAGGTTGAACCCGCCGACGAGCGGATCGAGCCACCGGTAGACCACGTGGACGTTCGTGACGATCGTCGCCGCGAAGAGCAGGAACGTCACCGCGAGGGTGCGGTCCTGGCCGCGCTGGAGCACGAACAGCACCACCGTGCCGGCGATGAGGAGCAGCGCCTGGACGACGGAGACGATCACCCGAACACCCCGCGGAACGCGCTCGGACGGTCGCGGTGGCCGCGGATGAGCCCGGCGAGCCGGTCGGCGAAGACCTCGGCCTCGTGCTCGTACTCGTTCGAGAACAGCCCGCGGGCGAGGGCCCGCTCGACCTTGTACTCCGGCAGGTCCGGGATGACGTCGCGGATGTACGCGGCCTGCGGTGCCTGGTCCTGGTGTCGGTGCAGGATGTGTCCGAGCTCGTGGCCGATGACGAAGGACCGGAAGGTCCGGGACACCGTCGGCGAGATCATGACGAGGTGCTGGTGCTCGAGCGTCGCCACGAAGCCGCACACCGGTTCGGACGCCAGGAACGCCTCCTCACGCACGACGATCGGCTTGCCGACCACCGCGGCCGCGGCCGTCACCGCCTGGTCGACGTCCGACCAGCCCTCCGCGACACCGCGGGCCCAGAACGTCTCGACGAAGTCGCTCATGCGACGCTCCCCCGCTCGGACTCCTCCTCGAGCACCTCGGCGATGCGACGGAGGGCGTCCGGGGACAGCTCGCCGGGGAACGTCCGGGCAGCGAAGCCGCTCACGCGCGCCGATCGCAGCGACCGGACCAACGCGAGCTGGGCGCCGATGCGTTCGGGGACGTCGCTGTCCTCGAGCAGGAAGCGCTCGTCGACCTCGAAGAAGCCCGCGAGCAGCCGGAGCAGACCGGTGTCCCGGTTCCGTCGGCCGTCACCGGAGAGCATGTACGTCCACTTCGCCCGTGACAGGGAACCGCCCTGGGCAGCGACGTGGTCCTCGACCGCGGAGAACGGCACCGGAGCGCCGCGCTGCGCCTCCTCGAAGTCGAGCAGCAGGTTCAACCGGCGCGCGAGTTCGGCGGCGTCGAGGGCGCCGCCCTTCGGATCCGCTGTCGCCATGTCGATCGGACTCCTCCCCAGCCGCACGTCGTGCAGGACATGGTAGCGCGGGCGACCCGATCCCCGCCGCTACCCTCGGGATGGTGATGTCCCGCTTCCCGTCCACGATCGCCGAGCCGGTCGAGCACGAGATCGTCATCACGAAGTCGCGGTTCATCACCACCGTCACGCCGGTGTCGGGCGTCGAGGACGCCGACCGGGTCATCGCCGAGGTGCGACGTCGCCGGTGGGACGCCCGGCACAACTGCACCGCCATGGTGACGGGCGTGCTCGGCGACCAGGCACGGTCGTCCGACGACGGCGAGCCCTCCGGCACCGCCGGCGTCCCGATGCTCGAGGTCCTCCGGCGGCGCGGCCTGACCGACGTCGTCGCGGTCGTCACCCGGTACTTCGGCGGCGTGAAGCTCGGTGCCGGCGGCCTCGTCCGCGCGTACTCGACCTCGGTGTCGGAGACGCTCGACCGTGCCGCACTCGTGCACCGGCGGGCGCTGACCCGCGTGACCGTGGACGTCCCGCACGCCGACGCCGGCCGCATCGACAACGTGCTGCGCGACTGGGTCCGGCACCACGACGCGACGCTCGGCGACCCCGTCTACGGCGCAGCGGCCACCTTCGAGCTCTGGGTGCCGGGGGACGCGGTCGAACCGCTCCGGGCCGACCTCGCCGCGACGTCGGCGGGTGGGATCGAACCGGTGGTCGGCGACGAGCGCGTCGTCGACGTCCCCGCGCCCTGACGAACGATCTCGCGCCCGGACGGCACTCCGGGCGTGTCCGCCCGGTCGGCCACCGGGCCCCGGGAACGACGAAGGCCCCGGTCGTGATGACCGGGGCCTCGCTGGTGCGCCCCCTCGGACTTGAACCGAGAACCCACTGATTAAGAGTCAGTTGCTCTGCCAATTGAGCTAGAGGCGCCTGCCGCACTTCCGTGCTGCAACGGGAAACAACAATAGCATGGGTTTCGCGTGCTCCTGACCACTCGGGGCACCGGACTCGACAGGAGCACCATGACCGACCGTCTCGCCGCCGGCGACACCGCCCCCGACTTCACCCTCCCGGACCAGGACGGCACCGAGCACTCGCTCGCCGACCTCCGTGGCAAGAAGGTCATCGTGTACTTCTACCCGGCGGCGTCGACCCCGGGCTGCACCACCGAGGCGTGCGACTTCCGGGACAACATGTCGTCGCTGCAGGCGGCCGGCTACGAGGTCCTCGGCGTCTCGAAGGACGACCTGCCGAAGCTCAAGGAGTTCCAGCACGAGCAGGCGCTCACCTTCCCGCTGCTGAGCGACCCGGACCTCGCCGTGCACAAGGCGTACGCGGCCTGGGGCGAGAAGAACAACTACGGGAAGATCGTCACCGGCACGATCCGGTCGACGATCGTCGTCGACGAGGACGGCACCGTGCAGCTCCCCCTCTACAACGTGAAGGCGACGGGGCACGTGGCGAGCCTGCGGAAGAAGCTCGGCCTGGTCTGAGGCCGCCACCACACACGGACGGGAGGCGCGCTGCCAGCTGGCAGTGCGCCTCCCGTCCGTGTGTCGGCCCGTCTACTCGACGGGACGGGCGAGCGCGTCCGTCACCGGACGCGACAGCACCAGCGTGATGCCCAGCAGCGCTGGGATGAGCAGTACCCAGCCGACGGCCGGGACCCGGAAGACGCCCTGGAACGCGCCGATCGCCAGCGCCCCCTGCAGGACCTGCCAGACGATGATCCCGGAGCGCACCCACGGGCGACGGTTCCGGAGACCGACGAACAGCGCACCGAGCCAGAGCGCCGCGATCGCCGCCAGGATCGTCAGCGCGATGCCGGAGGCGATGCTCGTGGCCGGTGCGACGAGGAGCTCGACGACGAGGACGATCGTCACGACGACGAGGGCGGCGAACTCCACCCCGACCACCACGAGGAGCGCCACGAGTGCCGGCGACCTCCGCTCGGCGGGGGCGGACTCGTTCGGGGTGGTGTCGGGCACAGCATTCCTCCAGCGTCGGAACCCTTGATTTGGCCCTACCAGTATGGAACGATATTCGAGGTCGTTTGGACGGCACGATGTGGTGTGCGTCTCCCGTGGTTCGACGCTCCTCCCCCGAGCGTTCTGCGGGCGTCAGACTCGCTTCCAGCGGATTCCTCCCCCACAGGTGTCCCCTCGTGCCTCGCGCATGCTCAGCGTTCCGATCCCCGAACCGCGGCCCCGGCCTGCCGTTCGAGCATCGATTTCAAGGAGCACCACACATGGACTGGCGTGACCAGGCAGCCTGCCTCACCGCGGACCCCGAGCTCTTCTTCCCCGTCGGGAACACCGGACCGGCCGTCGACCAGATCGAGAAGGCCAAGTCGGTGTGCGCGCGCTGCACGGTCACCGAGATGTGCCTGCAGTACGCGCTGGAGAACAACCAGGACTCCGGCGTCTGGGGTGGCCTGAGCGAGGACGAGCGCCGCGCGCTGAAGCGTCGCGCCGCCCGCGCTCGTCGCGCCTCCTGACCCGCGCCTGACGCGTCCGACGCCCGCCGCCCCCTCGGGGTCGGCGGGCGTCGTCGTGCGCGGGGCGTGCGGGGCGCGGCCCGCGGCCGCTGCGGCGGCGGTGCGGCTTGGCCGGATCGTCGACCGGCGTTCGCGCCCCGTTCCGGACGTTGCGCCCCGACGTGACGGGGCGCCGTGTCCGGAACGGGGCGCGGTTCGCAGCGGCCGGTCTGGAGGCACGGAACCAGCCCGCGGACCCGGCGCGGCTCGTCCGCGTGGCGGCTTCCGCGACCACAGCGCGGTTCCGCAGGCGTTCGCGCCCCGTTGCGGACGTTGCGCCCCGACCTGACGGGGCGCCGTGTCCGGAACGGGGCGCGCTGCGGTGCGGTGCCGCGCTACGCGGCGTGACGCGCGCGGCGCCGCGCTACGCGGCGGCGGTCAGCCAGCGGAACGGGATGGTGATGGTCACCTCGGTACCGCTGCCGGTGAGCGTGTGCCAGTCGATGGTGCCGCCGAGCTCGCCCTGGATGAGCGTGCGGACGATCTGCGTGCCGAGCCCCGAGCCGACCTTGCCCTCCGGCAGCCCACGGCCGTTGTCACGGACCTGGATGTCGAGGTGGTCGTCGTGGCGGTCGGCGACGATCTCGACCTCGCCGTCACGGCCGTCCAGTCCGTGCTCGACGGCGTTCGTCACGAGTTCGGTGAGACCGAGGGCGAGCGGCGTCGCAGCCTCGGACGGGAGCACCCCGAACTCGCCGGTCTTCTTCGGGTGCACGGTCGTGTTGTGCGAGGCCGCGACCTCGGTGACGAGCTTGAGCACGGAGTCGAACACGTCGTCGAAGTCGACCGTCTGGCTCAGCCCGCTGGAGAGCGTGTCGTGCACGACGGCGATCGCGGCGACCCGTCGCATGGCGTTCTGCAGTGACGTGCGCGCCTCGTCGGAGTGGGTCCGGCGAGCCTGGATGCGCAGCAGGGACGCCACGGTCTGCAGGTTGTTCTTCACCCGGTGGTGGATCTCGCGGATTGTCGCGTCCTTGGTGATGAGCTCGCGCTCCTGGTGGCGCAGCTCGGTGACGTCGCGGCACAGCACGATCGCGCCGATGCGGTCACCGTGGTCGCGGAGCGGGATCGACCGCAGCGACACGGTGACGCCCTTCGACTCGATGTCGGCCCGCCAGGGTGCGCGCCCGGTGACGACCAACGGCAGCGACTCGTCGACGTCGAGCTGGGCGCCGATGAGCTCGGTCGTGACCTCGGCGAGGGACTTCCGCTCGAGTTCGCCCTCGAAGCCCATGCGGTTGAAGGCGCTCAGGCCGTTCGGGCTCGCGAAGGTGACGACGCCGTTCGTGTCGAGCCGCAGCAGACCGTCGCTCGCACGCGGGGCACCACGACGGGGACCGGCCGGGGCACCGATGTCCGGGAAGTCACCGGTGGCGATCATGCCGAACAGGTCGTTCGCACTCGCGGTGAAGTTGAGCTCCTGGCGGCTCGGTGTCCGCATCTCGTCCTGGTTGGAGTGTCGGGTGACGACCGCGATCGGCCGCTCGGTCGTCTCGGCACTCTTCGCGCTCAGCCGACGCAGCACCGGGATCGCCCGGACGCGGGTCGGGGTGTCCTCGTACCAGTCCGGCTCGGCGGAGTCGACGACCTTCGCGCCGGCGAAGCACTCGGTGACCTGTTCGCGCCACTCCTCGCGGATCTCCTGGCCGACGATGTCGCGGTAGAACAGCGTCGCCGCGGAGCTCGGGCGGGCGTGCGCGACCGCCACGAAGGAGCCGTCCTCGGCGGTCGGGACCCACAGGACCATGTCGGCGAAGGACAGGTCAGCGAGCAGCTGCCAGTCCCCCACGAGCAGGTGGAGCCACTCCACGTCGGCTTCGGAGGAACGGCCTTGTGCGAGGACGAGGTCACTGAGGGTCGACACCCGAACAGTCTAGGTGCGGCCCGCTGTGGACAACGGCTCGCTCTCCACAGGGCGGACGCCGTGTCATTTCGAATGTTGCACTCCTCATACGCTCAGGCCGACGAAAGGGGCAGGGGTGGCCGAGGAAGCACGCCGTATCGACGAGGACACGGACCCGACGGCGGGGGTCACGCGGCTCACCGCCGTCTCCGCGCCGACTGACGTCGAGGACACCGCCCGGGCGTTGGGCCTGTGCGTCGCCGAGATCCTCACCGGGGCACGGGACGTCGACAGCATCGCCCGGTGGATCACCGACGACGTCCAGCGACACCTGCAGCAGCGGGCCGCGGTGGCGGCGCGGTCACGGCGCCTCGGGAGACGCTCTCGCGCCCGTGCGTTGCTCCGTGTCGGGAGCGTCCTCGTGTGCCGTCCCGCCGACGGGGTCGCCGAGGCGACCGTCGTCGTGCACACCCGCAGTCATGCGCGTGCCGTGGCGATGCGCCTGGAGGAGCGGCAGGGGCGCTGGCGCGCGACCGCGGTGGGCGTGCTCTGAACGGACGGGAGGGACGGTGCCAGCTGGCACCGTCCCTCCCGTCCGTGTCGCGTCGCCGCAGCGACCCGGCGTCAGTTCTTCTTCGCGGCCTGCCGGCGCTCCGCACGGTTGCCCGCCGCGGCCTGGCCGGAGGCGGTCGCCGCGTTGCCGAACGCGGAACCCTGCTCGGGTCCGGCAGCGGCCTCGGCCTCGGCCTGCGCCTTCTGGGCACGCGCCGTGGCGGCCTGCTCGAGGCGGCCACGCTCGTCGCGCACCTCCACCTCGCCGTCGATGGACGGTGCCGAGTACTCGAGCCCGGAGACCTCGTCCTCGCCGAGACCCTTGGCCTCGATGACGGCGTTCTCGCCGTCGGACTGGACCTGCACCTCGAGGTTGAACAGGTACCCGACGGATTCCTCGCGGATCTGGCCCATCATGCTCTGGAAGAGCGCGTACCCCTCGCGCTGGTACTCGACCAGCGGGTCGCGCTGGGCCATCGCGCGGAGGCCGATGCCGTCCTTGAGGTAGTCCATCTCGTAGAGGTGGTCACGCCAGCGACGGTCGATCACGGAGAGGACCACGCGGCGCTCGAGTTCACGCATTGCCTCGTCGCCCAGCATGTCCTCACGCGTCTGGTAGGCGAGCTTCGCGTCGGAGAGGATCTCGCGGCCGAGGAACTCCCGCGTCGCCTTGCCCTTCGAACCGGCCTCGGTGATGACCTCGTCGATGGAGATCGAGATCGGGAACAGCGTGCCGAGCTCGGTCCACATGGCGTCGAGGTCCCAGTCGTCCGCGTTGCCCTCGCCCGTGTGGGTGTCGATGACGTCGTCGACGACGCTCTGCAGGAACGCCTGCGCGCGGTCGTGGATGTCGTCGCCCTCGAGGATGTGTCGGCGGTCGCTGTAGATCGCCTCGCGCTGGCGATTCAGGACGTCGTCGTACTTCAGGACGTTCTTGCGGATCTCGGCGTTGCGGCCCTCGACCTGCGCCTGCGCCGAACGGATCGCGCGGCCGACGAGCTTGTTCTCGATCGCCAGGTCGTCCGGCACGTTCGAACGGCCCATCAGGCTCTCGGCGGCGCCGGAGTTGAACAGGCGCATGAGGTCGTCGGTCAGCGACAGGTAGAACCGGCTCTCGCCCGGGTCGCCCTGACGGCCGGAACGACCACGCAGCTGGTTGTCGATGCGGCGGGACTCGTGGCGCTCGGTGCCGAGGACGTAGAGGCCGCCGGCTTCGCGGACCTTGTCGCCCTCGTCCTTGATCTCGGCCTTGACGCGGTCGAACACGTCGTCCCACGCTGCCTCGTACTCCTCCGGCGTCTCCGTCGGGGACAGGCCCTTGGCGTGCATCTCCTGCACGGCGAGGAACTCGGAGTTGCCGCCGAGCATGATGTCGGTACCACGACCGGCCATGTTCGTCGCGACCGTCACCGCGCCGAGTCGACCCGCCTGTGCCACGATCGCGGCTTCACGAGCGTGGTTCTTGGCGTTCAGGACCTCGTGCTTGACGCCCTTCTTGGCGAGCAGCTTGGAGAGGTACTCGGACTTCTCGACGCTCGTGGTGCCGACGAGGACCGGCTGGCCCTTCTCGTGGCGCTCGGCGATGTCCTCGGCGACCTGCTCGAACTTCGCCTTCTCGTTCTTGTAGACGAGGTCGGTCTGGTCGATGCGCTGCATCGGCTTGTTCGTCGGGATCGGGACCACGCCGAGCTTGTAGGTGGACATGAACTCGGCCGCCTCGGTCTCGGCGGTACCGGTCATGCCGGAGAGCTTCTGGTAGAGGCGGAAGTAGTTCTGCAGCGTGACGGTCGCGAGGGTCTGGTTCTCCGCCTTGACCTCGACGCCCTCCTTCGCCTCGATCGCCTGGTGGATGCCCTCGTTGTAGCGGCGGCCCATCAGGATGCGGCCGGTGTGCTCGTCGACGATGAGCACCTCGCCGTTCATCACGACGTAGTCCTTGTCGCGCTTGAACAGGGCGACGGCCTTGATGGAGTTGTTCAGGAACGAGATGAGCGGGGTGTTCGCCGACTCGTAGAGGTTGTCGATGCCGAGGTAGTCCTCGACCTTCTCGATGCCGGGCTCGAGCACGCCGACGGTGCGCTTCTTCTCGTCGACCTCGTAGTCCTCGCCCGGGGTGAGGCGGGTGGCGATGGACGCGAACTCGGTGAACCAGCGGTTCGCCTCGCCCGAGGACGGCCCGGAGATGATGAGCGGCGTGCGGGCCTCGTCGATGAGGATCGAGTCGACCTCGTCCACGATCGCGAAGAAGTGGCCGCGCTGCACCATGTCGGAGGACTGCCACGCCATGTTGTCGCGCAGGTAGTCGAAGCCGAACTCGTTGTTCGTGCCGTAGGTGATGTCCGCCGCGTACTGCTCGCGACGCTCCGCCGGCGACTGGTTGGCGATGATGCAGCCGGTCGTCATGCCGAGCGCCCGGAACACGCGGCCCATGAGCTCGGACTGGTACGAGGCGAGGAAGTCGTTGACGGTGATGACGTGCACGCCGCGGGACGGGATGGCGTTCAGGTAGGCCGCCGTCGTCGCGACGAGGGTCTTGCCCTCACCGGTCTTCATCTCGGCGATGTTGCCGAGGTGGAGGGCGGCGCCGCCCATCAGCTGCACGTCGAAGTGCCGCATGCCGAGGGTCCGCTTCGAGGCCTCGCGCACGGCGGCGAACGCCTCGGGCAGGAGGTCGTCGAGCGTCTCGCCGTTGGCGTACCGCTCGCGGAGCTCCTTCGTCTCGTCCTGGAGCTCCTCGTCGGTCAGGCTCGCGAAGTCGTCCTCGAGGTCGTTGATCGCCGAGGCGTACGCCTTCAGCCGTCGGAGGGTGCGTCCTTCACCGATGCGGAGGACCTTCTCCAGCACGTTTGCCACGTGAGCTCCTTACGAGATCGTCCGCGCGACCTGCGCGATGCGAACAGCCAGTCATGCTAGCAACCCGGTCGGGCCCGCCGCTGGGAGCGGCGCAGCAGTGCGCGGCCCGCGAACGGACCGCGCACGGCTGGATCGGGTGGTGACGGGCGACCGTCAGGCGATCGCTGCCGCCGGTTCGGCCGCCGACTCGTCGGCCGCGGCCGATCCACCGCCGGTCTGGTCGTCGATGCCGATGACGCCGTAGTCCCAGCCCTTCCGCCGGTAGACCACGCTCGGTCGGTGCGTCTCCGCGTCGACGAAGAGGTAGAAGTCGTGTCCGACGAGCTCCATGAAGTAGAGCGCGTCGTCGACCGTCATGGGCGACGCCTCGAACACCTTGTGCCGGATGACCACGGGGCTGTAGACCTCGGTGTCCTCGTCGGTCGCCTCGTCCGTGACGACGGGGACCGCTCCGGTCGCGACGTCCTCGATGAGCTTGCCGGTCGCGGGGACCACCCCCATCCGCTCGAACGCGGTGCCCGAGGCCTCGGACACGGAGGTCGGGCGGTGCCGGCCGCGGTGCACCTTGCGGCGGTCGCGGGCTCGGCGCAGTCGCTCCATGATGCGGGCGAACGCCAGGTCGAACGCCGCGTACTTGTCCGACGCGGCGGACTCCGCCCGCACGAGCGGCCCGGGGCCGATCAGCGTCAGCTCGACGCGGTCCTCGCCCTGCGACCCGCCGGACTTCTCGTTGTGGCGGCTGATGCGCACCTCGAACGCGAGGGCGCGGTCGGCGAGCACGTCGATCTTCTCGGACTTCTGTTCGACGTAGGTGCGGAATCGGTCGGTGACCCCGATGTTCCGGCCCGTGATCGTCACGTCCATGTGGCGGCTCCCATCCAGACTCAGCGCGTCGCCTCCATCCGGCGATCCTGAACGCCTTGTCGCGAGGCTAGACCCGACGACCGTCCGGCGTCACGCGATGTCGGTGAGTCGTGCCGGACACCCACCGGACACACAGTGGCCACCGAGGGTTCACCCGTCCACGCTCGCGACGGCGACCAGTCGGACGACCCGACCGCCGGCGGCCCGGACGGCGCGCACGGCCTCGGCGAGGGTGACGCCGGTCGTCACGACGTCGTCCACCACGACGACCGTCCGCCCCCGGACCCCGACGGCGCGGAGCGTGCCGACCGTGGCCGCCACGCGTTCCACCGCCGACCGTTCCTTCTGCCCGGGGCCGGCCCGGGCACCCTGCCGCCCGTGCTCGGCTTCGCGCCGTCCGGCCGGCGCGGACTGGCGGACTCGCACCCGTGACAGCCGTGGTGGCCGCCGCACACCCCCGCGCGCGAGCAGCAGCACCACCGGGTCGAACCCGCGCCGACGCGCACCCTGCGGCGACGGCGGCACCCGCAGCAGCACGGTGCCGGACGGGGACTCGGCGAGCGCCGTCCGCACGAGTGCACCGAACCGCGCGCCGAGCGGTCGGGCGAGGTCGACCCGGCCGCGGAGCTTCAGCTCGAGGAGCAGCGTCCGGACGAGCCCCTCGTACTCGAAGGCGGCATCGAGTCGGACCCCGGCGACGAGGCGCACGCGACGCGGGGCCGCGGCGAGGGACGATCGGCAAGAGGTGCACAGCGCACGGTCGGCCACGCCGCAGCCGACGCAGGCGACCGGCAGGAACAACCCGAGCACCGCGAGGGCCGCGTCCCGCCAGGGGTGGTGTGGAGCCGTCATGGCCACGATGGTGCCGGTGACCGCGTGTCGGGCGTGGGCCGACGGGACGGACGGTGGACGGGCCTCCAGGCAGGGGCGCCTGTGGAGGACGAGCCGTCAGCGCTGGACGCCGAGCACGTCCGCGGTGACGCCCGTCGTGACCCAGCCGCCGCCGGTGGACTGCACGACGGAGCCGTCCGACATCCGCAGGAGCATGGACCCGCCGCTGCCCCCGGCGATCGTCGTCGCCCGGCCGTCCGGCTGCGGCAGGGTGCTCGACTGACCGCCGACCGTCGTCCGGACGATCTCCGGGCCGGACGGGGTCTGCCCGACGGACGCGACGTCGGAGTCGCTGATCCAGGCGGCACCGACGGCGGTCCCGGTCGCGGCCTGCACGCGCACGGGCGGGCCGAACGCGGTCGGGGTCCGGTCGGATCCGCGGACGACGCCCATCACGTACAGGCTCGGGCCGTCGCTGGTCTGGATGAGTGCGAGCGCGCGGGTGGAGTCGCGGGAGATCTGGAACGACACGAGCTGTCCGCTCGGCAGGGTCGTCCGGACCGGGTGCGTCGCGCCGGTGGCCGAGTAGGCCGTCACCGTCCGGGTGTTCTTCGCCGAGGCGACCCACACGAACCCGACGTCGTCGATCGAGGGTGGGACGAGCCCCGGCGTCGCGTCGACGCGGAGGTGGTCGCGACCGCGGACGACGAAGACCCCGTCCTCGTTGCCCACTGCGGCGCCGGTGCCGGAGGCCGAGAGCGCGAACGACGACGGCTTGAGGCCCGCGATCTCGTCACCGAGGCCGTTGCCGAGTTCGGCGACCTTGCCGCCCGACGACGCGTAGCCGACGGAGCCGTCGTCGTCGACGAGCGGGCGGGCGTCGACGTCCGGGTTCTGGACCGCTTCGGGCGCACCGCCGGTCTCCGGGACGGAGAACGGCGCGCCCTCGGCGGTGATCGCCACGGATGAGATGGTCGAGACGGAGGCGAGCGACTTGCTCAACTGCTCCCGCATCCGCGACCGGTCCTCACTGCTCGCGCGCAGGGCGTTGCTGGAGAGGTCGACCAGGGCGGTGCCGTTGTCGATCGTCACGGCGTTCAGGGAGAGCTGCGTGCCCTCCGGGAACGACGAGACGGCGGCGCCCTGCAACCAGTCGGCCGGACCGGCGAGCAGCGCGCTGGCGATCCGGGTGCTCGTCGACGAACGGGCGAGGAACCAGCGCTCGTCGGGGACGAGGTACCGGTAGGTGGGGTCGAAGAAGTAGAGCGCGTGCTGCTGGAACACCGAGTCGAAGCTCACCGGCGACAGGATGATGCCGTCCGGCGCGTAGGCGATGCGCCACTCGCCGTCCTCGCGGGTGAACCGGAACGTCAGGGTCGACGACGTGGGTCGCACCGCCTGGGTGTACTCGCCGTCGGAGTCCACCGTCGCGCTCGCGGTGAGCGTGTAGGTGAGTTCGCGTTCACCGACCCGCTCGACCGCGGGGCTGCCCTGCCGGACGGTGACGCCGCGGCGCGGGTTCCACTTCTCGGCGAAGCCCGACGCCAGGAACTGCCTGGCGATCGCGTAGTCGTCCGCCGCGCCCGTCCCGGCGGCGATGAACCCGCGGAGGATGGCGGTCTGGTCGGACCCGGCGATCGGCTTGTCCGGCCGGTAGTCGACGCCGGACAGCGACTCGTCCTTGATCGTCTGGCCGGAGCGGACCGGACCGTCGGTCGGGATCGCCGCGCAGGCGGACACGGCGACGACGGTCACCGCGGCGAGCGCCACGGCGACGAGGTGTCGGAAGCGGGTGCGCATCAGTCGTCCTCCCGGACGGCGCGGGGGCCGTCGTACGACTCGTCGAGGTCGGGCAGCGGGATCGCCGACGTGGTCGCGCCGACGTGCTCGCCGCGGGGCAGGGTCAGCACGAACGTGGACCCCTCGCCGGGGCGGGACCACACGTCGATCCGACCACCGTGCAGGTTCGCGTCGCCGAGGGAGATCGCGAGCCCCAGGCCGGTGCCCCCGATGGTGCGCTTGCGGCTCGGGTCGGCCCGCCAGAACCGGTCGAACACGCGGGCGGCGTCCTCCGGGGGCATGCCCATCCCCTGGTCACGGACGGCGATCGCCACCGTGCGGGCATCGCTGTCGACGACGACCTGCACGGGCTTGGCGTCCCCGTGCTCGATCGCGTTGCCGACGAGGTTGCGGAGGATCCGGCGGACCCGTTTGGCGTCGAGCTGCATGGTGGTGTGGCCGCCGGGGGTCACGAGCTGCAGGTCGGTGCCGGCGCGTTCGGCGAGGGGACGGAACTCGTCGACGATGTCGGTGGCGAGCGCCGCGGGGATCACCGGCTCGGGGTCGAGCTGCACCGCCTGCGCGTCGAACCGGGAGATCTCGAGCAGGTCGGCGAGCAGCAGCTCGAACCGCTCGATCTGCGTGTGCATGAGCTCCGCGGACCGGCCGACGGAGGGCTCGAACGCGTGCCGCGAGTCGTAGAGCATGTCGCCGGCGAGCCGGATGGTGGTGAGCGGGGTCCGCAGCTCGTGGGAGACGTCGGACACGAACCGCTGCTGCACCCGGGAGAGCTCGGCGAGCTGGGTGATCTGGCGGCTGACGGCGTCCGCCATGCCGTTGAAGCTCCGTGCCAGCGTCGCGATGTCGTCGTTGCCGCGCACCGGGATGCGTTCGTCGAGGCGGCCGGCGGCGATCTTCCGGCTCGTCTCGGCGGCACCGCGGATGGGGACCACGACGAGCCGCACGACGAGCGAGGTCACGAGGGCGATGAGCACCATCAGGGCGACGCCGCCGATGGAGAGGGTCTGGGAGACGAAGTCGAGCGTCTGCTGCGCGTCGGAGAGGTCGTACACCAGGTACAGCTCGTACTGCCCGGCGCTCGGGATCTGCAGCGTCGACCCGACCGCGAGGCCGGGCTGCCGCCGCCCGTCGTCCTCGAGCCGGACCGGCTGCAGGCTGAGCTTGCCGGTGTTCTTGCCGACCTCCTTGCGGAGCACGTCGGTGATCACGGCGTCCGGGAACCCCTGGCTCGCGACGTTCTGGACGGTCTGCGGGCCGGGCTGGTCCGGGCTCCGCTCGATCGCGATGCTCGTGCCACCGGGACTCGTGGTGTTCGACAGGATCGCCTGCTGCGCCTCGCTCTGCAGCGTCTCGAGCTCGGTCTGGTTGTTGTCCTCGCCGGCGGTCGCGGCGTCGAAGATGCCCTGCGCGACGATGGTGGCGCGCGCGGACTCGGCCTCGATCTGGTCGCGGCGTTGCGCGTAGACGTTGTTCGAGATGCTGATCATCACGGCGGTGCCGATGATCGCGATCGCCAGGCCGGTCGTCATCACGGTGATGGCGACCGAGCGGAACATCAGGGAGCGGCGCCACAGGTACGCGACACCCCGCCAGCCGCGTCGCACCCAGCGACGGACCCGCCGGCCGGCACGACCGAGCGTGCCGCGCCCGGTCGACGTGCCGAGCGCGGACGACGTGCGCCCGGACGACGTGCGGCCGCCCGACGGCGCACGGCTGCCGGACGGCTCACGGCTGCCGGACGGCCCGCGACTGCCGGACGGCCCGCGACTGCCGGACGGTGCTGGCGGCACGGTGGTCAGGCCCCTCCGGCCCGGTACCCGACGCCGCGCACCGTGGTGACGATCTTCGGGTTGTCGGGGTCGTGCTCGATCTTCGCGCGGAGCCGCTGGACGTGCACGTTCACCAGGCGGGTGTCCGCCTTGTAGTGGTAGCCCCAGACCTGCTCGAGGAGCATCTCGCGGGTGAACACCTGGTTCGGCTTCTCGGACAGCGCCCGGAGCAGGTCGAACTCGAGCGGTGTGAGCGCGATGACGGCGTCGCCCCGGCGGACCTCGTGCCCGGCGACGTCGACGGTGAGGTCCCCCACGTGCAGCACGGTCGCGTCGGCGGCGGTCGGCCGCAGGCGGGTGCGGATGCGGGCGACGAGCTCCTTCGGGTTGAAGGGCTTCACCACGTAGTCGTCGGCGCCGTTCTCGAGCCCGGCCACCACGTCGGCGGTGTCGCCCTTCGCGGTGAGCATGATGATCGGGGTACCGCTCTCGGCGCGGATCCGCTTGCACACCTCGATGCCGTCGATGCCCGGGAGCATGACGTCGAGGAGCACCAGGTCTGGCTTCGTCCCGTGGAACGCGTCGATGGCGTCGTTGCCGTCGGCGCTGAACTCGGGTTCGTACCCTTCGGAGCGGAGGACGATGCCGATCATCTCGGCGAGGGCCTGGTCGTCGTCGACGACGAGGATGCGCGGTGTCATGTGATGTGGACTCCGTGTGACGTGCGGCGGTGCTGCGTGCGGCGGTGCCGGGTCGGCACTCGCGTCCTCACGATAGCCGAGGCCCCGTCGGGTGGCGTTTTCCGACAGGATGGTGTCGTCCGCGCGTCCGCTGCGCGGACGAGGACCACGAGGGGGCGGCGATGTCCGATTGGCAGACTCCGGGTGCGGCCGGCGACGGCGACCGCGACCGGCCTGGAGGCACGCCCCGGCCGCCCGGGCAGCACGCGCCTGCATCGTGGTCGGCTCCGGGGCAGTGGTCGCCGCCGCCGCGGCCGCCGGCCGGGTCGCGCCCCGTCATCCCGTTGCGTCCGCTCGGCCTCGGGGACGTCCTCAGCGGCGCGTTCACCGTCTTCCGGCGCAACGCCCGGGTGCTCCTGCTCTGGAGCGTGCTGCTGAGCGGCGTGCTCGGCCTGCTCGCCACCCTCGTCAGCACCTTCGGGCAGCGGGCCCTGCAGTCCCGGATGCTGTCGGCCGTCGACGGGACCGGCGGGTCGGACGCGGTCGTCGCCGGCTCGCTGACGCTCTGGATCGTCCTGTCCGTCGGACTGCCGTTCCTGGCGTACCTCGGGCGCGGGTTCCTCGTCGCGCCCGTCGCCGCGGACACCGGGCAGCGCGTCCTCGGCCGCCGCGCGACCTTCCGCGGGCTGTGGGCGCTGCTCGCCGGTCGCCGGTGGTCCGTCGTCGCGTGGATCCTGCTCCAGCTCGCCGCCGGCCTGGTGATCGGCGTGGTGTTCGTCCTCGTGCTCGTGGGCTTCGTCGGCGCGCTCAGCGCCGGCGGGTCGAACGGCTCCGGGGTGTGGACGTTCATCCTGGCGGTCCTGCTGATGTCGCTCGGCCTGACGGTCCTCCTGGCGTGGCTCGCCACGAAGTTCGCCTTCACCGTCCCCACGATCGCGCTCGAGGGCCGGTCGGTGTTCTCCGCGGCCGCGCAGTCCTGGCGACTCACGCGCGGCGCGTTCTGGCGGACCTTCGGCATCCTCCTGCTGGTGCAGGTGATGTTCTCGTTCGCGGTGTCCATCGCGTCGTTTCCGCTGACCATCGGCACCGTGCTCGTCGGCGGCACGTTCGACCCGCTCGGGCAGACCGACGCCTCGTCGGGCATCGGGGTCGGCGGCGTGATCGCCGTCGTCGTCGGCAGCCTGCTCGCGATGGCGGTGCAGTGCATCACCGACGTGCTCGGCGGCTCGGTGACGACCTTCCTGACGATCGACCGCCGGATCCGGACCGAGGCGCTCGACCAGCGGATCGCGTCCCACCTGGAGACCGGTCAGCCCACCGACCCGTTCGCCCCCGGACCGCCCGTCGCCCGACCGCCGTGGCCGGGCCCGCAGCAGTGGGCGGGGCAGCCTCCTGCACAGCCCTGGCCGGGGCAGCAGCCCGCGACCCAGTGGCCCGGGCAGCCGACCGGCCAGCAACCGTGGCCGGGGCAGCCCGCGCCGCAGCAGCCGTGGCCGGGGCAGCAGCCCACGCCGCAGCAGCCGTGGCCCGGGCAGCAGGACCCGCCGCCGCAGTGGGGCGGCGCGCCCGGTCGGTACCCGCCGGACGGACGGCCGTGATGCTCGACCCCGACGACGCACGACGGCTGCTCGAGCGCGAACTCGACCGGTCCGAGTACGACGGCGCGCACGTGACGTGGTGGGACCGCGCCTCCCGCGCGTTCCTCGACTGGCTCGGCTCGCTCCGCGCCGACGGACTCGGCTCGCCCGTCGTCGCGCACACCCTGCTCTGGGTGGCGGTGATCGTCCTGGTCGCCGTCATCGTGCTCGTCGTCGTCGCCCGGGGACTCCCCCGTCGCCGTGCCCGCCTGGCGGCGGACGACCTCGGCGGCGTGTTCGACGACGACGACCTCCGCTCCGCCCGCGAGATCGGCGATGCCGCGCGTGCCGCACTGCGCGACGGCGACTGGTCCGTCGCGGTGCTCGAGGGGTACCGCGCCCTCGCGCGGGGCCTCGGTGAACGCGACCTCGTGCAGGACGTCCCCGGCGCCACCGCCCGCGCGATCGCCGGGCGTGCCGCCGCGGTGTTCCCCGACCAGGCGACACGACTCGACGCTGCCGCGCGCGTCTTCGACGACGTCCGCTACCTGGGGGTCGACGCCGTCGAGGCCGATGCCCGCGCCGTCCTGGACACCGAGCAGACGATCCGCACCGCCCGGCCCGTGCGCCCGACGACCCCGGCGGTGCCCGCATGACCACGACGGCTCCGGCCCCGACCGGCTCGCAGACGCCGCCCGGGTCGTCCCGCGCGCCGCGCGAGGGACGCGGACTCCGCATCGGCTTCTGGGTCGCGATCGTCCTCGTCGGGCTGCTCCTCGCCGCCCTGACCGCGGTGGTCCAGCGGTCGGGCGACCCGGCGACCGACACGCTCGATCCACGCTCCGCGACGGCGAGCGGCGCGAAGGCGCTCGTCCGGGTGCTCGGACAACGCGGCACGGACGTCCGTGTCGTCGACCGCGGTGACCGCGTCACCGGCGGCACGGTGTTCATCGACGACTCGCAGGGGGCGCTCGACCCGGCCGTCGCCCGGCGGATCGCCCGACAGGCGCAGCACGTCGTCCTGGTCACGACGAACCCGACGACCCTCGACGCCTTCGGCCTCGACGTCGAACCGGCGTCCCAGGTCGGCGGCGACGACACCGCATCGACCAGTGCGTGCGCCATCCCCGCGGCCGCAGCTGCCGAACGCGTGACGACGACGGGCTACGACTACCGGGTGAAGGACGGCGCGCGCACCCCCGCCGGCACGGACCTCTGCGCGCCGACCGGCACCGGCGCCGACCGCGGTTACGGCCTGGTGCGGACGGCGACCCCCGCGAGGGACGTCACCCTCGTCGGCACCACCGCCGCGTTCCGGAACGACACGATCACCACGGCCGGGAACGCCGCCCTCGCGCTCGGCCTGCTCGGCACCGACGACGGCGGGACGCTCACCTGGTACACGGCGACGTTCGCTGCGCCGGACGCGGCGCCGACCCTCGGCTCGCTCGCCCCGCCGTGGGTGCCGAGCGCGATCGCGCTGCTCGCGCTCGTCGCGGTCGCAGCCGGGGTCTGGCGCGGCCGTCGCCTCGGACCGCTCGTGGTGGAACGGATGCCGGTGGTCGTCCGTGCCGCCGAGACCACCGAGGGTCGGGCGCGGCTGTCGGCCAGGACGCGCGACCGCACCCACGCGCTCGACACCCTCCGCGTCGCCGCGGTCCGCCGGATCGCGCGTCGGCTCGGACTCCCCCGCTCGGCACACGTCGACGAGGTCGTCCGCGCCGCGGCCCACGCCACCGGCACCCCCGACGTGCAGGTCGGTGCGGTGCTCGTCGGCGGACCGACCCCGGACGACCGGGCCCTCGTCGCGGGAGCCGCCGCCCTCGACGACCTCGAGCGCGCCGTCCGCGCCGCGACGACCGGCGACCAACAGACCGACCACGACCTCCGAGGAGCACGACCGTGACCGATCCGTCCCCCACCCAGACCCAGCAGGCCACCCGGGCCGCCGATCCGCTGCGCGACGCGTTCGGGCGGCTCCGCGCCGAGGTCGGCAAGGCCGTCGTCGGACAGGAGGGCGCCGTCTCGGGGATGATCGTCGGCATCCTCGCGCAGGGCCACGTCCTGCTCGAGGGGGTCCCCGGCGTCGCCAAGACCCTGCTCGTCCGGAGCCTCGCCGCCGCGATGTCCCTCGACACGAAGCGCATCCAGTTCACGCCCGACCTGATGCCCGGCGACGTCACCGGGTCGCTCGTGTACGACGCGTCCACGGGCACGTTCCCGTTCCGCGAGGGCCCGGTCTTCACCAACGTGCTGCTCGCCGACGAGGTGAACCGCACGCCCCCGAAGACCCAGTCGGCACTGCTCGAGGCGATGGAGGAACGCCAGGTCAGCGTCGACGGCGACGCCCGAGCACTCCCCGACCCGTTCTTCGTCGCGGCCACCATGAACCCGATCGAGTTCGAGGGGACCTACACGCTCCCCGAGGCGCAGCTCGACCGCTTCCTGATGAAGCTGACGCTCGACATCCCGCCGCGCGACGTCGAGTGGCAGGTGCTCCGCCGCCACGCCGACGGCTTCGTGCCCCGTGACGTCCGGTCCGCCGGCATCCGCCCGGTGCTGGGTGTCGACGCGGTCCTCGCCGCCCAGCGCGCCGTCCGCGGCGTCGGCGCCCGGGACGACGTCCTGGCGTACGTGGTCGACCTCGCCCGAGCCACCCGGCAGGCGCCCTCGGTCCGCGTCGGGGTCAGCCCGCGTGGCGCCACCGCGCTGCTCGCCGCCGCGAAGGCGTGGGCCTGGCTGACCGGCTACGACGCCATCACCCCGGACCACGTGCAGGCGATGCTGCTGCCGGTCTGGCGGCACCGGCTCCGCGTCGCCGCGGACGCCGAGCTCGAGGGCGTCGGCGCGGACGGCGTCCTGCAGCATGTGCTCGAGCAGGTCCGGGTGCCGATCTAGTGGCGGTCTCCGGCCGGTTCGTCGCACTGCTCGCCGTCGCGATCGTCCCCACCGTGCTGTTCGGCACCGGGTGGGCCGGTCTGGCGTGGGCGGGCGTCGTCGTCCTCGCCGCCGTGCTCGACCTGCTGCTCGCCGCCGACCTCACGCGGGTCCGGGTCGAGCGGCGGATGCCACGGCTCGCCCGGCGCGACACCACCGCCGACGGCACCCTCGTACTCGCCAACGACGGCTCCCGCCCGCTCCGGGCCGTCGTCCGGGACATGTGGGAGCCCTCCGCCGGACGCGCGCCGCACCGCTCCCGCATGCACGTGCCCGCCGACGAACGACGGACGACGCGCATCCGGTTCGCACCGTTCCGCCGCGGTCGCCGGGTCAGCGCAGGGGTCGCCGTCCGGGCGTTCGGTCCGCTCGGCCTCGCCGCCCGCCAACGGGTGCTCGACGCACCGGGCGAACTCGTCGTCACGCCGCCGTTCCGGTCGCGGCGGCACCTGCCGTCGCGACTCGCACGACTCCGCGAGCTCGACGGCGAGACGACGCTGCAGCTCCGCGGCCACGGGACCGAGTTCGACTCGTTGCGCGACTACGTGCGCGGTGACGACGTCCGCTCCGTCGACTGGCGTGCCACCGCACGTCGACAGGACCTCGTCGTCCGCACCTGGCGCCCGGAACGCGACCGGCGGGTCATCGTCGTCGTCGACGCCGGACGAGCCGGAGCCGGTCGTGTCGAGGACGAACCGCGACTCGACACCTTCATCGAGTCGGCGCTCCTGCTCGGTGCGCTCGCGGCGGCGGCTGGCGACCGCGTCGACCTCGCGGTGCTCGACGACGCCGTCCGCGACCGCGTGCACGGTGCCACCCGCACCGACGTCGTCCAACGGTTCGGCGAGACGCTCGCACTCGCGGAACCGGGCCTCGCCGCGACCGACTGGTCCGCCGTCCCCGGGCTCGTCGACTCGATCACGACCTCGCGGGCGTTCGTCGTGCTCGTGTCCAGCCTGGACTCCGTCGGCGCCTCGGGCGACCTGCTCGCCGTGCTGCCCCGCCTCGCACGGCGGCACGCCGTCGTCGTGACCAGCGTCACCGACCCGATGGTCGAGCGGATGGCGAGCGGGGCCCCCGACCCGGCCGCAGCGGGACGGGGCGCACGGGTCCGACGGGTGTCGGGCCTCCAGTCCGGCGCAGAGCGCGACGTCTACCGACGCGCCGCCGCGGAACGCACCCTGCTCGACGCCGACGGCGTCGCCGACGTCGCACGACGTGCCGGAGCGGAGGTGGTCCGCGCCACACCGGAGCAGGTGCCCCCGCTCTTGGCGGACGCGTACATCCGGGCGAAGGCGACCGGTCGGCTCTAGTCCGCGACGAGCGCGGACGACCCGCGCTCGAACTCCTCGAGGTCGCCCCGAACGCCCGCACGGTGCGCCCGCCCACCGAGCACCCACTGGTACCAGAGGACCGCGGCGAGGGCGACCGTGCCGATGCCGATCTTGACCGGCCACGGCCAGTCCTGCCGGGTCACGGTGCCCTCGACGATGCCGGACAGCAGCAGCGTGAGCGTCAGACCGACCGCAATCGTGATGAGCGCGCGGCCGTCCTCCGCGAGGGCCTGCGCACGGGTCCGGGCTCCGGGTGCCACCCACGACCAGAAGATCATCAGCCCGGCGGCGCCCGCGAGGAACACCGAGTACAGCTCGAGCTGCCCGTGCGGGGCGATGTACAGGAAGAAGTCGCCCAACCGGCCCTCGGAGTGCATGATCGCCGCCGAGACCCCGAGGCTGATCGCGTTCTGCCCGATGGAGAACGGGACGAACAAGCCGGTGATCCCGAACGCCACCATCGTCGCCGCGATGTACGCGTTGTTCGTCCAGACCTGCGCCGTGAACGCACCGAGGCCGTGGTCGGAGTAGTACGCCTGGAAGTCCTGCGTCGCGTACTGCCGGAGCGCCTCCGGCGTCCCGAACGTCGACGTCGCCCCCGGGGTCGTGCTGATCCACACCGCGACCACGGCGGCGATCGCGGCCGTCGCCAGGGCCACCCAGATCGTCACCCACCGGATGCGGTACAGCGCCGCCGGCAACTGCACGGCGAAGAACGACGTCACCGCGGTGAGCGGATCGACCGGGGTGCCGGTGAACCGGAGCCGCGCGCGGAACAGGGTCAGGGAGAGCCGGTCGCCGACGGCCGTCCGCGGTGCCGCGCCACGGATCCGCGCCAGGTCGGTCGCGCCCTGCTGGTAGGCGGAGACGAGCCGGTCGACGTCGGCACCCGACGCATGCCGGGCCCGGGCGAGGCGGTCGAGTTCCTGCCACCGCTCGCGGTGCACCTCGGTGTAGGCGTCCAGGTCCACAGCGTCTCCCCCGCTCGTCCGGCCGGGTCTCGCCCGTGGCGTCCCGCTTCCGACAGAATGATCCCATGCCGAAGACCCGCGCGCCGCGTGACCTCGCCGATGCCCGGTTCGTCCGCGCCCTCGACGACACCGCGGACGAACTCGTCGTCGGCGAAGCCGTCGCGCTCGACGTCCAGCCCGCCGGCATCGCGCTCCGACTGGCAGCGGCACTGCTCGACGGGGTCTGCCTGGTCGCGCTCTCCGCCATGCTGATGATCGGCCTCTCCCGGGTGTGGCCGAGCGACCTCGACGACGCGTGGGCAGCCGCACTGCAGATCGGTGTCCTGGTCGGCGTGCTCGTCCTCGTCCCGGCGGCCGTCGAGACCGTCACCCGTGGCAAGAGCGTCGGCCGGTACGCCACCGGCACCCGGGTCGTGCGGCTCGACGGTGGCGCGATCGGCTTCCGGCACGCATTCGCCCGCGCGCTCGTCGGACTGTTCGAGCTCTGGATGACGATCGGCTCGGTCGCCCTCCTCGTCGCGCTGTTCGGATCCCGACCACGGCGGCTCGGCGACCTGCTCGCGGGGACGTTCGTGCAGCACGAGCGCGCGACGAAGTACCGCGATCCGCAGGTGGTGCTGCCCGTCGAACTGGTCTCGTGGGCCGGGGTGGCCGACGTCTCGGCGCTCCCGCAGCGGCTCGAGAACCGGTTGGGAGCGTTCTTCCGCGGGGCCGCCGACCTCCGCCCGGAGCTGCGGGAGTCGACCGCGCGGGCGCTCGTGGCGCAGGTGGCGGAGTTCGCGCACCCGGTGCCGGCGGTGCACCCGGAGGTGTTCCTCGCCGGGGTCGTCGTGCTCCGGCGCGAGCGGGACCTGCGGGCGCTGCGGTCCCGGGCCGCGATGCTCGACGAGGCCGCGGAGCGGGCGTCGGCGCGGCCGCCGGGCTTCCCGCGCTGACGCGGGCGCGGCGGGCGCGCGGCGCGGCCGGGCGCGGCGGGCGCGCGGCGCGGCGCGGATCCGCACAACCGAGATCGGCTCGAACCGCGTGATCCAGCGGTTCGAGCCGTCGTTGGTTGTCCGTAACGGCCCGCCGGCCTTCGCCGCGCGCCGCCGCCGACGTCCCGAGCGCGGCCGCGGTCGCCGCGGTCGCGGCCGCGGCTGACACCGCGCCCCTTCACGAACACCGCGCCCCGGAGGCCCGGGGCGCGGTGTCCGGATCGGGGCGCGGTCAGACGAGTCGGGCCACGCCAAGCCGACGCGGGCTGGCGTCGCACAACCGAGATCAGCTCGAACCGTGGGACCCCGCGGTTCGAGCCGTCGTTGGTTGTCCGTAACGGCCCGCCGGCCATCGCCGCGCGCCGCCGCCGACGTCCCGAGCGCGGCCGCGGTCGCCGCGGTCGCGGCCGCGGCTGACACCGCGCCCCTTCACGAACACCGCGCCCCGGAGGCCCGGGGCGCGGTGTTCGGATTGGGGCGCGGTCAGACGAGTCGGGCCACGCCAAGCCGACGCGGGCTGGCGTCGCACAACCGAGATCAGCTCGAACCGTGGGACCCCGCGGTTCGAGCTGATCTCGGTTGTCCGGCGCGGCCCGTCGGCCATCGCCACGGGCCACCGCCGACGTCACAGGCGCCCCCGCGACCGCGGCGACCGCGGCCGCGGTCGCCGCGGTCGCGGCCGCGGTCGCCGCGGTCGCGGCCGCGGCTGACACCGCGCCCCTTCACGAACACCGCGCCCCGGAGGCCCGGGGCGCGGTGTTCGGATCGGGGCGCGCTCAGCTGAGTTCGGCCACGCCAAGCCCGGCGCGGGCTGGCGTCGCACAAACGGAACCGGCCCGAACCGTGGGATCCCTCGGTTCGGGCCGTCGTTGGTTGTCGGTCTCGACGCGTCGGCAGCCCACGAGCGGCACGTCGCACGCAGGCTGGCACCCCGGGTCGGGCCTGGAGGCACGGTGCCAGCAGTCATCGCAGCGCCGCACCACCGCCACCACCGCCACCGCGGCCCGGCTCACGGACGAGCCGAGGGTGGCGTCAGTACCGGTAGTGCTCCGGCTTGTAGGGCCCCTCGACCGGCACGCCGATGTACGCCGCCTGCTCCGGCCGGAGCTCGGTGAGCTCGACGCCGAGCGCCTCGAGGTGCAGTCGCGCGACCTTCTCGTCGAGGTGCTTCGGCAGCACGTACACACCGGTCGGGTACTCCGAGCGCCGGGTGTGCAGCTCGATCTGCGCGAGCACCTGGTTCGTGAAGGAGTTGCTCATCACGAACGACGGGTGCCCGGTCGCGTTGCCGAGGTTCATCAGGCGCCCCTCGGAGAGCACGAGGATCGAGCGACCGGTCGGCAGGCGCCACTCGTGCACCTGGGGCTTGATCTCGACCTTCTCGACCCCGGGCAGGGACTCGAGACCGGCCATGTCGATCTCGTTGTCGAAGTGCCCGACGTTCGCCACGATCGCGAGGTGCTTCAGACCGAGCATCTCGTCGACACCGACGACGCCGAGGTTGCCGGTGCAGGTGATGACCATGTCGACCTCGCCCACGACGTCCGCCAGACGTGCGACCTGGTAGCCGTCCATCGCCGCCTGGAGTGCGCAGATCGGGTCGACCTCGGACACGATCACCCGGGCACCCTGACCACGCAGCGCCTCGGCCGCACCCTTGCCGACGTCCCCGTACCCGACGACGAACGCGACCTTGCCGCCCATCAGGACGTCGGTCGCGCGGTTGAGCCCGTCGGGCAGGGAGTGCCGGATGCCGTACTTGTTGTCGAACTTCGACTTCGTGACGGAGTCGTTGACGTTGATGGCGGGGAACTTCAGTTCGCCGGTGCGTGCGAGCTCGTACAGACGGTGCACGCCGGTCGTCGTCTCCTCCGTCACGCCCTCGATGTCCGCGGCGATGCGGGTCCAACGGTCGGTCGAGTGCCGGAGCGACGCGGCGACGGTGTCGAGGACGATCTTCCACTCGGTGCTGGCGTCGGCCCCGGCGTCCGGGACGCGACCGGCTGCCTCGGCATCGGCGCCGGTGTGCACGAGCATGGTGGCATCACCGCCGTCGTCGAGGATGAGGTTCGGTCCGGTCCACTCGGCACCCGCGGCGCCGGCTTCGGCCGACCAGTCGAAGATGCGGTCGGTGCACCACCAGTACTCCTCGAGCGTCTCGCCCTTCCACGCGAACACCGGCACGCCGGCCGGCGACTCGGGGGTGCCCGTCGGACCCACCGCGATGGCCGCCGCGGCTTCGTCCTGCGTCGAGAAGATGTTGCAGCTCGCCCAGCGGACCTGCGCGCCGAGCGCCACGAGGGTCTCGATGAGCACCGCGGTCTGCACCGTCATGTGCAGCGACCCGGCGATGCGTGCGCCGGCGAGCGGCTGCGAGGCGCCGAACTCCTCGCGCAGGGCCATCAGCCCCGGCATCTCGTTCTCGGCGAGCCGGATCTGGTGGCGGCCGGCCCCGGCGAGGGCGAGGTCGGCGACGCGGAACGGAGCGGCAGTGCGGGCTTCGGTGGGCATGCGGTCCAGTCTTCCATGCCGGGAGGCGCGGGTCGTCAGACGACGGCCGCCCTGTGGACGGGCCTCCACGTCCGCCCCCTGTGGAGGGATGCGTGGACCGGGATCAGTCCGCCTCGCGCCGGAGCGGCTCGCGCCGCACCACCTGCCAGCCGCGCGGCACCCGGAGCAGGCTCGCGTGCCGGGCGCAGAGGTCGTACCCGTGCGGTTCGACGCGGCCGGACAACGGCCCGACGACCACCATGGAGTCGCCGTAGTCGTACGTCAGTGTCGCCGCAGCGCTCGCGCCGCAGGCGACCTTGCTGCAGATCCGGACGTCCATACCGGTCACGACCCTACCGGAGCGGCCGCGAGCCGCCGCGCGCGTACGATGTCAGGATGCGCCGCAGGACACGTCTCGTCACCCCGGTCGACCGTGGTCGAGGCCGCTCCCGGCACGGTCGCGGTGGTCGGTCGAGCGTGACCGGCCCGGAGCTCGCGCCCATCATCACCCGTGCGGAGACCTTCGACCGCATCGTCGGCGACACCGCGCACTACCTGCTGGGGCTCTGGCCGGACGAGCTCGCGGGCGTCGTGTTCCAGGTCGCGGACATGCCGACGGACGCCACGCTGCCGGACCACATGCCGCGGTGGCGGGTCGACCGCGAGCAGCGGCGGTTGACGGTCTTCCGGATCCCGGTCGAGCGGGTCACCCGCAGCCCGGAGAAGGACGACACCGACAAGCGCGTGATCATCGAGACCGCCGTGTTCCGCGCCGTCGGGGAGCTGATCGACAAGGACCCGTGGGACCTCGCCCCCGACCGCTACCGCCACTGGTGACGGCCCGCCACCGCTGACGGCCCGCCAACGGTGGCGATCCGCCACGGCTGACGACCTGACACCGCTGACGACCTGACACCGCTGACGACCCGGCACGGCTGCCGACCCACCACGGCTGCCGAGCCGCCACGGGCACGGTCCACCGTCCGCGGCGACCCGGCCCGGACCGGTCAGGGGTAGACGCGCACCGGCGTGGAGACCTCGGTCGCGGCCCGCACCGGGAACCCGGCGATGCCGTCGTCTCCCTGGTAGGTCACACCGGCGACCAGCCCCGACGTGCCGGTGAGCTGGAGCTGCGTCGCCACCGGCACCCCGACCGTGGCCGTCCCGCTGGCGACGACGTCGATCCGCTGCTCTTGGGACCCGGACCGGACCGTGACCTCGGCGTCGGACCGGGTCGGGTTGACGAAGGTCATGCGGGGCGCGTCCCCCGGCGCGACGGCCGTGATGGTCGAGGCGCCGAGCGGCTCCGCCGACGCGAACCACGCGAGGTCGGTGCGGCCGTCCTCGGTCGGCGAGGTCGTCCGTGCACCCGCGACGAGCGGCTCGGTCGAGGTCACCGTGAACGAGTAGCGCCCGTCCGGGAAGTCGTCGAGCGACACGTCGGTCACCACCCCGGGCTCGGCGGTCGCGTTCACGGTGGACCCCCCACCGTCCGCGGTCGTGATGCCGAGGGTGACCCGTGCGGCCTTCGTCCCCGGGACGAACAGCCGGACGATCGGGGCGGCGTCGGCGGTGTCGTCACCGCGCTGCGCCTCCTGGGCGCCGAGCAGCACGACGCCGGCGATGACCTGCCGACGAGCAGGCGCGGCACCGCCGGAGACGATGTCGAACCCGCCCGGGGTGAGGGTGCGGACGACGGTCTCCTGCATGTGCGCGACGATCTGACCGCCGGACGACTCGACGTGCACGACGGTCGATCCCTGGTCGGAGACGAAGCCGGACAGCGGGACGACCTTCTGCGTGTTCGGCGCGACGACGATGCCGGTCGTGCCGGGCGCGCTGACCGTACCGGTGCCGTCGTAGACGGCGAGGTCGACCGTGGCGTTGACGTCGGTCGGGTTCGACAGTGTGACGAGGCTGGTGCGTCCGGTCTCGGTCGAACCGCCGACCAACCACGTCGACTGGCTCGGGTCGTCGCACGATGCAGCGCCCATGCCGACGAGGTCGCCGCTCGAGACGCTCTGGTAGCTGCTGCCGGCGACCTGCGGGGTGGTCTTCCCCGCCGGTGCGGTCAACAGCCGCGGGTCGCTGCCGCCGGTGGTCGACGGATCGAGGGCGGACCGTTCGACCGTCGAGCCCGTGGTGGCGGTGGCGACGGTGGCGGACCCGACGGTGCTCGCCTTCGTCGCGTCGTTGCCGGCGTCGTCGGACAGGCGAAGGGCACTCCCGGCGCACACGCGCTGGGCGTCGGCCGGGACGGGGGTGACCGTCTTGCCCGCGGGACGGCCCGGGTCGGTCTCGGTCCCGATCGCGTGCGCCGCGGTGACGGCACCGGCGGCGACGACCACGGCGACCGCGGTCGCGGTGCCGCGGACGACCCAGCGGCGGACGGAGGCGGAGTTGGTGCTCATTCGTCGCGCTCCTCGTCGAAGGTGGTGGCGGGTTCCTCGGCCTCGATGACGTTCGAGGTGGCACGGCGTCGGCGGGGTGCGGTCGGGACGGCGAGCAGGGCTGCGGCGCCGAACACGACGCCGAGCACGATGAGGTACAGCACGTGCGTGGCCCGCGCGGCGGTCGAACCGGTGGAGGTCCGGTCGACGTCGCCCTCGTAGTGGAACAGCTGGCCGCTGGTGGTCTCACCGATGCTCGTGAAGAGCGCGTTCTGCCCGATCGCCCCGGCGGCGCGGTCGTGGACCTCCTGCGCCCCGGCGTCGTCGGACGGGTCGTCGAGCAGGACGAAGCTCACCCCGAGCTGGCGCAGTGCCGGCTGCGGGTCGTAGCCGCTCCGGCTGGCGAGGTTCCCGGCGAGGGTGGCGAGCTGTGCCCCGGACCGGCTCAGGGTCAGCGCCGTCGAGTCCAGCGTGGACTGGTCGTCGAGCGTCGACCCCTGGCCGCGCTCGAGCGAGACGGCGAGCGAGCCGTCGTCCTGCGGCTGCACGACGAGCGTGCCGACGTCCGGGTTGGCCTGCGCCTCGGCGTTCACGTAGGCACTGAGGACCCGGCCGGTGGTGGGCTGGATGACGGCGTTGCCGAGGTAGAAGGCACCGAACGCCGGCGCGACGGCCACGGCGCCGAGCACGGTCGCGGTGAGTCCGGCGACCGGGGCGAGGCGCGGCAGCACGTCGATGCCGATGCACGCCGCGGCGACGATCGCGAGCCAGTAGACGGACAACCCGCTGCCCGGCCAGACGATCGTCGTCGTCGACCCCACACCGGTGACGGTGACGTGGGTGGCGGCGAAGGCGGTGGCGAACCCGAGCAGTGCGACGACGAGCGCGGCACCGGCGACCGCCCAGCGGTGTCCGAGCATCGCACCGAGGGCTGCGGCGGCGATCGGCAGGGCGAGGACCGCCATCAGGATCGGCAGGATCGCGGTGAGCGTCCCGAGCCCGGCGGTCGTCGGGAGCCAGCCGCTCCAGTCCGGCACCGGCTGGCCGATCGCCAGCTGGAAGGCCGACGGGGCGCGGGTCGCCGACGGGACGCCGGGGTCGGCGAACACGGCGAGCACGTTGCCGCGGGCGATCTGGGCGAGCACGAGCGGCAGGAACAGGACCGCGGCCGGCACCGGGATGAAGACCCGTCGGTGCGCGCGGCGCCACCCGACGACGAGCGAGACGAGCCACGCGACCAGGAGCACCGGCAGCAGGGACGGCGCCGAGGCCGCCACGACCGCGAACAGCAGCGAGGCCCCGGACGCCCACGCCCAGGAGCGGTGCGCCTCGAGCACGGCGAGGAACAGCCAGGGCAGCAGCACGTGCGCGATGACGGCGCCGAGGTGTCCGCTCGTGACGGCGCCGACGAGCGTCGGGGCGATCGTGTAGAGGGTGGCACCGATCACCGGCACCCAGGCGCGCGTCGTGACCTTGCGCACCGCGAACCAGGCGCCGAGCGCGGCGACCGGGAACGCGACGAGCATGACGAGCACGACCGAGGTCGACGGCGACCAGAACGTGATGGACCCGAGCACGGCGACGACGGCCGCGAACGGGTCGGACGGTCCGGTGAACCCGGTACCGATGGAGTGCCAGCCGTACCCGACGTTCTGCCAGAGCCGGGCGACGTCGGTGCTGAGCGGCAGGAGTCCCCCGCCGGTCAGTGCCGGCGATCCGAGCAGCGGGTAGAGCGTGACGACGCTGAGGACGGCCGCCGCCAGGACGACCCAGATCCCGCCGTCGCCGAGGAACGAGGCCCGTGCGATCGGGGCGTCCTCGACGCGGGCGAGCTCGACGTCCCTGGACGTGGTGCGTCGTTCGTGGACCCGCCGCCAGCTCACCCGGAGCGGTTCGACGGCGGCCCACCCGAGCTTCTTGTTCCGGGCGAGGACCTTCCGGGACCGTCCGGTGCCCCCGCCGAACGCCACCGCGAACGCCGCGGCGAGTTCGCCGTTGACGGCCGCGGGGTGCTTCGCCACGAGGTGTCCGACGGCGCGTGCGAGGGCGAACGGCACGAGGGTGAGCCAGTGGATCCACAGCACGCCGGCGGGCGCGTACGTCATCCGCCGGTGCAGCTGTGCCTGGCGGTGCATCCGCACCCGACGGCTCTCGGAGACACGCTTGCGGCCGAACTCCTCGATCGGGCCGGCGGTCGTGACGCGGGCCTCGGGGACGACGGCGACGCGGTGGCCGGCCAGACGGACCCGGACGCAGAAGTCCAGTGCGGCGTCGACGTTCGGCAGTGCCGGGTCGAAGCCGCCGAGCTCGTTCCAGACCGATCGGCGGACGAGCATGCCGCCCGCCGCGACCGCCAGCACGTCGGTGTGCCGGTCGTGCTGACCCTGGTCGAGCTCGTCCTGCACGAGGACGAGCGACCGGCCGAAGCGGGTCATGCTCTCGCCGAACGCGCGGATGAGGGACGGGTCGTCGACCGCGACGGACTTCGGGCCGGCGACGACGACCGACGGTGCGATCTCGACCGCCGAGAGCAGGTCGGCGAGTGCCGTCGGCGACGGTGCGTTGTCGTGGCCGAGCAGCCAGAGCCACTCGTCCACGGGTTCGTCCGCGACGACGGGCGGCGCTTCGCGCTCGCCCCGGGCCACCGCCTCGCCGAAGGGGCGGCCGGCGGGCAGCCGGAGGAGTTCCGCGGACCCGCCGAACGACAGGTCCTGGGTCGAGCCGTCGGTCGACCCGAGGTCGACGACGACGAGGTTCTCCGGGTGACGGGTCTGGGCCGCGAGCGCGTCCAGGGTCCGGTCGAGGTGGTCCGCCCCGTTGGCGGCGACGAGGATCGCGGTGACTCTGGGCTGCATGACGGGCGTCACTCTACGGTCTGGAGGCGCGGCTCGGCCTGCGCACGACGGCGCGCCGTGAACCTGTGGATGCCATCATCGCGCGGTGCGCGTCGGACGTGATCCGTGCCTCCAGGACGGCGGGTGCGCGCCTAGGCGCGCTTCCGGAGCTTGCGGCGCTCGCGCTCGGACAGCCCGCCCCAGATGCCGAAGCGCTCGTCGTTCTCGAGCGCGTACTCGAGGCACTGCGCCCGGACCTCGCACGAGGTGCAGATCTTCTTCGCCTCACGCGTCGAGCCGCCCTTCTCCGGGAAGAAGGCCTCGGGGTCGGTCTGCGCGCACAGCGAGTCGACCTGCCAGGCGAGCGGGTTCTCCTCGTCGTCCGTCTCGGGACGGCGGACGCCCGGGACGCCGAGCGCGACGGGGTCGACGTGCCAGTCCTCCGGTACTCCGGCGTGGAAGTCGGAACCGTTCACCCTGATCACCCCTGACGTCTCGATAACGGGACCACAACAATTGCTGTCGTGCCTGTAATTACAGCGGTGTCATTCGCGAGAGTCAAGTCGCGGATCATAGAAGGCTCTGACCGTTCCGGCGTGTCATGTCCCCCGTACGGGCGTGTCGCGCCTCGTCTGTCCGGGTTTCGGGGGACAGGCTCCGTCCCCGCGACCGGTCAGGAGACGCGGCGGCGGGCCTCCCACGCGCTCGAGACCATCTCGTCGAGCGTGTGGCGCATCGCCCACTCGAGATCGCGGGCCGCGGCCTCACCGGTCGCGACGATCCGAGCCGGGTCACCGGCGCGTCGCGGGGCGATCTCCGGCTCGAACGCGATGCCGGTCCCCGTCGCCATGGCGTCCATGATCTGCCGGACGCTGACGCCGTCACCGCTGCCGAGGTTGTAGGCGCGGTCGAGGGGTTCGCCCGCCTCGAGCTTCTGCGCGGCCACGGCGTGCGAGTGCGCGAGGTCGGCCACGTGCACGTAGTCCCGCACGCAGGTGCCGTCCGGCGTCGCGTAGTCGTCGCCGTTGATGCGCGGGGTCCGCCCGGCCAGGAGCGCGTCGAACACCAGCGGGAAGAGGTTGTGCGGGCTCGCGTCGTACAGGTCCGGCTCCCCCGAGCCGACGACGTTGAAGTAGCGCAGCGACGTCGTCGTGAACCCGGCGGCGACCTCCATGTCACGCAGCAGCCACTCGCCGATGAGCTTCGACTCGCCGTACGGGGACTCAGGGGCCTTCGGGGTGTCCTCGACCACGGACTCGACGTCCGGCGTGCCGTAGACGGCCGCGCTCGACGAGAAGACCGCCTTGGTCACGCCGTTCTCCGCCATCGCCCGGAGCAGGGTCGCCATGCCGGTGACGTTCTGCTCGTAGGTGTGCAGCGGACGCTCGACCGAGACACCCGCGTACTTGAAGCCCGCCACGTGCACGACGCCGGTCACCGCGTGGTCCCGGAGCGTGCGTGCGACGAGCTCGCCGTCGAGGATCGTGCCCTCGACGAACGGGACGTCCTCGGGCACGAACTCCCGGAAACCGCTCGACAGGTCGTCGAACGCGACGGTGTCGATGCCCGCCGCCCGCAGCGCTCGGACGACGTGGGACCCGATGTACCCGGCACCGCCGGTGACCAGCCAACTCATGCTGGCCACGCTAGCGGACGGCGCTCCCCGTCCCCGTGCTCACGCTCCGGTCGCGATGAAGACCGTCGACGCGATGCCGCTGCCGCCGTCGGCCTCGACGGTGACGTCGCCCTCGTCGGGCGTGATGTAGCAGGACTCCCCCTGTCGGAGCAGCGTCGCCGACTCCGCACCGACGAGCGTGACCGCGCCGGCGGTGCAGATCGCGATCGAGGGGCCGACGAGCGGGGCGACCCCGCCGGTGCCGAGCCCCACCGGACGACCGTCGCCGCTGACGCGCAGCAGGGCGAAGCCGACACCGTCCGGGGCGAACCGCTCCACACCCGCGTCGACCGGCTCGGGCGTGAGCACCGGCGCCGGGTACGCGGTGAAGTCGAGGACGCGCAGCAGCTCCGGCACGTCGACGTGCTTCGGCGTGAGACCGCCGCGCAGCACGTTGTCCGACGGCGCCATCAGCTCGATGCCGAGCCCGTCGAGGTACGCGTGGACGTTGCCCGCGGGGAGGTACATCGCCTCGCCGGCCGCCAGGGTCACGCGGTGCATCAGGAGCGAGACCACGATGCCGGGGTCGCCGGGGTAGCTCGTGGTGAGGTCGCGCACGGTCGCCAGGTTCGGCGTGAGCGCGTCGTCCGGCAGCGCGAGCGCGAGGTCGCTGACCGCCTGCACGATCGCCCCGGCCGACGAGTCCGCGGTCTCGAGCCAGCGGACGGTGTCCTCGAGCCCGTGCTGCAGGTGCACGGTGAGCGGTCCGAGGCGCCCGCTGCCGGCGTCGAGGACGGCGACCTCGGCGAGCGTCTGGTCGACCGGGCGGAATCCGCTCAGCGCCTCGAAGCGCTCGCTCAGGGCGACGACGAGCTCGGGCTTGGGGAACGGGTCCTTGTAGTTCCGGGCCGGGTCGTCGATCGGCACGCCGGCGCGCTCCTCGCGCTCGAAGCCCTCGCGCGCCTGCTCCGGCGTGGGGTGCGCCTGCAGGGACAGCGGGGCAGCCGCGGCCAGGACCTTGAGCAGGAAGGGCAGCCCGGTGCGGTCGGCACCGAGAGCGGTCTGCGGCTCGGCGTCGATCCAGTCGAGCAGGGTGTCGGCACCGCCCACCATCGCCGGGTTCACCACGACACTCGGGCTGCCGGGGTGCGCACCGAGCCAGAGTTCCGCCTGCGGAGCCCCGGTGACGGTGCGGCCGAGGAGCTCGGGGATCGCGGTGACGGACCCCCAGGCGTAGTCGCGGGGCGTGTTCGTGATGCCGAGGAACATGGGCCCGAGCATATCGGCGCTCGCCGTAGACTCTCCGCGATGGCCAGCAGCACGGTGGAGACGCCCACACGACGGTCCCTCCGCTCCTCGTCCCCGCGGACGACCGACCCGACCCGGTGGGACATTCAGGGGCTCCGCGCGTTCGCCGTCCTGTCCGTCGTGCTCTACCACCTCTGGCCGAACCGGCTGCCCGGCGGCTTCGTCGGCGTCGACGTCTTCTTCGTCATCTCCGGATTCCTGATCACCGGGCACCTGCTGCGCGAGGTCGTCTCGACGGGGCGGATCGGACTCGCCGGGTTCTGGTCGCGACGGGCGAAGCGGCTGCTGCCCGGCGCGTTCCTGACGATCCTCGCGACCGGCACGGCCGTGCTGCTCTGGGTCCCGAGCGCGCTCTGGGGCCAGTACGGTCGCGAACTCATCGCCTCCACCGTCTACGTGCAGAACTGGCAGCTCGCGGCGGACTCGGTGGACTACCTCGCGCAGGGCAACCAGCCGTCGCCGTTCCAGCACTTCTGGTCGTTGTCGGTGGAGGAGCAGTTCTACATCGCCCTGCCGTTGCTGCTGCTCGGTGCGCTCTGGCTCGGCCGTCGCGCGCGCCGGGGGCAGGTGTCCCCCGTCGCCGTCGCGCAGGTGCTGCTCGGCACCGTCGTCGTGGTCTCCCTGGCGTGGAGCATCGTGCAGACCGAGACCGCCTCGGGCATCGCGTACTTCTCGACCGCCACCCGCGCGTGGGAGTTCGCCCTCGGCGGGCTCGCCGCGACCGTCCCGCTGTCGGCACCGCGCACCGCGCCGGCCCGCGCGGTCCGCGTCGTCGGTGCGTGGCTCGGCGCCGCCGCGCTCGTCGCCTCCCTCTTCCTGATCACCGCGTCCACACCGTTCCCGGGCATCGCCGCGGCGCTGCCCGTCGCGGGCGCCGGGCTCGTCGTGCTGTTCGGCGGCCACTCCGGGCTCCAGCGCATCGGACGGTTCGGCCCGATCGGCTTCACCGGCCGGATCTCCTACGCCGTCTACCTCTGGCACTGGCCCGCCGTGGTCATCGTGCCGATCGCGCTCCGGCACGAGCTCACGACGAAGGACAAGCTGGCGATCCTGGTCGGCGCGTTCGTCATCGCCTCGGCCACCACGCTCCTCATCGAGGAACCGCTGCGGTTCTCCGGGTGGGTCAAGGCCCTGCGACCCCGCCGCGTCGCGCTCTACGGGGCACTCGCGACGGTCCTGGTCGCCGCACTCGGTGCCGCGTCGCTCACGGCGCTGCACGTGCAGCAGGTGCAGGCGGCACAGTTCTCCGAGCGGCTCAGCAGCGGCGACGTGGACTGCTTCGGCGCGGCCGCGGACATCTCGGCAGCGAAGCCGTGCGTCAACCCGCGGCTCACCGACGTCCGGGTGCCGGCGGCCTCCATCGCCGCGTCGGACGACTCGAACCGGCCGGCGTGCTGGTCGAACAGCACCGACGACCTGAACCTGTGCGAGCTCGGTCCGAAGACCGGGTACACGAAGCACCTCGTCGCGATCGGCGACTCGCACAACAACGTCTTCGTGGACGCCTACGAGAAGATCGCGAAGGAGCGGAACTGGCGCATCGACGTCGCCGGGCACGCCGGGTGCTACCTGACGACGGCGCAGCAGCGCGCGAACAGCCAGCAGCTGCAACAGGTCTGCGACCAGTGGAAGCAGAAGGCGCTGCAGTACCTGCGGTCCCAGCCGGACCTCGACGGGCTGATCGTCACGCACTCCAACGGGAACACCCCCGTGGTCGCCTCGGACGGTCGTTCGACGCCGGACACGGTCGTCGACGGCATGGTCGACGCCTGGACCGTGGCCGCCGACGAGGGCATCCCGGTGATCGCGATCCGGGACAACCCGACCGCCCGTCCGGACGTCGTCGCGTGCGTCGGCCAGATGTCCGGACCGACCACGAACGCCTGCGACTCCGACCGCGCCGGCGCACTCCGGGACTTCGACGGCACCGCGCAGGCGGTCGCCCGGATGGACGGCCGGGCGCGCATGCTCGACTTCACGTCGGAGTACTGCACCGAGCAGACCTGCCCCGCGGTCATCGGGGGCGTCCTCGTCTACCGCGACCGGACGCACCTGACGAACACCTTCGCGATGACCCTCGTGCCGAAGCTCGGCGCGGGCATCGCCGATGCGCTGCGGGACCTGGCCCGGTGACACCGGCCGAGGCCCCCGCGCCGGGTAGCCTGACACCGTGACGAACACCTGGCCGCTCTCGCGCGGGACCGTACCCGAGCGCGAGGCGTTCGCCTTCGGTGCGACGATCCTCTTCGTCCTGTTCGCCGGCGACGCGGTGCCGAACACGCTGACCTGGGTCGGCGCCGGCATCCTGTGGGCGCTCGTGGCCGTCTGGGGTGTGACGGTCCTGGTGCGGGCCCGACCACCGATCACCCGGACGCCGCGGTCACTCTGGTTCTTCCTGGCCTGGTGCCTGGTGTCCCTGGTCTGGTCACACTGGCGTCCGGCCACCCTGGCGAGCATCACCGTGCAGGTGATCTGCGCCGCGATGGCGTTCACCGTCGCCTCGACGCTGACGTGGCGACGGATCCTCGATGCTCTCAGCGCGGCACTGCGCTGGGTGCTGATGCTGTCCCTCGTGTTCGAGGCCGTCGTCGCGGTCGTCGTGCGGCACCCGATCGCACCGATCTGGACGGACTACGGGAACCGCCCGATCCCCGACGCGTTCTACTTCTCGCGCGCCGAGCTCTTCACCGGCGGCCGCATCCAGGGGCTCCCCGGCAACGCCAACCTGCTCGCGATGGTCGCCCTGCTCGCGGCGATCGCCGTCGCCGTGCAGTTCGCCGAGGGACGGATGGGTCGGAACCGCACGATCGGGTGGCTCGTCGTCGCGGTGCTCGTGCTCGCGCTCACGCGGTCGTCGACGGTGCTCGCGGCCGCGGTCGCCGTCCTGGTGGCCCTGGGCGTCGCACTGTGGATCCGCCGGGTCCCGACCGAGCGCCGGACCCCGCGGTACCTGGTCGTCGCCGTCGGCGCGGTCGTCGTCGCCGTCGTGGCGTTCCTCGCCCGCGGAGCGGTCTCCGAGTTGCTCGGCAAGGGCGCGGACGCCACGGGACGCGGGGTCATCTGGGAGCGGGTCCTCGGGCTCATCGACCAGCACCCGGTGGTCGGCTGGGGGTGGATCGGGTACTGGTGGCCGTCCATCCCGACCCTGGCCGACCTGGCGCACCGGAAGGGCGTCACCTACCTGCAGGCACACGACGCGTACCTCGACGTCTGGATGCAGACCGGCATCATCGGGCTCGTGCTCTTCGCGCTGTACGTCGTGACGACGCTGAACCGCTCGTGGTCCTCCGCGACCCGGATCGGGTACGACGAGACCCTGGCGCCCCGCTCGTTCGACCCGGTGTCCCTGCTGCCGCTCCTGGTCGTGGTCGCGCTGCTCGTGCAGTCGGTGGCCGAGTCACGCCTGCTCTACCAGGGCAACTGGGTGCTCTTCGCGCTCATCGCGATCAAGACGCGCATCGTCCTGGTCGGCGAGGAGCCGCGCTCCACCGGGGACGGCCCGCGCACCCCGCGCGCCCGCCGCGAGTTCCGGACGCCCGCAGCCCGCTGAGCGACGGGGCGATCCGCCTCAGTGTCCGCCGGTCGCCGGGAGCAGCCGCGCGCACGGCACCTGGACGCCCCACGGCGCGGTCCGCACGTCGACCGAGCCGGACCGGTCCCCCGCGCACGCGGTGACCGCCGCCGGGATCTGGTCCGCCCAGATCGGCCCCTCGCTCCGCCGCGTCGGGCCGGGGACGGCCCCCGCGGCCGCCACCGCGACGACGAGCGCGACCACGCACCACCCGGTGACGGCCCCGGTGAGGCGAGCCGCGCCTCCCGGCCGGGTCCGACGCCGGGCTCGCGCCGACCACCCGGCCGACCCGACGAGGACGCCCGCTGCGACGAGCACCGCGGCCAGCAGGAGGAGGCCCGACGCGGCCGCGTAGCGGAGCGGCTCGACGTCCGCGAGGGCCTCGACGGGCTCCGCCCATGCCTGGGTCGCTCCCCCGTTCGCGACCAGGGCCGCCCACCACACCCCGAGCGAGGCGACCGTCAGGGCGATCGTCAGCACGCGTGCGCGCCACGACGCGACGACGGCAGCGGCGACGAGCACGAGCAGCAGGAGCGCGGCCGGCACGGCCACGACGACCCAGCCGCGGTCGAGCACCGCACGGACGACCGCGCCGACGTCCGGGTCCCAGTTGCCCGCGAACGGCTGCAGCAGCCACCCGGCGGCGACGTCCGCGATCGCGGGAGCGCCCGGTCGCTCGGTCCGCTCGGTCGTGAGCGCCGTGACCACCTGCGCGGTCACCCCGGCGATCGCGACGACCGTCACGGGAACGGCGCGCGGCCAGGCTCGTGCCCCCGAGGCGTCCCGGAGCGGCAGCCACGCGAGGAGCAGGAGCGGCAGGAACGCCACGGTCTGGACCTCGGTGAGGACCACGAACACCGCGAGCACCGCCACCGCACCGGACGACCACCAGGTCCGCGCCCGGTGGGCGAACAGCCACGGCGCCGTGAAGAGCATGAACCAGTGCAGGTTGGCGGCGTTCCCGCTGATCTCGTACGGCGCGAGCGGCAGCAGCGCCGGTGCCGCGGCGAGGAGCGCACGGACCGGTGCGACCGGGACGGTGTCCCGGGCGAGCAGGAAGACCGCGGCGGCCAGGACGCCGACGACGACGCAGGCGCCGCCGGAGAGCACCAGCGCGTAGTCCTCGACCGGGAGCGACCACCCGAGGTCGACGAGCAGCCGAGGGACGAGGTGCAGGTAGCCGGCGTACGGGCGCAGGAGCGAGTCCACCGGGCCGAGGGCCATCCGCTCCCGGAGGAACAGGCCGCCGTCCTCCGCCCACACCGTGCCGCGGGTGACCGGACCGAGCCGCCACCACGCGAGGGCGGCGGTCGCGAGGCCGAGCAGCAGCGCGACGCCCGTTGTGACGAGGACGCGACGGGTCGGGTGCGGCAGTCGGTCCATCGAGCGCTGACGCTAGTCGGTCGATAGCGGATCTGCGATAGCGACATTCCGCAATGCCCGCGCTCCGAGGTCCGTACGCCAAGATGGACGGGTGACGGACGGACGGCTGACGAAGCGCGTGCTGGCACGCCGCTACCTGTCCGCCTGGATCGGGTTCTCGGCGGGCGGGCGGTTCAGCCAGGCCCTCGCGACCGTGGTCCTGCTGTTCGCGTTCGGCCAACCGACGGTGCAGACCCTCGTCGGGCCCGCCGGCACCTGGGCCGTCCTCGTCACGCTCGTCGTGCTGGCCGGCCTGAGCCTGCTCGGCCAGCGCTACCGCATCGAGTGGCACGGCGTCCTCCCCCTGTCGCTGCTCGCCTTCATCGGGTACTGCGCGCTCAGCGTCCTCTGGAGCGAGTACTCCTGGGTCGCCCTGCGCGGCCTCGTCGCCACGGTGTGCTTCGCGGGACTCGGGCTCTACCTGGCGCTCGGCCGCGACCTCGTGCAGGTGATCCGGGCCTCCGGGGACGCGTTCCGCATCCTGCTCGTCGTCGCGCTCGGCCTCGAGGTCCTGTCCGGCCTCGTCCTCGACGTCCCGTTCCCCGCGTTCGACATCCAGGGGAACATCGCGTACGGCGGGCCGATCCAGGGCATCGGCGGCACCCGGAACTTCATGGGGTTCATCGCGGCGATGGCCCTCGTCACGTTCGTCGTCGAGTTCCTCACCCGGTCGGTGACGATGTGGCGCGCGATCGGCTCCACGGCCCTCGCCGTCATCGCGCTCATGCTCGTGCAGTCCCCGATCACCGGCCTCGCGATGATCGCCCTCGCCGTGACCGCGCTGGCGCTGTGGTCGCTGCGGCACGCACGCCCCACGACCAGGCCGGTCGTCAACGGCGTCCTCGGCGGCGCGGTGCTGCTCATGATCGTCGTCGGCGTGCTCGCCCGGCACCGCATCCTCGCCGAGATCGGGGCCGCCGGTGGGACGGCAACGCGTCTGGACCTCTGGTCGCAGCTCCGCGTGTTCATCGGGCAGTTCCCGATCCAGGGCTGGGGATGGGTCGGCACCTGGCCGCACGAGGTCGTCGTGCCCTACGCCACGTTCGTCGACCCGGCCGGACACCGGTTCACCTCCGGGCTGAACGCCTTCATCGACGCGTGGCTGCAGATCGGGCTCGCCGGCACCATCCTGCTCGGGATCACCGCACTCCTCGCGTTCGCGCGGGCGTGGGTCACGGCGACGACCTTCCCCGGTGTCGCGTACGTCTGGCCCGCCGCGGTCCTCGTCCTGCTCGGGGTCACGAGCACGGCGGAGAGCTACCTGCTGCACGGCGCCGGGCTCATGGTGTTCGTGGCCGTGCTCGTGATCGCCGCGCGACGGCGGTCGTGGCGGCGGCACCTGCCGCGCACCTGACGGCGGTCGGGAGGAGCGGGACGGTCCGGCGCGTCGGCCTCCGATCGCGCACAGCGCGGCCGGGAGGCACGGTGCCGGTCCGGCGAATCGGCATCCGGTCGTCCGCGGCGCGGCCGGGAGGCACGACGCCCGTCCGGCGCGTCAGCCCGCGATGACGAGACGGCAGGGCACCAGGGCGTCCCACTTGGGCTGTCCCGGCGCGGCACGGATCTTCGCCACACCCCCGGGGTCCTCGACGCAGGCCGGGCGGAAGTCCTGCACCTGCGTCGACCACGCCGGCACCGTCGCGAAGTCCCGCCGGGTCTGCGGCTGCAGGTTCAGCACCGCGGCCGCGACCACGACCAGCACGAGGAACCATCCGAGCACGGGCAGGACGACCCCGCGCCGGGCGGTGAAGGCGTCGGCGGCGACCACCGTGGCCGCGACGAGGAACATCGAACCCGCCGCGGCGTACCGGTACGGCGGCAGCGTCGGCAGGGTCAACCAGTTCGAGACCACGGTGTTCACCGTGAAGGCGGCGAACCAGACCACGAGCGGTGCCGCGCCGAGAGCGACGAGGACCCAGCGCTCGCCACGGGTCGCGCGGACCACCGCGAGCACCAGGACCGCGTAGACGAGGACGGCCGGCACGGCGACGACCCACCAGCCGTGTGCCTCCACCGCGATCCCGACGTTCTTGACCGTCGCGTCCCAGCTGCCCGCGACCGTCTGCGACGAGAAGCCGGCGAGCAGGTCGAGGGGGCCGCCGATCTGCCGAGGCGCGGGCAGCACCGGCTCGGTCCGCGGGAACAGCAGCGTGGTGAGCACCTGCGCCCCGGCGCCGAGCACCCCGGCGACGACCGGCGGGACCGAGCGCAGGCTCCGGACGTGCCGGAGGAAGAGCGGCAGGAACACGGCCGCCTGGATCTCGGTGAGCGTGATCGCGAGCGCGATGACGGTCAGGACCGCCGAGGACCACCACGACCTCGGCTTGTACAGGAACACCCACGGCGCGAGGAAGAGCAGGAACCAGTGCAGGTTCGCGGTGTTGCCCGCGATCTCCACGGGGACGAGCGGGGTGATCGCCGGCACGAGGGCGAGCAGGACGCGCAGCGGCAGGCGCCGGACGGTTCCGCGGGCGAGGACGAACACGGCGGCGCCGACGAGCCCGACCACGGCGCAGCTCATCCCGCCGACGACGACGGCGTACGACTCGATCGGGAAGAACTGCACCGCGAGGTCGACGACGACGCGCGGGACGAGGTGCAGGTAGCCCTCGTACGGGTGCAGCAGCGTGGGGACGGCGCCGAGCTGCAGCCGTTCGTTGAGGAACTTCCCCGAGTCCTCCGCCCAGGCGAGCCCGCGGGTCGTCGGACCGAGCCGGAACCAGAGCAGCACCGTCGAGAGGACCGCGATCACCACCGCGCCCACGGCGGTGACGAGCACGTCCCGCCGGCCCGGGCGCGGCGCCTCGTGCCGCGCGCTCGTCGTGAGCGCGGGCGCCGTCACGACCGACCCCGGCCGAGCAGCCGTCGGACGCGTCGGGCGATCCCCCACTGGGTGACGCGGAGCATCGCCTCGGCGACGATGCCGCGGCTCATCTTCGACTCGCCCCGCTCCCGGTCGCGGAACGTGATCGGGACCTCGACGACCGCGCCGCCGAGGTCGTGCACGCGGAGGGTCATGTCGATCTGGAAGCAGTAGCCCTTCGAGTCGATGGTGTCGAGGGCCATCCGCGCGATCGCGTCGGCACGGTAGACCCGGAAGCCCGCGGTGACGTCGTGCACGTCGAGGCCGAGCATGAACCGTGCGTAGGCGTTGCCGCCGCGGCTGAGGACCTCGCGGTGCCGCGGCCAGTCGACGACCGCGCCGCCCGTGGTCCACCGGGACCCGATCGCGAGCAGCACGTCGTCCGCGGGGTCGGCGCCGACCACGGCGTCGATCATCGCGGGGAGCCGGTCGGCGGGGTGGGACCCGTCGGCGTCCATCTCGACGAGCAGGTCGTACCCGCGCTCGAGACCCCACCGGAAGCCGGCGACGTACGCACTGCCGAGCCCACCCTTGCCGCGCCGTCGGAACAGGTGTACGCGCGGGTCCTCGGCGGCCATCGCCTCGACGAGGTCACCGGTGCCGTCCGGGCTGCCGTCATCGACGACGAGGACGTGCGCCTCGGGCAGCACCCGGTGCAGTCCCGCGGTGATCGGGCCGATGTTCTCCGCCTCGTCGTAGGTCGGGACGATGACGAGCGTGCGCGGTGCCTGGTGGTTGCTCATTGCCTGCTTCCGCCACCGGCGGTCGGACCGATGACGGTCGACAAGCTTAGAGGACCGGCCGGTGGTCGGGCTGCGGCTCGCCGCGGTCGACGGTGCTGACGCGGGTGGGCTGGTCGTCCGCGGACGGCCAGGACGCGGCCCGGTCGACGGCCGGGTCGGCCGGGCGGGCGGTGGCTCGTTCGTCGTCGACCGCGCCGACGGCCCGCTCGTCGTCGACGTGGGCGGCGGTGGCCCGTTCGTCGTCCACGTGGGCGGCAGACGCCCGATCGTCGTCGACGCGGGCAGCGGTCGCGCGTTCGTCGGCGACGGGGGCGACGGGGACGACGGGAGTGCCGGTGGCCGGCTCGGCGGCGAGGACCCGCGGCGTCCGGAGCGCCGACAGGGTCAGCGCCACCGCGACCGCGAGCAGGAGCAGTGCGACGCCGACCACCAGGGCGAACCCCTCACGGCCGATCGGCGTGAGGTGCGTCAGCGTCCGCAGACCGCTCCACGTGACCTTGAGGTGGAACGCCTCGTAGTAGCCGCGGTAGGCCACGGACCAGCCGTACACCGTCATGAGCGCGGCCACCACGACGACGGTGCGCCCGAGTCGCCTGCGGTCCTGCTCGACCCGCACGAACCGCCGCCACGCGATCGCGCTGAGCACCGCGAGCACGCCCACCAGGACGAAGTAGTAGCGCCCCTGGATCCCGCCGATCGTCGTCGTGCGCAGGTAGGTCGACCAGTTGTTCTGCAGGCCGGCGACGAGGGTGAACAGCGGCAGGAGGGCGAGCAGCCAGGCGGTCCGACGCGACCCTCGGCGGAAGCCCCAGACGAGCACGACGCCGATCGCGACGACGCTGAGCACCGCGATGACGATGGGACTCGACGGGTACTGCAGGAGTCCGTACTGCCCCCAGAACGAGTTCGTGACCCGGTTCCACTCGGTGTTGACGAACCCGCCGAGGTCCGGGCCCTCCCCGGGCGGGAACTCCGTCCGCTGGATCGACTGCGGGAGCCCGGCGGGCTGGAGGGTGTGGAAGACCAGGACGTTCCGGACCCACCACCACGACGTGGTGACGACGGGGACGACGAGCACGACCGCGCCGCGCAGCCATCGGCTCCACCCGGAGCCGGCGACGATCACCGCGATCACGGCGAACGGCACGAGGGGCAGCGCGGTCGCCTTGAACGCGACCGCTGCCGAGGTGGCGAGTGCGAGCGCGACGAGCGTGGGGACGCCCCGGTCGCCGGTGAGCACTCGGCAGACCAGCCACACGACGACGGCGCCGAGGATGATCACCGGGGTGTCGTTGGTGGCGGACGATCCGATGAACCCGACCTGCGGGATGAGCAGGAGCGAGGCTGCCGCGACGAGCGCGGTGCGGGGCGACCGGGTGACCCGGCGGACGGCGGCCCAGACGACGAGCGGCAGCGTCGAGAGCACGGCGACGTTCATCAGCCGGAGCGCGAACAGGTCGACGTCCCAGCGCAGCTGCATGTACCCGATGAGGTGCAGCAGACCGGCGGCCATGGCGTACCAGGTCGGCGGGTGCTGGGTCATCTGGTTCGTCGAACCGTTGCCCGGCGCGGCGGCGAGGAGCGCCTCGAGCGTCGGGCGGTCGGTCTGCAGGAAGGACATGCCCTCGGCCTGGGCGGCACGGGTGGCGGCCAGCAGCCTGAGGTGCGCGGGGTCGGGCCAGCCGTGGCCCATCGCGACCTGGACCGCCGCGTCCCAGTGCGCGATCTCGTCCGGCGAGCCGAACATCGGCTGGAGCGAGGCCCACACGACCAGGACGCCGACGAACGCCAGGACGATGGCCGTGATGGTCAGACGTTCCCGGCCGGTGGAGCGGATGGGGGCGCGGTCGGTTCTGTGCACGGTGAGGAATCCTACGGGGAGGAGCTACCGCACCGTGACCGACGCGCAGCCAAGCGTGGTGTTCGGTCCGCCGTTCGGGTCGATGCCGTAGGCACACACCCGGTGCGCCCCCTTGGCCGCCGCGATGGTCGCGCCGTAGCCGGCCTTCGCACCGGCAGCCGGGTAGACCTTCGCCACGTCGTCGCGCGCCTGCCCGGTCTTCAGCGCGGTGCCCGCGCTGTCGACGTAGACGTGCACCGAGATCGGGGCGGCCTTGGTGTCCGGGTCGTACGCCCACCCGCGCACGGCGACGCCACCGGCGACCGCAGTGGCGGAGTCGAGCCGGCCGACGGGCGAGCTGCCCACCTGCACGGTCTGGCAGCCGAGGGTGGGGTTGCCCGAGCCCGCGCCGGTGTTGATCGCGTAGACGCAGACCGTGTGCGGCCCGGGAGCGGCGGCGATGGTCGTCTGGTAGCCGTGGGCGGCGCCGTAGGCCGGGTAGGCGGTGCCGATGTCCGACCGTGCGACGTTGGCGGGGATGCGTCGCCCGACGCCGTCGACGTAGACGTCCACGTTGATCGGCGACGCGGTGTCGCCGTCGATGGCCCAGCCCCGGACGGCGATGCCGCCGGCCACGGCCGTGACCGAGTCGATGCGCCCGTCCGGCACCGACGCCACCGATCGGACGGTGGTGCACGGGGCGAGGAGGGTGTCACGGCCGTTGCCCACGTTCACGGCGGTGATGCAGACCTTGTGCGCGCCGCTGGCAGCCGGGATGACCGCCTCGTAGCCGTGTGCGGAGCCCGCTGCCGGGTACGCCTTCCCGACGTCCGTGCGGACGTCGTCGGCGGTGAGCTTCGTGGTCTTGCCGTCGATCGCCACGTTCACCGCGAGCGCGGCCTTCGGCTGGTCCGGGTCGTACGTCCAGCCGCGGACCTTGATCCCGCCGATGACCGCGCCGACCTGGTCGACCCGTCCGTCGGGCGATGCCTTGGTGACCGTGACGGTCTTGCAGCCGATGCTCGTGTTCCGGGTGCCGTCCACGCTGATCGCCGCTGCGCACACCGTGTGCTTGCCGGGGCTCGCGGCGATGGTGAGGTCGAAGCCGTGCGCGTCGCCGTAGCCCGGGTAGGCCTTGCCCACGTCCGTCCGGGTGGCGTTCGCGGTGTAGCCGGCGCCGGTCGAGTCGACGAAGACGTGCACCCGGGTCGAGGCGGCCGTGGTCGGGTCGATCGCCCAGCCGCGCACCTGCACGGCGTCGCCGGCGTCCTGCGCCGAGTCGAGCTTGCCGATCGGCTTCGCGGACGCGGTCGGGGACCCGAACCAGTCGCTGTAGAGGCGCCAGAAGTTGCGGTTGCCGTACGCCGAGCAGCCGTCGCCCGTGCCGTACAGGTTGTTCAGTGCGGCCTGGTTCGGCGTGTAGGGCGTGTAGTAGTACAGCGCGGCGGTCGCCTTGTTCGACACGTACACGGTCTTCGTGCCGCACGAGGTCGGCACGTTGTACTGGATCTGTCGGTTGCCGCCCGGGGCGAACCACGTGAAGTAGTTGCTCGTGCCGGCGGGGTTGCCGTACCGCTTCCACTGCCAGGACGCCCAGTACACCTGGTTGCCGACGCCGGAGTACGCCGGGTCACAGCCGCCGTTCGCGGTGTCGGGGCAGGCGTAGCCCATCGCTCGTGCGAGCACGGCGGAGGACGGGTTGCGGGCGATGGAACCGTTGATCAGCGTCTGCTCCTTCTGGAGCGTGACGATGATCACCTTCGGGCTGATGCTGCAGGCCGCCCCGACGCGCGCGATGATCTGCGCGGCGGTCAACGACGAGCCGCCGGTGACCGCGCTGCACATGGCGTCGGCGCCGTGGCTGTTGAGCGAGTACCGGCCGACGTTGAGGCAGGACTTCGAGGAACACGTGCCGATCTGCGCGTTCAGGAACGACTGGATCTGCGCTTCGGTCATCGAACGACCGTCGTAGAAGTTCGCGTCGGTGATGATGTTCCCGGCCTGGAACGACGACCCGCTCAGCGCGGACGCACTGTCCTGGGACGCCGAGAGACCGGCGACCTGCAGGCCGATCAGCACACTGGCGACGGCGAGCACGCTGGCAGCGATCGCGATGACCTTTTTCACGTCGGGGGCCTTCCTGGGGGGCGTCGACGGGCGATGTGCACGCGCGAACGCCCGGTTCCCGAGCGGCCCGATTCGGCTGATCCTGATCGCAGCCGAGTCACACGTGTCACGTCAGGCTACCTCGATCACAGTGGTTACACAGCCCCCGGTCCTTCCCCCGAACGGGAGGCACGGTGCGGGAACACCGCCGATCGCACCCCCGGCAGGTGTCCGGGCCGCGCCGGGGGCGCCTGTGGTCGCGTTCAGTCTCCACCCGTCATCGCCGTCTCGACCGCGCGACGCGCGGCGGCCGGCACACCGTCCGCGCGCCGGGCGCGACGAGCGTGTCGGAGGACGGCAGGAGCCTCCCGGACGAGCCGCGACCACTGCGCCCGCGTCAGCTGCGCGGACGACGGGCGGAGGACGTCCGCGACCGCACGCACGGCGGTTCGGAGGACGACGCGCACCGCGAACCCGGCCGACGCGTTCCGCAGCACGACCGCCAACCGGTTCCGCATGCTCTGGTAGCGCACCAGTGGCGAGTCGCTGCCGGAGCTCGCGGCGTGCCGGTGCACGACCACCGCGTCCGGAGCGTGCCGGATCTCCCACCCGGCGAGCCGGAGCCGCCACGACACGTCGAGGTCCTCGTAGTACATGAAGAGGGACGGGTCGAAGCCGCCCACCTCAGCCAGCGCGTCCCGTCGGAGGAACACCGCTCCCCCGGAGAACCCGAAGAGCGGCGTCCGTTCCGGCGCGTCCTGCAGCGGGCGGAGCCAGTCGCGGTCACGGCCGTTGCCGGACCGGTCGACGACGACCCCCGTGCCGTTGACGAGCGTGCGGCCCGCCGGGTCACGGCGCCACCGACGACCGTCGGCCGCCACCAGGTCGTCCGCCGAGGACGTCCCCGGCGGCGCCGGCACGAACCCGCCCTCGAGCACGACCGTGGCGGCGACCGCAGCCGTCCGCGGACCGCCGGCGCGGAGCACACCGAGCCCGCGGTCGAGGAACCCGTGGTCCGCGACGGCGTCGTTGTTGAGGAGCACGACCACGTGGCCCGACGCCGCGGCGATCCCCGCGGTGACCCCGCCGGCGAACCCCGCGTTCGTCGGTTCTGCGACGAGCACCACCGACGGCAGGTCCGCGCGGTAGGCCGCGACCGTCGCGTCGTCGGCCTCGTTCACCACGAGCACGACCTCGACCTCGGCGTCGACGCGTTGCGACCGCACCGAGTCGACCGCGCGGCGGGTGAGTTCGGGCTGGTGCCAATCGACGATGACCACGGAGACGTCCACGACCCCAGTCTCCCAGTCCGGTCCGCCGCCCGGGGCCCGCGGGACCGCCGGGTATAGTGGTGCCGCCCTCCGGCCCGGTGGTCCGAGGGTGTCACCGCAAGCCGACGTATGGAGTCTGTTCCGTGTCCACTTTCGCACCCCGCGTCTCCGTCGTCGTCATCAACTTCCGCGGCACGGACGACACGCTCGAGTGCATCGCGCGACTCAGCGAGGTCGACTGGCCGGCGGACCGCCTCGAGATCGTCGTCGTCGAGAACGGCTCCGGCGACGACAGCGAGGCCCGCCTCCGCGCCGCACTCGGCGCGCAGAAGAACGTCCGGATCATCGTCTCCGAGGAGAACCTCGGCTTCACCGGCGGCAGCAACCTCGGCGCGCGCGAGGCGACCGGCGACGTGGTCGCCTTCCTCAACAACGACGCCAAGCCCGACGTGAACTGGGTGAAGGAGGGCGTCGCCGGGTTCGCCCCGAGCCCCCGGGTCGCCGCCGTCGCGAGCAAGGTCCTCGACTGGGAGGGCCAGACCATCGACTTCGTCGAGTCCGGCCTCAGCTGGTTCGGCATGGGCTACAAGAACCACATCGCCGAACTCGACGACGGCCGCTTCGACGAGCCGCAGGACCTGCTCTTCGGCACCGGGTCGGCGCTCTTCGTCCGCCGGGACGTCTTCCTCGAGGTCGGCGGCTTCGATGAAGGCCTGTTCATGTTCTACGACGACGTGGACCTCGGCTGGCGCCTCAACCTGCTCGGCTACCGCGTCCGGTTCGCGCCACGCTCGGTCGTCTACCACAAGCACCACGGCTCGATGAAGTCGTTCGGCGACCACCGCGAGATGTACCTGCTCGAGCGGAACGCACTCCACCTCCTCTACAAGAACCTCTCCGACGAGAACCTCGGCACCTTCCTCCCCGCCGCACTGGCACTCCTCGCCCGCCGTGCGGTCGCGAAGAGCGGTCGCGACTCCGGCGAGTTCGACATCCGCCGCTTCACCGGCGCCCCGGACGAGTTCGACCCGACGACGCCGATGTCGAAGGAGGCCGTCGCCGGCCTCTACGCGCTCGACCAGTTCGTCGCCGACCTCCCCCGGTTGTCCGAGGACCGCCGTCGGATCCAGGGGCAGCGCGTCAAGACCGACAAGGAGGTCTTCCGCCTCTTCGGCGACGCCTTCAAGCCGCTGTTCGAGGACGGCTACTTCCTCGAGGGCTACCAGGCCATCATCGAGGCCTTCGACGTCGAGCAGCCCATGCACCGCAACCGCGTGCTCGTCATCACGGGGGACGCGCTCGGCGAGAAGATGGCGGGTCCGGGCATGCGGGCGTGGAAGATCGCCGAGGCCCTGAGCGAGCACAACGACGTCCGTCTGGTGACGTGGAACGTCGCGAACCGCAAGTCCGACACCTTCGAGGTGTCCCGCGTACCGCTGCAGCACGAGCGCACGATGAAGGACCACGAGGAGTGGGCCGACGTCATCTTCTTCCAGGGCTACGCACTCCACCACTTCCAGACGCTCCAGCGGTCGAACAAGATCATGGTCGTCGACCTGTACGACCCGATGCACCTCGAGCAGCTCGAGCAGGCACGCGACAACGGCGACGTCGGCTGGCGCAACCAGGTGACGAGCACCACCGAGGTCATCAACGCCCAGCTCGAGCGCGGCGACTTCTTCCTCTGCGCCTCGGAGCGGCAGCGCCTGTTCTGGCTCGGCCAGCTCGCCGGGGTCGGCCGCGTCAACCCGGACAACTACCTGGCTGACGACAACCTGAACAAGCTCATCGCCATCGCCCCGTTCGGCATGGACTCGACCCCTCCGGAGCACGAGCGCAAGGCCATCCGTGGCGTCACGCCCGGCATCGGCGAGGACGACAAGGTCGTCATCTGGGGCGGCGGCATCTACAACTGGTTCGACACCCCGTCGCTCGTCCGTGCGGTCGCGAAGGTCGCCGAGACCCACGACGACATCCGGCTCTTCTTCCTCGGCGTCGCGCACCCGAACCCGGACGTGCCCGAGATGGCGATCGTCTCCGAGACCCGCCGCATCAGCGACCAGCTCGGCCTGACGAACAAGCACGTGTTCTTCAACGAGCAGTGGGTCGCCCTCGACGACCGGCAGAACTACCTGCTCGAGGCCGACGCGGGTGTCAGCACGCACTTCGCGCACATCGAGACGACCTTCTCGTTCCGCACCCGCATCCTCGACTACATGTGGGCGAACCTGCCGATCGTCACCACCGACGGGGACAGCTTCGGCGACCTGGTGGCCGCCGAGGGCATGGGCGTGGCGGTCAAGGAGCGCGACGTCGACGGCCTCGCCGCCGCACTCGAGTCGATGCTGTACGACCCCGAGGCCGCCGCAGCCGCACGCGCCGCGGTGAGCCGGGTCCGCACGGACTTCACCTGGGAGCGCGCCCTCGCGCCGCTGGTCGAGTTCTGCAAGGACCCGCACGTCGCCGCGGACCGCGCGCACGAGGCCGCGGTCCCCGCCGGGTCCGTCGCGGCGGGCGGCCGTCCGCGCATCGCGCTCAGCCCCGCACGCCAGCGCGAGCTGCAGTTCCACCAGATCGCGAACAGCCGGCACGGGATCTCCCGCGACGTGCGCCTCGCCACCTGGTACCTCCGCGAGAACGGCGTCTCCGGACTCCGCGACAAGGTGCAGAACCGCGTGCGCATCATGCGCGAGAGCAAGAACGGTCGCTGACGTCCGGCGGCCGCCCACGGCCGTCGATGTACAGTTGTCCGTCGCCCGCGTCGAACGTAAGGACCACTTTTGAGCAACATCGTCACCGAGCGGTTCGAGCGCCTCCGGGAAGAACGGATGGTCCCGGCAGGCCGCCCGGCCACCGCCGTCATCGGGTCCCTGCGCGAGATCTTCGCGCACCGGCAGCTGCTCGACCTGCTGATCCGTCGTGACCTCAAGTCCCGGTACAAGGACAGTGCGCTCGGGTTCGCGTGGACCCTGATCCGCCCGCTCGTCCAGCTGGCGATCTACTACTTCGTGCTCGGCCAGATCCTCGGCGCGTCGCGGAACATCCCCGAGTTCGCGATCTACGTGTTCTCCGGGCTGACCCTCTACGGGCTCTTCAGCGAGATCGTCGCCGCCGGCACCGCATCGATCGTCGGGAACGCCGGGCTGATCAAGAAGATCTACCTGCCGCGCGAGATCTACCCCCTGGCGAGCGTCGGTGCCGCGCTGTTCAACTTCGGCGTGCAGCTCATCGTGCTGCTCGCGGCCGCGATCCTGCAGAGCGGCTTCGCCTGGGTCCGCCTCGACCTGCTGTACTTCTTCCCCGCGACCATCGTGATCCTCATCTGGGCCACGGCCTTCGCGCTGCTCCTCGCCGCCGCGAACGTCTACCTGCGCGACATGCAGTACCTCGTCGAGGTCCTCGTGCTGCTGCTGATGTGGGGCTCCCCCATCGTCTACAGCTGGCAGATGGTCGCCACGCGTGCACCCGAGTGGCTGCTGAGCATCTACACGTCCAACCCGATCACCCTGGCGGTCCTCGGCATCCACCGTGCGTTCTGGACCGCGGGCGCCGACTCCGAGTACCCGTCGCACCTGCTGCTCCGTCTCGTCGTCGCGGGCGTCGTGGGCCTCGTCGCGCTGCTGGTCTGCCAGCGGGTGTTCGCCAAGCTGCAGGGCAACTTCGCCCAGGAGATCTGATCCGATGAGCATCGACAACGACATCTCGCAGGAGACCCGGTCCCCGTTCACCGACGCCCCCGCCGTCGTCACGGTGAAGAACGTCTCGAAGCGCTTCACGATCCGCAAGGACAACTCCCTCAAGGAGCGCATCGTCACCCTCGGTCGCGCCGGCCGTCGGCACAGCGAGGACTTCTGGGCGCTCAAGGACATCAGCCTCGACATCCCCGCCGGCACCACGATCGGGCTGCTCGGCCCGAACGGCTCCGGCAAGTCGACGCTGCTGAAGACCATCGGCGGCATCCTCGAGCCGACGAGCGGTTCGGTCGAACGCCGCGGCCGCCTCGCCGCGCTCATCGAGCTCGGCGCCGGGTTCCACCCCGACCTGACCGGTCGCGAGAACGTCTACCTGAACGCCGCGATCCTCGGCCAGACGCAGGAGGAGACCGAGGCCCGCTTCGAGGACATCCTGCAGTTCTCCGGCATCGGCGACTTCATCGACACCCAGGTGAAGTTCTACTCGTCCGGCATGTACGTCCGACTCGCCTTCGCGGTCGCGATCAACACCGACCCCGACGTCCTGCTGGTCGACGAGGTCCTCGCCGTCGGTGACGAGCAGTTCCAGAAGAAGTGCCTCGACAAGATCCGCGAGTTCCAGGAGCAAGGTCGCACGATCATCCTCGTGTCGCACTCCCTCGGCCAGGTGCAGGAGCTCTGCGACTCGGCCGTCGTGCTGCACCACGGCGAGGTGAAGTTCCAGGGTTCGGCCCGCCTGGCCGTGAAGAACTTCCGCGAGATCCTCGAGGGTCGGCGCATCGCCGAGGCCGAGGCCGCGCACCCCGAGGAGGACGCCAACCCCGGCAAGGTCGAGCGCGTCGAGCTCGAGATCCCCGGCCGCGCTCCCGGTGCCGAGCACCAGCACGGCGACGACCTGGTGATCCGTGCGACGTTCTCGCACAAGGACGTCCTGCCCGAGTGGCGCGCGGGCATCAAGATCGAGAACCACCTCGGCAACCCCGCGTTCGGCATCGACAGCCGCCAGACGCAGGTGCGGCACGACCCGCTCCGCGGCACGGCGACCGTCGAGTGGCACCTCCACGACCTGCGGCTCGGCGGCGGGCAGTACTTCGTGCACGTCTTCCTCGCGAAGCCGAACGGGGAGCACATCGTCATCGAGCGCGAGGCCGCACGCTTCGTGGTCGTGGACGAGGACACCCAGTCCGGGATCGCGTGGACGAAGACCACCGAACGCCAGGTCAAGGGCTGACGTGCGGGAACTCCCGGTGCTGATCGACGCCACGTCGGTCCCGCCGAACCGCGGCGGGGTGGCCCGGTACATCTCGGGGCTCCTCACCGGGCTCGCGGACCTCGACGTCCGCGTCGACGTCATCGCGAAGTCGGACGACCTCGACTGGCTCCGCGGCCTCGCGCCGGCGCACCGGTACCACGCGGCGCCGGGCTGGACCGCGTCCCGTCCGCTGCGGTTCGTGTGGGAGCAGATCGGCCTGCCGGGAGCCGTGCGGCGGAGCGGGGCGACCATCCTGCACAGCCCGCACTACACGTTCCCGGTGATCCGCGCCTCCAGGACGGTCGTCACCCTGCACGACGCGACGTTCTTCAGCGACCCGGCCGCGCACTCGCGGCTGAAGGTCCGGTTCTTCCGCACCTGGACACGGCTCGCACGCCGGCTCGCCCGCGCGACCGTGGCGCCGAGCGCCGCGACCGTGCGCGAACTCGACCGCCTCGCCGGCCACGCACGCCGAGCGACGGTCGTCGCGCACCTCGGCGTCGACGCCGAGACCTTCCACGCTCCCACCCCGGACGAGGTCGCGGCCTTCCGGACCGCGCACCGGATCGCCGACGGCGAGGACTGGATCGCGTTCCTCGGCACCGTCGAACCCCGCAAGCGCGTGCCCGAGCTCATCGCCGCACACCAGGCCGTCGCCGAACGCCACGACGGTGCCGTGCCGACGCTCTTCGTCGCGGGCGGCCTCGGCTGGGACGACGAGGCCCGTCGGGCGCTCGAGACGGCCGGCGACGTGCCCGGGGCGCCCCTGCGGTACCTCGGCTACCTGCCGATCGAGCAGCTGCGCGCGTACCTCGGTGGTTCCCGGATCGTCGCGTACCCGAGCATCGCCGAGGGCTTCGGCCTGCCGGTGCTCGAGGCGATGGCGTCCCGGGCCGACGTCCTGACGACCGATCGCCTCGCGATCCCGGAGATCGGCGGCGACACCGTGACCTACACCGAACCGGACGCCGGACCCATCGCCGACGCCCTGGAGCGCCTGCTGGCCGACACCCCCGTCGCTCGTGCCGACCGCGTCGCGCGGGCCGGTGCCCGTGCGGACGGGTTCACCTGGGCGGCGTGCGCCCGCGCGCACCTGGGGGTGTTCGCATGAGCGAGCGCGCCGCGATCGTCACCGTCTCGTACGACTCCGTCGACGTGCTGCCGCCGTTCCTGGCGTCGACCGCCGCCGCGAGCGCCGGACCCGTCGACGTCGTCGTCGCCGACAACCACTCCGCCCAGGCGTCGGCACTCCGCCGCATCACCGAGGACGCCGGCGCGCGCTTCCTCGAGCTCGACGAGAACCGCGGGTACGGTGCCGCGGCGAACCGTGCGGTCGCGACGCTCGACCCCGACGTCCGGTGGGTGCTCGTCTCGAACCCGGACGTCGTGCTCGATCCGCTCGCCCTCGACCGGCTGATCGCCACCGCGGCCGCGGACCCGTCGATCGGCGCCGTCGGCCCCCGGCTGCTCGAGCCCTCCGGAGAGGTCTACCCCTCCGCCCGGCTGCTCCCGTCGCTGCGTACCGGCCTCGGCCACGCGGTCTTCGCGAACGTGTGGCCCGGCAACCCCTGGACGAAGCGCTACCGCCAGGACGGCGACCACTCCGGACGTCGCGACGCCGGATGGCTGTCCGGGGCGTGCGTGCTGGTCCGTCGTGACGTCTACGACCGCCTCGGCGGGTTCGACGAGGGCTACTTCATGTACTTCGAGGACGTCGACCTCGGCTGGCGGATCGGCCGAGCGGGTCTCCGCAACGTGTACGAACCCGCCGCGAGCGCCACGCACATCGGCGGCACCGCGACACAGGGGTCGTCCGAACGGATGCGCAAGGCGCACCACGAGAGCGCCTACCGGTTCCTCGCACAGAAGTACTCGGCGTGGTGGTTGTGGCCCCTGCGGGTCGCGCTCCGTGCCGCACTCGCCGTGCGCGCCCGCGCGACCCACACCCGCTGACGCGGTATCGTCGCTCGATCCCCGCGCTGCGCCCTGCCCCTCTCCCCCGACAACGGAAGTGCCCATGATCCTCGCCGTCACGCTGATGGTCCGCGACGAAGCGGACGTCGTCCCCGCCTGGCTCGACTACCACGTCGCACAGGGGTTCGACGTCTTCGTCATCACCGACAACGGATCCGTGGACGGCACGGCCGAGCTGCTCGCCGCGTTCGCCGAACGCGACGACGTCACGGTGGACCTGCGGCACGACCCGGTGCACCGGAAGCAGCAGGGCACCGTCGTCACCGGCATGGCCCGGGATGCCGCCACCGTGCACCACGCGGACTGGGTCGTCAACGCCGACGCCGACGAGTTCCTCATCCCGGTGGACCGGTCGCGCACGGTGCGGCAGGTCTTCGAGCAGCTCGACCCGGTCATCGGGGCGTTCACGGTGCCGGTCGTCAACCTGACCGGTCGGATGGCGAAGTCGGGCGGTGGCATCGAACGGCTGCACTGGCGGGACGAACGGTCGCTCGACGAGCTCCGCGCCGCCGGGCTCATCGCGCCGCCCACCACCAACGCGATCCACGTCGGCACGCCCGACGTCACCGTCGTGCAGGGGAACCACCAGGTCAGCGTCGCCAACGGCGCCCCCGTCCCGGAGGACCTCCGTCTCGAGGTCCTGCACCTGCCGTGGCGGTCCTGGAAGCAGTACGAGCACCGGGTCGAGGTGAGCGGCCGAGCCTACGACGCGAACCCCGACCTGTCCCCGAGCCCGCGACACCACGGCATGCGGGACTACCGCCGGCTGCACGAAGGGGTGCTGCAGCCGACGTTCGCGCTGCGGTTCGTCACCGACCAGGAGGCCGAGGCCGGCCCCTTCACCCGTGACGACGGTGTGGCGGAGGTCCTGCGGCGTGCCGCGTCGCCCGCCGTCGACGCCGGTACGGATCCGCTCGTCTCCGTCGCCGAGCTGGCACGGCTGCGGACACTGGGGCGTGCGCTCACCGGGCGCGACCTGCGCATCGAGGAACTCGAGGACGAGGTCCGGGCCGGCGAGGCCACCGCGAACACGCTCCGGTCGGCGGTGCAGTTCGAGCGCGAACGTGCCGAGGCCGCCATCCGCGAGACCGCCGACCGTGACGCCGAGCTCGCCCGGATGCGTGCCCGACGGGTGGTCCGGCTCGCCGACCGTGCCGGGACGGTCGTCCGACGGATCCGGAGCCGCTAGCGCGACCGCGCGAGCGCGCTACCGCCGCACCGCGCCGCCGCGCTGCCGCCGCACCGCGCCGCCGCGCTGCCGCCGCACCGCGTCGAGGAGCACCTCGGCACGACGCGTGAACGAGTGCTCGGCCCCGACCCGCTCCCCCCGGGCGACGCGGTCCGCCGTGGTCGTCCGGTCGCCGGCCCGCAGGAGTTCGCGGAGTTCGTCGACCGATGCGTAGGTCCGCACCGCGCCGTGGAACAGCTCGTCGACCCCCGGTACCGGGTCCGTGACGACGAGCGCACCCGAGGCGGCCGCGTCGAACAGCCGGTTCGACAGGAACCCGTCCCGCGCCATGTCGTCCCAGTGGTCGTTGAGGACCACCCGGGCGCTCCGGTACAGCCCCGGGAGCGCGTCGTTCGGCACGAAGACGCCGCGGTGCACCCCGTCCGGCAGGAGTCCCTCCCAGCCCTCGCCCCACACTGCCAGGTCCGCCCCGACGGCCACGGCATCGCGGACCACCGGCCGGAACACCTGCCGGGTCTTGCCCACGAACGCGGTGTCCAGCCCCGGGTGGGCCGGGTCGGGCTGCCCGGGGTGGAAGCGTGCCGGGTCGGTGGCCTGCAGGAGCGGCACGGTCTCGAGACCGGTCGCCTCGGTGGTCCGGGCGGCCCAGACCGGACCGGCAGCGAACCGCAGGTCGTAGCGGGCGAGTTCCGCCGGGGTCACCAGGTCGGGGTGCGAGATCACCCAGAGCACGTTCGTCGCGGACGGGTGCACGGGGGTGTCGTCGAGCCCGCGGAGGGTCAGTGCGACGTCGTCGAGGTGCTCGGAGAACGGTCGGACGTGCGACTCGCGGTGGTCCACGACGACCTCCTGCCCGAGCGACCGGAGCGCGGCGGCGAGGTCGTGCGCGAAGAACGTGTCGCCCCAGTCGTCGCCGCGGGGTCCGGGGTGTGCGGCGATCCGGACCGACCAGCGGAGTCGTTCGCCGCGGTCGGCGAGCTCGAGGCGCCCGGGGCCGCGTTCGGCGCGCACGACCGGTTCGCGGAGCGCCACGGGTGCCCCGACCGTGTCGGCCGTCGGCTCCCCCGGCACGAGGCCGAGCCGGGCCAACGCGACGGTCGCGCTGTCGTCCCCGCGGTCGCGCCAGACGGTGAGCGCATCGGCGGCGTCGGTGTCGTACCGCCGCTCCCGCAGCTCGGTGCTGCGGTAGACGCGGCCGAGCGGCACGACGACGCAGTCACCGGCCGCCGCGTCCGCGGTGTCCCGGGTGAGGCGTGCGACGGCGGTCCGGGTGTCGACGGTCCGCACCGGGACCGCCAGGTCGGCCGTCCGGGTCGCGAAGCAGGGTTCGTCGCCGGAGAAGACCGCGACCCCGCCGAGGGCGTCGGCGTCCTCGGCGGGGTGACCGCGCAGGAGCGAGGCGACCGGGGCCGTCCCGCGTGCCAGGACCGCACCGGCGCTCGCGACCAGGTCATCCGTGGTGCGGACGACGGGCAGGGCGACCGCCGCCCGCTCGCCGATCGCGGCGAGCAGGTGTCCGTGCGCGCCGTCGGGCAGGTCGACGGCGGCGTCGTGCACGACGACCGACGGGCTCGTCAGCAGCGGACGGGCAGCGGCCACGGCACCGCCCCACGTCGCCGAGACGGTCGGGCGTGCGACGACGTGGTCGACACCCGCCTCGACCGGCGGGTAGACGCTGGACGGCCCGGCGTGCACGTCGTAGACGCTCACGACGACCGCACCGGCGCCGGCCGCGCGGGCGGCCGCCACCGCGGGCAGGTGCGCGCCGTCGCGGAACGCCGGCTCCCGCACGGTGACGACGACGTCGAAACCGTCACCGGCGGGTCGGGGCACATCCGTCTCGAGCGAGGTGTCGACCGGGAGGCGCGGCTCGGCCCCGTCGGACGGGTCCGGCTCCGGCGTGGCCGGGGTCGGCACCGCCGTCGGTCGGCCGAGCAGTCGTCGGAGCCCTGCCCGGGCCATCGTCAGCCGCGCAGCAGGTTCTGCAGGTAGACCCCGTAGCCGCCCTTCACGAGCGGCGCGGCGAGGTCGGCGAGCTGCGCGTCGTCGATCCACCCGTTGCGCCAGGCGATCTCCTCGATGCAGCCGATCTTGAATCCCTGACGGTCCTCGATGACCTTCACGTACTCGGACGCCTGCATCATCGACTCGAAGGTGCCGGTGTCGAGCCAGGCCGTGCCGCGGTCGAGGACCTGGACGCCGAGCTCCCCCGCTTCGAGGTAGCGCTCGTTGACCGTCGAGATCTCGAGCTCGCCACGCGCGCTCGGCTCGATCGTCTTCGCGATCTCGATGACCTTGTTGTCGTAGAAGTAGAGGCCGGGGACGGCGTAGTTCGACTTCGGCTCGGCCGGCTTCTCCTCGATCGAGACCGCCGTGAAGTCGTCGTCGAACTCGACGACGCCGTACGCCTTCGGGTCGGCCACGTGGTACGCGAAGATCGTCGCGCCGTCGACCTCGGTGTTCTTGCGGAGGTTCGTGCCGAGGCCGGTGCCGTGGAAGATGTTGTCACCGAGGACGAGCGCGACGCTGTCGTCGCCGATGAACTCCTCGCCGATCACGAACGCCTGCGCGAGGCCGTCCGGCGAGGGCTGCACGGCGTACTGGATGTCCATGCCGAGCGACGAGCCGTCGCCGAGCAGGGCCTTGAACTGCTCGTTGTACTCCGGCGTCGTGATGACGAGGACCTCGCGGATGCCGGCCATCATGAGCGTCGACAGCGGGTAGTACACCATCGGCTTGTCGTAGATCGGCATGAGCTGCTTGCTGATGCCCTTGGTGATCGGCCAGAGGCGCGTGCCGGAACCCCCGGCGAGGATGATGCCCTTCATCGGGTCTCCTTCACTTCTCCGTGCGGAGCGACTCGGTGTACGCCACGCACTCCTCGTAGGTGGGCAGCAGACCCGCGGCGGCGGCTTCCTCGAGCGTCGGGGCGGTGGTGTCCTTCTCGGACAGCACCGGCTCGCCGAGCCCCTCGGGCAGCTGCAGCCCGACGGTGGGGTCGAGGATGGTGATCCCCTTCTCCCGCTCCGGGTCGTAGTGGGCGCTGACGAGGTAGTTCACGGTCGACTGGTCCTCGAGCGCGACGATCGCGTGGCCGAGGCCCTCGGACAGGTAGACGGCCTTGCGGTCGACGTCGTCGATGCGGACCGAGTCCCACTGGCCGAACGTCGGCGACCCGACGCGGATGTCGACGATGTAGTCGATGAAGGCACCGCGGACGGCGGTGACGTACTTCGCCTGGCTCGGCGCGACGAGGGCGTAGTGGATGCCCCGGGCGACACCGGCCGCGGAGATCGACATGTTCACCTGCCGGAGGTCCAGCGGGTGGCCGACGGTCGCTTCGAGCACGTCGGCCCGGTACGCCTCGAGGAATGCTCCTCGTGCGTCGCCGTGCTGGACGGGGGTGAACTCCCACGCGCCTTGGATCTTCAGTTCGCGGATCTGCACCGGGGCAGCCTAGCAAGCCGTCGTCGCCGCCCGCCCGTCAGACGCCGAGCGCCGCCCGCCACGGCCCGTCGACCGTGACGGTCCGTTCGGCGCACACGTACGACCGCGCCCGGCCCACCCGCTCGTCCGCCTCGGCGAACGCCGTCAGCAGGGCACGCCGCCAGGCCGCGGGGTCGTCGCCGACGAGCAACCCGCCGTGCGCGTCCGTCCCGCGGTACGACGGCCGGTCCGACCCGACGAAGGGCAGCCCGAGCATCGTGTACTCGAGGAACTTGAGGTCGCTCTTCGCGTCGTTGAAGCGGTCGTCCGTGAGCGGGGCGACGCCCGCCGACCACCGGTCCGCGTTCGCCCGCAGGAACGCCACGAACTCCGGGTAGTGGGTGCCGCCGTCCGGCAACGGCAGCCGGTCGTACCAGGCGTCGTCCTCCCCCGTGACCCCGACGACCTCGAGCCGGACCGGACGCCCGTCGCGGTCGACGAAGCCGTCGAAGGCCGCGCGGAGCAGGTCCAGGTCGCCGCCGTGCGTGGCCGACCCCATGTAGAGGACCCGTCGCGGCACCGCGGGGTGGGACGGGACCGTGCCGTCGTCCCACATCCCCGGCTGCACCGCGTTCGGCACCACGACCGAGTCGACCCCGGCGTCGGCGAGCACCCCGCGGAGCGTCTCGGTCGACGTGACCACGGCGTCGGCACCGCGCACCAGGCGGTCGACGGCGGCGAGCCGCTCCGGGTCGTACTCGGCCCGCGCGAGCCGGTCACGGGCCTCCTGGCTGAAGAAGTCGTCGTCGACCTCCGCGACGATCCGGGTGCCCTCGCGCGCAGCGCGGTCGAAGGCCGCGTCGAGCGACGCGACCGGGAAGGCGTCCCGCTGCACGAGCAGGACGTCGAGGTGGGCGGTGTCGGAGCCGTCCGCCCACCGGACCGGATCGACCTGCGCGACGCGAGCGGCACCGGAGGCGGCGAGTGCCGACATCCGGCCCGTCACCCGGATGTGCGCCGACGCGGGGTGGACGCCGCCGGCACCGTGCACCACGAAGCCGACGAGCGGCGGTTCCGGAGCGGGCGCCGCGGGAGCGGGTGCGGGCGTGGGCCGGAGCGCACGGACCAGGCGGGCGACGGACGAGCGGAGGGCAGCCACCGCACCATGGTGGCACGGCGTGCCCGCGGTCCGGTCGTCGTCCGGCTCTGCGTAGAATGTGTCAGTTCCGCCCGGGGGGCGGACCGCCGTGGCGACCTAGGATCGTCAGCGACCTTCCGGGTCGGAACCCGCCGACCGATGACACACAGGGACCAACCACTCTCGTGAAACTGTTCGTCCAGATCCCATGCCTCAACGAGGAGGAGACGCTCGCCAGCGTCATCGACTCGATCCCGCGTCAGATCGACGGCATCGACGAGATCCAGATCCTGGTCATCAACGACGGGAGCACCGACCGCACGGTCGAGGTGGCGAAGGAGCACGGTGTCACGCACTTCGTGCACCACACCACCAACATGGGGCTCGCCCGCTCGTTCCGCGACGGCGTGGACTACGCGCTCCTGCACGGTGCCGACATCGTCGTGAACACCGACGGCGACAACCAGTACCCGCAGGCGCAGATCGCCGAGCTCGTGCAGCCGATCCTCCGCCGCGAGGCCGAGATCGTCATCGGCGACCGGCAGACCCGCACGATCGAGCACTTCTCCGGCTTCAAGAAGCTCATGCAGCGCTTCGGGTCCTGGGTCGCGTCGCGCGCCGCGGGTCTCGACCTGCCGGACGCCGCGAGCGGGTTCCGGGCGTACTCCAAGTACTCGCTCATCCGTCTCAACATCGTGACGCGCTTCAGCTACTGCATGGAGACGATCGTGCAGGCCGGCTACAAGCGCCTGGCGATCGCGAGCGTCCCGATCACGACGAACCCGAAGACGCGCGAGTCCCGGCTGTTCAGCAACATCTGGCAGCACATGTTCCAGTCCGGCTCGGCGATCGCCCGCGTCTACCTCATGTACCGCCCGATGGCGCTGTTCCTGTGGGTGGCGGCGGTCCTCGGGGCGCTCGGCCTGTGGCCCCTCGTCCGGTACCTGGTGCTCGTCGCCATGCACTCCGGCGGCAACCACCTGCAGTCGATCATCCTCGGGGTGGTGCTGCTCATCACCGCGCTCCTGTCGATCGTGATCGGGGTCGTGGCCGACCTCACCCGCCTGAACCGGACCCTCACGGAAGAGCAGCTCGACCTGCAGAAGCTCCAGCGGTATGGCGACTGAGGTCGCCCAGGGCGGCACGTCGACGGTTCCGGGAGCGCGCGGCAGCGCTGCGGAGACGGGGCACGTCCGCGCCCGACGTCGCGAGGTCGTCGTCGTCGCCGCGGTGACGGCCGGCTTCGCGCTCGTCCTGTTCCTGTGGGCCGCGGTCGTCCCGGCGTTCCAGGCCCCGGACGAACGGGCGCACTTCGACGCCGCGGTGCACGTCGCGATCGGTGACGGCTGGCCGGACCCCGGACACCTGCACGTGCTCGAGGCGGTCGACCAGGCGGCCAGCGCAGAGGACCCGTCGTCGCTGCCCACCATGGGCGACCTGCTCCAGCAGACCGGTGCCGGTCAGGTGGACACCGTCGACCAGATGACGCAGCACCCGCCGACCTACTACGTGCTCGCGGCCGGGGTGCTGCACCTGGTCCACTTCGAGTCCCTGCACCCCTCGGCGGCGCTCTTCGCGGTGCGGCTGCTCGGCGCGCTGTTCGTCCTCCCGCTCCCGGCGCTCGCCTGGGCCACCGTGCGACGGGTGACCCGGTCGCCGAAGGCCGCGGTGACCGGCGCGTTCGCCGTGCTGGCAGTGCCGCAGCTCGCGTCCATCGGCGCGTCGGTGTCGAACGACGCCCCCGTCATGCTGTTCGCGGCCACCACCGTGTGGCTCGCCGTCCGGGTGCTCACCGGTGACCGGCGACTCCGGACGACCGTCGCCCTCGCGGTGTCCCTCGGGGTCGCGATCCTCTGGAAGGGCACGGCACTCCCGCTCATCCCGTTCGTCGGGGTCGCGCTGTTCCTCGGCGCCGCCGGGACGGCCGGACGCACCGGTGTCGGCACCCGGGTGGTCCGCACGCTGTGGCCGCTCGCACTCGCGGCGGTCATCGGCGCGTGGTGGTGGCTCCGCAACCTGGTCGTCTTCCACACCCTGCAGCCGAACGGGTTCGAGTCGCTGCGACCGCCGAAGCCGTTCCCCGCGGGCACCGGGCCGGACCCGGTGCAGTTCGCCAACGTGTCCTGGTCGACGATCGCGCGCACCTTCTGGGGCAGCTTCGGCGGGCGGGCGCAGTGGATCATCTCCCCCGTCGTGTTCGAGACCGCCACGGTGCTCGCCCTCGGCGCGATCCTGGTGTGGGCGTTCCGACGTGTCCCGGGCCTCCGCGTCGCGATCGCGCTCGCGGTCCTGCCCGCGACGATCCTCGTGATGCAGACGGCCAACTCGTGGGGCAGCTACCTGTCGACCACCTTCGTCGGGGCCACGCAGGGGCGGTACTACTTCCCGGCCATGGTGGCGTTCATCGCCCTGAGCGCCATCGCCTGGCGCCGTGCGTTCGGCTCGTCGACCGGTCGCCGACGCGCCGCGCTCGTGGTGTCGGCCCTCAGCGCCGCGCTGGCGGTGTACGGGGTGCTGTTCGTGTACGCCTCGTTCGCCGAGCACTCGCGCGTTCGGGTGACGCCGCGGGGCCTCGACCTGCTCGACGCCTCGTCGCCGGTCGCCGTGCCGCTGATCGTGGCGAGCTGGCTCGCGGCGCTCGTGGTGCTCGCGGCCGCGGTCGTGGTCAGCGTCCGGGTGCCGTCGGCACCCGCACCCGGGACGGCGCCGGCAACGACGCAGGCCTCGCCCTCGTCCACACCCGCGTCGGAGGTGCACGCATGACCCGCTGGTCACCCCGCCGCCGCGAACTCACGTCGGTGGTCGTCCTCACGCTCCTCTTCGGCGTGCTCCTCACCACCTGGGCGTACGTGACGCCGGCGTTGCACGGCCCGGACGAACTCGCGAACGTGGACGCCGCGATCCAGCTGGCGATGGGCCGTTCCTGGCCGGCCGCCGGCGACCTGCACTACCTGCAGGGCCTGCTGGCGCAGAACGTGCCGCAGCAGCTCGTCCCGGTGTCCGGGCGCGGGTCGTTCGCGGACGTCGTCGGGGACGGCTCGGTGAACGCGCTCGTCAACCCGATGTCGCAGCACCCGCCGACGTACTTCCTCGTGCAGGCGGTCGTCGCGCACGTGCTGGACTTCACGACGCGGCGGTGGGACATCGTCGTGCTCGGCATGCGGCTCGTCGACGTGCTCGTGATGCTGCCGCTGCCCGCCCTCGTCTGGGCGACCGTGCGCCGTGCGACCCGGTCCCCGCGCACCGCGCTGGCGGCCACCGTCGCACTGTTCGCCGTCCCGCAGATCGCGCAGCTCGGCTCGTCGGTCTCGGTCTGGGTCCCGGTCATCACGGCGGGTGCGACCGCCACGTGGCTCGGCGTCCGCATCCTCACCGGGGACCGGTCCTGGTGGACCGTGCTCGCGCTGGGTGGCACCCTCGCCGCCGCGACCGCGGTGATGGCGGGCGGCTTCATGCTGGTGCCCTTCGCGGTCGTCGTGGTCCTGGCCGCGCGCACCGTGCCCGGGTTCGGCCGACGGGTGGTCCGCGCCGTCGTCGTCGTGGCGGTGCCCGCCGTGGTCGCCGGCTGGTGGTACCTCCGGCAGTTCGTGCGCACCGGGACGCCGCAGCCCGACGCCTTCCCGGCGGTGACGCAGCCGTGGCCACGGTACGAGTCACCGGCGCCGACGCAGTTCGCCGGGGCGTTCTGGGACGGGCTGTCGGACTCGTTCTGGGGCCGACTGGGCCGGTACGAGTGGCCGCTCTCGCCGTTCGTGGTCGACGTGTTCACCGTCCTCGCCCTCACCGTGCTCGTCTGGGCGGCGACGCGTCGGACGGCTGCGCGGCGCACGATGCTCCTGGTGGCCGTGCTCCCGGTCACGGCGTTCGTCGTGGTCCTGGCCCGCGACTGGGCGACCTACGCCGGACACCTCGGCGTCACCGTGAACCAGGGACGCTTCCTGTTCCCGTCGATCGCGGCGTTGCTCCTGCTGCAGGCCCTCGCCTGGTCGGCGCTCGTCGTGTCGCCCGTCGGGCGGGTCCGGCTCGCCCGGACCGCGCTCGTGGTCACGCCGCTGGTGGTCGTCGCATCGCTCGGCCTGCTCTACAGCGGCGCCTTCCAGAACCTCGTGTTCGGCGTCCTGCCCAACGGCATCGGGGCGCTTTCCACGTCCGTCGCCTACGGCCTGAAGGTCGTCGCCGCGCTCCTGGTCCTGCTCGCCGTCCTCGGCGTCGCGGCGTTCGTGCTCCTGTGGCGCGCCTTCGCCACCGCAGCCCCGACCGCCGGCGCGACCCCGTACGACGGCACCGCCCCGACCACCGGTGCGACCCCGTACGACGGCGCCGCCCCGACCGCCGGCGCGACCCCGCACGACGGCACCGCCCCGGCCCTGCCGTCCATCGGCGTCAGCGACACCGCCGGCACCGCCCCGGGCGGGCCCGACGAGGGCGACCCGCTAAACTCACCGCCGACCGCCACACCGACACAAAGGAACATTCCGTGAAGATCCTCGTCACCGGAGGGGCCGGCTTCATCGGCTCGAACTTCGTCCGGCGCACCCTGCAGGACGCCTACCCCGGCCTCGAGGGGGCGGACGTCGTCGTCTACGACGCGCTGACCTACTCGGGCAACCTGGAGAACCTCGCACCGGTGGCGGACTCGCCGCGCTACACCTTCGTGCAGGGCGACATCACCGACGCGGAGAAGCTCGACGAGGTCGTCCCCGGCATCGACGCCATCGTGCACTTCGCTGCCGAGTCCCACGTCGACCGGTCGGTGCGCGACTCCGGCATCTTCGTGGAGACGAACGTCGTCGGCACCCAGCGTCTGCTCGACGCAGCGCTCCGTCACGGCACCCCGCGCTTCGTGCACGTCTCGACCGACGAGGTCTACGGCTCGATCAGCGAGGGTTCGTGGGCCGAGGACCGTCCGCTCGAGCCGAACTCGCCGTACTCGGCGTCGAAGGCCGGCAGCGACCTGCTCGCGCGCAGCTACCACCGCACGCACGGGCTGAACCTCTCGATCACGCGCTGCTCGAACAACTACGGGCCGTACCACTTCCCCGAGAAGGTCATCCCGCTGTTCGTCACGAACCTCATCGACGACAAGCACGTCCCGCTGTACGGCGAGGGCAACAACATCCGCGACTGGCTGCACGTCGACGACCACACCCGTGGCATCGCACTCGTGCTCACCAAGGGCCGCGCGGGCGAGATCTACAACATCGGCGGCGGCACCGAGCTCACGAACAAGGAGCTCGCCGAGCTGCTCCTCGAGGCGACCGGCAAGGACTGGTCGTACGTCGACCGCGTGCAGGACCGCCTCGGCCACGACCTCCGCTACTCGGTCGACATCTCGAAGATCCGCGCCGAGCTCGGCTACGAGCCGCAGGTCCCGTTCGAGCAGGGCCTCGCCGACGTCGTGCAGTGGTACCGCGACAACCGTGCGTGGTGGGAGCCGCTCAAGGAACGCGCCGCCCTGTGACCCGCTACCTCGTCACCGGAGCCGCCGGCATGCTCGGCCAGGACCTCCAGCAGGCCCTGGCCGGCCGTGAGGTCACCGCACTCGGCCGCGCCGACCTCGACATCACCGACGCCGCGGCCGTCGCCGCCGCGGTCGAGGGCCACGACGTCGTGATCAACAGCGCCGCCTACACCAAGGTCGACGACGCCGAGTCGCACGAGGACGACGCCGCCGCGGTGAACGCCCGCGGTCCGGAGCTCCTCGCGACGGCGACCGCCGCCGTCGGCGCGAAGCTCGTGCACGTGTCCACCGACTACGTGTTCGACGGCACCGGCACCACGCCCTACGCCGAGGACGCCCCGCTCGCGCCGATCGGCGCCTACGGCCGCACCAAGGCCGCCGGCGAGCGGGCGATCCGTCGCATCGCCCCGGACTCGTCGTACATCGTCCGCGGTGCGTGGCTCTACGGCGCCCACGGGCCGAACTTCGCGAAGACGATGATCCGCCTCGCCGGCTCGCACGACACGGTCAGCGTCGTCACCGACCAGATCGGGCAGCCGACCTGGACCGGCGACCTCGCCCGACAGATCGTCGCGCTCGTCGACGCCGACGCCCCCGCGGGCACCTACCACGGGACGAACGGCGGCCAGGGGTCGTGGTTCGACTTCACGAAGGCGATCTTCGCCGAGGTCGGGCTCGACCCGGAGCGGGTCCTGCCGACCGACAGCTCGGCCTTCGTCCGGCCCGCGCCGCGGCCCGCGTACAGCGTGCTCGGCCACGACGGGTGGTCGCGCGTCGGCCTCAGCCCGATGCGGGACTGGCGCGAGGCGCTCTCCGCCGCCACCGCGGCGGGCGTCCTCGACGCCTGAACGGACGGTCCTGACTGGAGGCCCGGATCACGTCCGCCGTGTGCGGAACGCGATCCGGGCCTCCAGTCCGTGCAGTCCTCGGCCGCGTCAGCGCGCGCCGGTGCGGAGGCGGTCGTCGAGCGGCGCGACCGCCGCCGCGGGACGGAACCGCTCGGCCGCCGCAGCGGCGGCCGCCCGGCGTTCGGCGAGCAGCGCGCGGTCCGCGCCCAACACCCGCACCGCCTCGGCGAGGGCGGCGGCGTCCCCGGCCGGCACCGCGGTGACCGCGTCACCGAAGGTCCGGCGCTGCGGCGCGGTGTCGCTCGTGACGACCGCGAGCCCCGCCGCGGCGCACTGGTAGACCTTGTTCGGCACGACCTTGAGCGCCTTGGGCGTCGTGCCCATGATGCCCACGCCGACGTCGTGGGACGCGACGAGCGCGGGGAGCTCCGCGGCGTCGACCCACGGGATCCACTCGGTCGGTGCGCCGCCGCCGGCTGCTGCCCGTGCGGCGTCGAGGTCCTGTCCGGAGCCGACCATCGTCACCGTGACGGACCCGTCCGACGGCAGCAGTCCGATGGCCGCGCCGATCGTCGCAGCACCCTGCAGCGGGGTGAACAGGCCGTAGAAGACGACGCGGAGCGGCGCAGCGTCCGTCGTCGCGTCGTCGGTCGTGGGCGCGGCGTCCGTCGTGGCCGTGGCGTTCGTCGTCGCCGCGTCGTACCAGGACTCCTGCGCGCCGACCGGCACGACGACGACCTTCGACCGGAGCCGCTCCGGCACGAGGTCGCGGTGCTCTTCGGTGTCGACGACGACCACGTCGGCGATGCGGAGCGCCGAGGCGTCGAGGAAGCGGAGCAGGCGCTGCTTCAGCCCGGCGTCACCGACCCCGCGGTCCTGCGCCGTCGTCGCCGCGAAGATCAGGTGGTCGAGGGCGATCGTGGTCCGCGGGAAGAGCGCCCGGGCGAGCCACACGTCGAAGTGCCCCATGTACCCGACGAGCACGGCGTCGGGACGGCCGGACCGTCGGGCGCGCAGTGCCGCGCCGACCAGCCGCGACCAGCTGCTGGCGAGGCGCCCGGCCATCTGCAGCGCGCCGGACCGGGCACCGAGCATCGCGACCCGGTCGCGGGTGGACAGCCCGAGCGGGACGTTCGCCTCGGCAACCCGGTGCCCCCGCTCCCGGAGCCCGTCGGCGAGGACGCGCACCCGTGGGTGATCCGAGGCCTGGTATGTTCCGAAGGTCAGGATCCGCACGTGTGTCGCCTCTTCTCGGTTCGATGTGCGCGCCGTCTCGGTCCTGACGCACCCGATCAACCCTAGGTGAGAATGACCGACGTCCCCCAGCCCGCACAGCGCTCCCGAGCCAAGTCCGTCGTCCGCGTGGTGGCCCTCGTCGTCGCCCTCGCACTCTGCGTGGCGTTCCTCGTCCCCCGGGCCGGCGACATCGCCGACGCCTTCAGCCGGCAGGACCCGTGGACGCTCCTCGCGGCACTCGTCCTCGGCGCGGCGGCGACCTACGTGACGTTCCTCTCCTGGCGGGCGCTGATGGCCGGCGCCGGGCACCGCATCCCCCTCGCGGCCTCGCAGCGGGTGTTCTTCCTGTCCCAGATCGGCAAGTACATCCCGGGCTCGGTGTGGCCGATCGTGGCCCAGGCGGACCTCGGCCGCGAGCACAAGGTCCCGCCGGCCCGCAGTGTCGCCGTCGGGATGCTCACGCTGCTCGTCAGCTGCGGCGCCGGGGTGTGCGTGGCGGCCCTCACGATCCCGTTCGTGCAGCCGGACGCGTTCGCGCGGTACTGGTTCGTCGTCGTCCTCGTCCCGATCGTGCTCGCCGCACTGCACCCCGCCGTGCTGCGGTTCGGCCTCCGTCTGGCGTCGAAGGTCACCCGGCGCGACCTCGGCACGATCGACATCCGTCTCGGAGCGGTGCTCCGGGCGTTCGGCTGGGCGGCCCTCGCGTGGCTCGTGTTCGGCCTGCACATCACGCTCGTCCTCGTCCCGCTCGGGCACGTGGACCTGCGGGTCACGGTGCTGACCGTCGGCGCCTACGCGCTGGCGTGGCTCGTCGGCTTCCTGGTGTTCTTCCTCCCGGCCGGACTCGGCGGCCGCGAAGCCGTGCTCACCGCCATGCTCACCGCCGGGGTCCCGCTCGGGGCGTCGGCGGCCGTCAGCGTCGCCGTGATGTCCCGCGTCCTGCTCACCGTCGTCGACCTGGTGTTCGCCCTCGGCGCGGTGCTCGGCGAGCGACGCCACCGCCGCACGCGGGACGCCGACGCGACCGCGTCGCCGGTCGACGTCGAACCCGGGGCCGCAGCGGAGTAGTCCGCCGGTGCGGTTCCTGCGCCGCCGGCGTCGAGGAGTTTGTGGGGGGCGCGCTGGTAGGGTCGTGCGACGCGCCACCAGCGGCCGTCAGCACGCCGCCGCCAGACCGAGGAGCCGCACGAGATGACCACACTCCGCGTGATCGTCGACCAGGTGATCGCCCCCGTCCCGGGTGGCATCGGCCGGTACGCCGAGGAACTCACGCGGGAGCTCATCGCCACCGCACCGTCCGGCTGCGACGTCGTCGGCGTGGTCTCGGCCTCGCCCCGGGAACAGACCGACCGGCTGCGGACCCTGCTGCCCGGCCTCGCTGACCTCGAACGCCTGGCGCTCCCGCGACGTGAACTCGCGCTCGCCTGGCAGGGCGGGTTCGCCCGAGGTGCCTCGCAGGGCATGGTGCACGCCCCGAGCGTGCTCGCCCCGCTCGTCAAGCACGACCGCTCGCTGGAGCCCGGACGACAGACGGTCGTCACCGTGCACGACACCGTCCCGTGGACGCACCCGGAGACCCTGACGCCGCGTGGCGTGCAGTTCCACAAGGCCATGGTGAAGCGAGCGTTCAAGTACGCCGACGCCGTCGTCGTGCCGACCCACGCGGTGGCGGGCGAGCTGAACAGCGTGCACCGGTTCGGCGACCGGCTCCGGGTCATCGGGGGCGCGCCGAGCGGACGCCTGCGGATCCCGGTCGACGCCGACCTCCGCGCCGAACGGCTCGGCCTGCCCGAACGGTACGTGCTGGCCGTGGGGACGCTCGAGCCCCGGAAGGGCCTCGCCCACCTCATCGCGGCGATGGCGCACCCGGACGCACCGCAGGAACTCCCCCTCGTGATCGCCGGTCCCGACGGCTGGGGCGACGTGGACGTGCACGGCGAGGCCGAACGCGCCGGACTGGCCCCCGAACGGCTCAAGGTGCTCGGCCGCGTCGACGACGCTGACCTCGCCGTCGCGTACGACCGTGCCACGACCTTCGTCTTCCCGAGTCTCGCCGAGGGCTTCGGCCTCCCCGTCGTCGAGGCGATGAGCTTCGGGACCCCGGTGATCCACTCCGACGACGCCGCGGTGTGCGAGGTCGCGTCGGACGCCGGCGTCGTCGTGGCCCGCGAGCCGCGGGACTCCTACCCGGAGCGGCTCGCCCAGGCTGTGTACCAGGTCGCCAACGACCGGCGGCTCGCCGCACAGCTCGCCGTCGCCGGCCCCGATCGCGCCCGGATGTTCACCTGGCAGGACTCGGCGTCGGAGACCTGGCAGCTGCACGCCGACCTCTGACGACGGGCACGTCCACCGCGGGGCCGATCACGGATCGGCGTCGATCCGTCGCGCCGGCCGTGTCATCCGCTGCTGGTGCGCGTCCGGCTGCCAAGATCGGGGCATGACGCGTCGACCCCCGCTCACGATCCTGACCGCTTCGATGGCGCTCGGCGTCGCGACGGCCACCCTCCTGAGCGGTTGCTCGGGCGGCGCCACCCCGGACCGGACACCGTCCGCGAGCAGCTCGTCGAGTGCGTCGTCGACGCCCACGGCGACCCGGTCGGCGGCCCCGCTGCCCACGCCGGAACCGACGGACCCGGCCGACGACCAGACCGGCTCCCCGGACGACGGCACCGGGCCCGGCACCGGCAACGGGAGCGGCGCGGAGGCCCCTGAGAACGTCGACTTCGCGAAGCTCTCGAAGCAGGGGATCGCCGCTGCCGGCGGGGGCACCGTCGTGTCGCTCACCGGCTCCGGCGACAACTGGACGGTCGTCGTCGCCGGCCCGGACGGCTCGCTCACGCAGTCGGTCGTGTCCGCGACGCTCGACCGGGTCACGTCCGGACCGTTCCCGAAGGACTCCGACGCGGCCACCAAGTCGGCGAACGTCGCCCGGGCAGCGGCACTCAAGGTGGACGCGACAGCCGCTGCGTCGCGTGCCGCGGCCGCCGTCTCCGGGACCGTCACGAGCGTCACGCTCGGCGGGAGCGGGGCTGCGCCGACGTGGTCGGTCGCCGTCACCGTCGGCGGGGCTGCCCGCACCGTCACGGTCAACGGGATCAGCGGCGCGACCAGCTGAAGCCGACCACCGGCACGCCGTGCGATCGGCGGCCGGGCTCCGTCAGAGCGCGTCGCGGAGTCGCGCGGCCTTCTCCTCGACGACCCGCTCGAGGTCCTCGGCGTGCTGTCGCAGCCGTGCGGCGACCTCTTGGTCCGACGAGCCGATGATCCGCGCGGCGAGGAGCCCGGCGTTGGCGGCACCGTTGATCGCCATGGTCGCGACCGGGATGCCGGCGGGCATCTGCACGATCGAGAGCAGGGAGTCGAGGCCGTCCAGGCGGGCGAGCTGCACGGGCACCCCGATCACGGGCAGCGTCGTCATCGACGCCACCATCCCGGGCAGGTGCGCGGCTCCCCCCGCACCGGCGATCACGACACGGATGCCCCGTGCGGCAGCGCCCCGCGCGAAGCGGGTCATCTTGTCGGGGGTCCGGTGGGCCGAGACGACGTCGGCCTCGAAGGCGATGCCGAGTTCGGTCAGGGTGTCCGCGGCGGCCCGCATCGTCGGCCAGTCCGAGTCGGAACCCATGATGATCGAGACGAGCGGCTGGACGGAGGCTGCGGTGTCGGTCACGGCACGAGCCTAGTGGAGCGCACTCCGGGCAGCGCCCGCGTCAGCGGACGGTGACGGTCGTGCAGCCGAGCGACGTGTCGCCGCCCGCACCGATGCCGAGCGCGGTCAGGCACACGCTCCGCTTCCCGCTCGCGGCCGCGACGGTGACCTCGTACCCGTGGCGCGTGCCGACGGCGTGCACCCGGTCCACGTCCGGCCGCGCGGCGGTGGCCGCCCACGACCCGACGACCTTGCCGTCCACCGACATCCGCACCGTCACCGGCTTCGACGTGTCGTCGCGGTCGAACGCCCAGCCGCGGACGGTGAGCCGCCGCTTGGCGCTGGAGGTCGCCGAGTCCCGCTTCGCCACCGGAGCGACCGCCGGGGCCCGCTGTGCCGGAGCCGGCGTCACCGCCGCCGTGCCGAGCTGCGCGTTCGCCACCAGACGTTGTGCGTACGCCGACCACCACGTGCCGGCGGTCGGACCGCCGTTGCAGGTCCCGTCGCTCGCGCCGGGGGTCTTCACCCAGAGCAACGCGTCGAGCGCGGTGCCGTCGGAGACGACGCGCGGCGCCGTCCCGAGCCCGGCTCCCACGCCGTTGCACCAGGTCCCGCGCCAGCCCTGTCCGTTGCGGGAGGTGTCGATGACGTAGTGGGATCCGCCGGTGAGCGCGGACACCTTCTCGGCGTACGCCTGCTCCTGCGCCGTCGGGTAGTAGTTCGCGACGTTCGTGAAGAACCCGCGGGCCTGCCGGACGCCGGCGCGCTCCAGCCGTGCGGCCATGACCGCCGGCGGGACCCAGTTGGAGTTCCCCGCGTCGAGGTACGCCGGCACGCCCGCCGCGGTGAGTGCAGCGACCTCGCGGGAGAGGATGCGGAAGCGCTGCTCCCCGAGCGAGGCGTCACACGCGCTGTTGCTCAGCATGGCGAGCGAGTCCGGCTCGACGACGACGGCGGCACGGTGCCCGGCCACGCGCGCGACGACCTGGTCCACCCACGCGGTGTACGTGCGCTCGTCGAAGCCGCCGGCGGAGTGCCCGCCGCAGTCGCGGTGCGGGATCGCGTAGGTGACGAAGACCGCGGTGGTGCCCTGCCGGTCAGCGGCCGTGACGGCGGCGTCGATCGTCCTGGTCAGGGTGGTGCCCTGCGTCCAGTCCCCCAGCCAGGTCGCGACGGGGTACTGGGCGATGGTCCGGGCCGCCGCTGCTCCGGCGGGGTCGGAGGTCGCCAGGGCTGCGGCCTGCTTCGCCGCCTCGCTCGTGTCGGAGCGGTACGGGCCGGCCCCGTAGAGCGTGGCGGACGATGCCGCCCGCATCGTCGTGGCGGTGGTGGCCGCGGTCGCGACGCCCGGGTCCGGCACCCCGGCGGCGAGCGCGACGAGCACACCGAACGTCCCGGCGGTGGCGAGCACCCTGGCTCGGCGCATGACGGACTCCTCGGACTGGTCGACCCCTGACCGGTCCATGGGAGCATGCCCGCAGCGCGGACGTCGACTCGCCAGATCGGGTGCCACCCGACCGAGTGTCCGCCGTTCGGCGGACCGTGCGGTCAGTCGTCGAAGTGCGACGCCGCCGCCCGTGCGCGGTAGGTGACGTCGTCGACGTCGTCGCCGACCACGGTGACGTGGCCGATCTTCCGCCCCGGCCGCGGGGCCTTGCCGTAGAAGTGGTACTTCGCCTCGGGGAACGCTTCGAGCGCGTCGGGGTAGCGCGCGGCGAGCTCCCCGTCCGCCGGACCACCGAGGACGTTGATCATCACGGCGGACGGCGCGTGCATGCCGGTCGCGCCGAGCGGGAGGTCGAGGACCGCACGGAGGTGCTGCTCGAACTGGCTCGTCGTGGCACCGTCGATCGACCAGTGGCCGGTGTTGTGCGGGCGCATCGCGAGCTCGTTGATGAGGATCCGCTCGTCGCCGGTCTGGAACAGCTCGACGGCCAGGACCCCGGTGACGCCCAGCTCGGTCGCGATCCGGACGGCGATGTCCTCCGCCGTGTCCGCGAGTCGGCCGGCGCTGTCCCGGGCCGGGGCGAAGACCTCGGCGCAGACGCCGTCGCGCTGCACGGTCTCGACGAGCGGCCAGGCGACGACCTCGCCGGAGGGCCGGCGCGCGACGGACTGCGCGAGCTCGCGGGTGAACGGCACGAGCTCCTCGACGAGCAGGGCCTGCTCGCCGCCGGCCTCGGCGACGGCGATGAACCAGTCGGACACGTCCGCGGGGTCGGACACCACGCGGACGCCCTTGCCGTCGTACCCGCCGCGGGCGGTCTTCACGACCGCACGGCCGCCGTGGTCGTCGAGGAACGCGCGGAGCTCCTCGGGGTCCTGCACCGCGGCCCAGTCCGGCACCGGCAGGCCGAGCTCGGAGAGTCGTCGACGCATCGTGATCTTGTCCTGCGCGACCGCGAGCGGCTCGGGTCCGGGCCGGACCGCCACCCCGGCGTCGACCAGCGCACGGAGGACGTCCTGCGGCACGTGCTCGTGGTCGAACGTGACGACGTCGACGTCCCGCGCGAAGGCGAGCACCGTCTCGGCGTCGTGGTAGTCCCCCTCGGCGGTGGCTGCGATCGCGGCCGACATGCCCGGCCCCTCGGCGAGCACCCGGATGTCGATCCCGAGCTCCACCGCGGCGGGCACCATCATCCGTGCCAGCTGGCCCCCACCGACGACTCCGACCCGCAACGCCATGCTGTGTGTTCCTTCCGTCGTTCACACCGTCCGGTGAGAGCGCACTGTCTACAATCGCTGTTCGGGTCGCCGTCTTACGCGACCGTCGGTCCGCGCCGGGCGCGACCATCGACAACTCTACGGACCATGGAGAGCACGTGCGGCGATTGATTGCCCAGCTGGCACGCTTCGGCGTCGTCGGCGCGGTCGGCTTCGTCGTCGACACGGCCATCTTCAACATCCTCCGCGCGACGGTGCTCAGCCCGGACGAGATCCACTCCGGACCCTTCTGGGCCAAGGTCGTCTCGACCGTCGTGGCGATCTTCGTCAACTGGATGGGCAACCGCTACTGGACGTTCCGCGACCAGCGTCGTTCCGTGGCCGCGCGCGAGGGCTTCGAGTTCGTCGTCGTCTCCCTCGGCGGCATGGTCATCTCGCTCGGCTGCCTCGGGATCTCCCACTACGTGCTCGGTCTGACGTCCGCGCTGGCGGACAACATCTCCGGCAACGTCATCGGTCTGCTGCTCGGCACGGTCTTCCGGTTCTGGCTGTACAAGGTCTGGGTCTACCACCCCGAGCGCGCCGACCGCACGGCCGGCGACCTCGGGTCGGCCGGCGCCGAACCGACCGGCACCGAACCCACCGGCGGCCAGCAGGTCTCCTCCGGCGTCTGAACGCCCCCGGTCCGCGGCGCGTCCGCGGGCATCGGCGAGACGGCGCCGTGCCGGAGCGGCACCGGCGACACGACGACGGCGCCGTGCCGGAGCGGCACCGGCGACACGACGACGGCGCCGGTACCGTGCCGGAGCACGACGCCGACGCCGTCGGGGAACGCCGCTGCGGGGAGACCTAGCGGCCCATCCCCCGGTGGGTGAACCCGGCAGCGGTCCACGCGTCGCGGTCGAGGCAGTTCCGGCCGTCGATCACGACCGGGTTCGCGACGAGCGCGGCGGCCCGCACCGGGTCGAGCGCACGGAACTCGTTCCACTCGGTGAGCACGAGCACCAGGTCGGCGCCACGGAGGGCGTCCTCGGCGCTCTCGACGTAGTCGAGCTCCGGGTGGATGCGTCGGGCGGTGACGACCGCCTCGGGGTCGTACGCGGCGACCGACGCACCGAGTCCGAGCAGGCGCGCGGCGATGTCGAGCGCCGGGGAGTCGCGGACGTCGTCCGAGTTCGGCTTGAACGCGAGACCGAGCACGGCGACGCGCTTGCCGGCGACGGCTCCGCCGAGGATCTCCTGTGCGAGCTCGACCACGTGGTCGCGGCGGCGCAGGTTGATCGCGTCGACGTCGGCGAGGAACGCCAGCGACTCCGGCACGCCGAGCTCGTCGGCGCGGGCCTGGAACGCCCGGATGTCCTTCGGCAGGCAGCCGCCGCCGAACCCGAGCCCGGCGTTCAGGAACTTGCGGCCGATGCGGGCGTCGTGCCCGATCGCGTCGGCGAGCGCCGTGACGTCGGCCCCGACGACCTCGGCGATCTCCGCCATGGCGTTGATGAAGGAGATCTTCGTCGCGAGGAAGGCGTTCGCGCTGACCTTGACGAGCTCCGCGGTCGGCAGGTCGACGACGAGGCGCGGGGTGCCCTCGGCCAGGGTGGTCGCGTAGACCTCGTCGAGCAGGGCGACCGCACGCTCGCCGGTCTCCCCCGCCGGCACGCCGTAGACGAGGCGGTCCGGGGAGATCGTGTCCTGCACGGCGAAGCCCTCGCGCAGGAACTCCGGGTTCCAGACGAGCGAGGCACCGGGGGCGGCGGCCTCGACCTCGGCGGCCAGGCGGGCCGCGGTGCCGACGGGGACGGTCGACTTGCCGACGACGAACTCGCCGGCGGACAGGTACGGGGTGATCGCGGCGACCGCGGCGTCGACGTAGGTGAGGTCGGCGGCGCCGGTCGGGCCCTGCGGGGTGCCGACGGCGAGGAAGTGCACCTGGGCGCCGGCGACCTCGGCCATGTCGGTGGTGAAACGGATGCGGCCGGACTCGAGCGCCTCGGTCAGGATCTCGGGGAGCCCCGGTTCGAAGAAGGGGGCTTCGCCCGCGGCGAGCCGTTCGATCTTGACCGGGTCGACGTCGACAGCGACGACGTCGTGCCCGAGCTTGGCCATGGAGGCGGCGTGCACGGCACCGAGGTAACCGCAGCCGATGACAGAGATTCGCACGGGAAGACGCTACCGGGTTCTCGACGAACGTCCACCGAGCGCGCCACGCCCGTCAGGGCCGGACGTCACCCCACTGCGGCCGCTCCGTGCCGCCGACGATCTCGTCCCAGTCCGGCTCGCGGTGTCGCCGACGGGCCTCGTACGCCTCGACGAGGTCGTGCAGGACCGCGACGACCAGGTCGGCGTGCGGCACGTCACCGAGGACGACGGCGGGCTCGTCGCCGGGGAAGACGAGCACGTCACCCGACCGGAACAGCCCCTGCAGTCCCCGACGTCGGACGGTGACGTCGTACCCCCGCGAGTGCAGGAGCTCCCGACGGGTGCGGGTGCCGAGGCCGTGCACGACGACGAGGCGCCTGGTGGTGACCACGTACCGCTGGGACATCCACCGGAACAGCGGCAGCGCACCGCCGAGGAACACCAGGAGCAGCACGAGCCCGGCGACCACGGCGTTGAGCCACGCGAGCTGCGCCTGGAAGACGCCGAAGCCGAAGCCGCCGGCGACCGTCACGAGGACGGTGAACACCGCCGGGCGCACGAGTCGACGCGCGTGCGGTCGCAGGCGCGCGACCACGCGTTCGGGCGGCGGCTCGGCGGTCATGCCGTCATGCATACCGCAGGTGGGTGAGGTCCCCCACCGCGACGCCCCTGGATGCACCCTGTCGGTCCCGGATCGTGATGCGGCCGTCGTCGTCGATGCCCGTCGCGTCGCCCTCGTCGACCGTGCCGTCGGGCAGCTCGAGGCGGACGCGCTGGCCGATCGTGCCGCACGCGGCGCGGACGTGGGACCGGACCGCCTCGGCAGCCGCACCGCCGTCGACCAGGGCGGCCACCGCCTCCAGGACGGCGCCGTGGAACGCGACCAGCACGTCGTCGGCGAGGTCGACGGCGGACCCGTGCGCGCCCGCGACCGCGAGGGACGTGGCGGTCGGGGTGGGCAGCCGGTCCGCCGGGATGGTGAGGTTCACGCCGGCACCGACGACGACGCTGCCGTCCGCGGCCACCTGGCAGAGGATCCCGCACACCTTCCGACCGCCGACCTGGACGTCGTTCGGCCACTTGACGAGCACCGTACGGTCGGTCGCCGCCGGACCGTCGCTGCAGACGGACGGCCCCCGGAACGCGAGGACCCGTCCGACCGCGTCCCGCATGGCCGCACCGGCGACGAGCGGCAGCCACCCGCGGTCTCGCTCGTCGAGCGCGGCGCGCACCAGCAGGCTGACGGCGAGCGTCTCCCCCGCCGGGGCGGACCACGTCCGGTCGAGCCGTCCGCGGCCGGCGGTCTGGTGCAGGGTCGCGACCACGCTGCCGTGCGGCTGCCCGGCCGCGGCGGCGAGCAGGTCGGCGTTCGTCGACCCGGTCGTCCCCGGGGCGGTGAAGACGGCCCCGGTGGACTCGACGGCTGCGCGACTGGTCGGGAACGTCGGCGACGAGGGTGCGGACGACGCGGGTGTGGACATGCACGCAAATCTACGGGCAGGAACCGTGGGGGTCCTCCAACCGACCGCGTGGCCGCCGCCGGTAGGGTGAGCGGGTGACTTCAGGAGACACCCCCGATCTCTCGACGACGGCCGGCCGGCTCGCCGACCTCCGCGAGCGGTACCACGAAGCAGTGACCGCCGCGGGCGAGTCCGCGATCGCGAAGCAGCACGCCAAGGGCAAGGGCACGGCGCGCGAACGGATCGAGCAGCTGCTCGACGAGAACTCCTTCGTGGAGTTCGACGAGTTCGTCCGGCACCGCACCACGTCCTTCGGCATGGACGCCAAGCGGCCCTACGGCGACGCGGTCGTCACGGGCGTCGGCACCATCCACGGCCGCAACGTCGCCGTCTACGCGCAGGACTTCACGGTCTTCGGCGGCTCGCTCGGCGAGGTCGCCGGCGAGAAGATCATCAAGGTCATGCAGCACGCGCTGAAGACCGGCGTGCCGATCATCGGCATCCTCGACTCCGGCGGCGCCCGCATCCAGGAGGGCGTGGTCGCGCTCGGCAAGTACGGCGAGATCTTCCGCCTGAACACCCAGGCGTCCGGCGTCATCCCGCAGCTCTCCATCGTGATGGGTCCGGCGGCCGGCGGTGCGGTCTACTCCCCCGCCCTCACCGACTTCGTGATCATGGTCGACAAGACCAGCCACATGTTCGTCACCGGCCCCGACGTCATCAAGACCGTCACCGGCGAGGACGTCGGCTTCGAGGAGCTCGGCGGGGCACAGACCCACAACGCGGTCTCCGGCGTCGCCCACTACCTGGCCGAGGACGAGTCCGACGCGCTCGACTACGCACGGTCCCTGATCGGCTTCCTGCCGGACAACAACCTGTCCGACGCGCCGGCGTACGACGTCGCCCCGGAGCTCGAGACCACCGACGCCGACCACGAGCTCGACCTCGTCATCCCGGACTCCACGAACCAGCCGTACGACGTCACCACGATCATCGAGCACATCGTCGACGACGGTGAGTTCCTCGAGGTCCAGCCGCTCTTCGCGCCGAACATCCTCATCGGGTTCGGCCGGGTCGAGGGCCGCACCGTCGGCATCATCGCGAACCAGCCGCAGGCGATGGCCGGCACGCTCAACATCGACGCCGGCGAGAAGGCCGCCCGCTTCGTGCGGTTCTGCGACGCGTTCGGCATCCCGATCCTCACGCTCGTCGACGTGCCCGGCTACCTGCCCGGCACCGACCAGGAGTGGACGGGCGTCATCCGCCGCGGCGCGAAGCTGCTCTACGCCTACGCCGAGGCCACCGTGCCGCTCGTCACCGTGATCACGCGCAAGGCCTACGGCGGCGCGTACATCGTGATGGGCTCCAAGCAGCTCGGCGCCGACATCAACCTGGCGTGGCCGACCGCGGAGATCGCCGTCATGGGCGGTCAGGGCGCCGTGAACATCCTCTACCGCGCCGAGATCAAGCGCGCCGAGGAGTCCGGCGAGGACGTCGCCGCGGTCCGTGCGAAGCTCGCGAACGAGTACACGTACAACGTGGCCTCGCCGTACCTGGCGGCCGAGCGCGGTGAGCTCGACGGCATCATCCAGCCGCACGCCACCCGCGTGTCGGTCATCAAGGCGCTCCGGGCGCTGCGGGGCAAGCGCGCCTCGCTGCCGCCGAAGAAGCACGGGAACATCCCGCTGTGACGGGCGCGCACTGATGGGCCGCCACGCCGCAGCCGTCCCCCCGGCCCCGAACGAGGACCCGGCGTCGGTCGCCGCCGCCGTCCGCGTGGTGTCCGGTCAGCCCTCCCCGGAGGAACTGGCCGCCGTGATCGCCGTCCTGCAGCGTCAGGCCGACGAGGCCGCCGCGAACGGACGACCCGAGGTCACCGTCTCGCCGCGGTCCGGCTGGGACGCCTCCGCCCGGGGCCTCCGCCGGCCGCTCGACCACGGCGCCGGCGCCTGGAGCCGATCCCTCCGCTGACCTCCATGTACCCCTGGTGTCCCCGGGTCACCGGAGGTTGCAGGCCGCACTTCCCGGTCGGTCTCCCCTCACTCGGGGGACATCATCCGCCGACAGGGCTGGAAACTGCACGATTTGTCCCCCATAATGACGACTGACACGCCGCTGGGCGACCGGCATAGTAAGTGGTGTTCGGTGTCCTTCTACGAAGAACATCGCGGGTCGGTGGCCGACTAGGGTACGAAGCCGCCGACCAGCTGCGAGTCAGGGCGATATTCGGGTTGTCGCCCAGACTCGGGTCGTGAACGGGCCGGTCGGTATCCGACCGGCCCGTTCCCCGTTTCCGGGGCAGGACACCAGACCGGTTTCCGACCCGCGCGTTCCCCGTTTCCGGGGCAGGACACCAGACCGGTTTCCGACCCGCGCGTTCCCCGTTTCCGGGGCAGGACACCAGACCGGTTTCCGACCCGCGCGTTCCCCGTTTCCGGGGCAGGACACCAGACCGGTTTCCGACCCGCGCGTTCCCCGTTTCCGGGGCAGGACACCAGACCGGTTCCCGACCCGCGCGTTCCCCGTTTCCGGGGCAGGACACCAGTCCGGTTCCCGACCGGCGCGTTCCCCGTTTCGGGGCGCGCCACGCGCACGGCGCGACCAGACGACGGCCTGGAGGCACGGTGCGGGCCCGCCACGCGCCTCCCGGCCCGCAGGTGGGGACGACGCGACCACGCGCCTCCCGGCCGCCGCTGGGGCCTACGCGACCTCGTGGCGCGGGATCTCCAACCAGACGACCACCGAGTCGTCCTCGTCGCCGTCCTCGTCGTCCAGCCCCGCGCCGAGCGCCGCCGACTCGCTGGCCGCCAGGTCCAACCGCAACCCGACGACCGTCACGGCCGAGTCGGACCCCTCGGCGACGGTGCGCACGATGACGTTGTCCGCCTCGCGGGCCTGTCGCAGCGCCTCGGCGATCCGGGCGTGCACGCGGCGGAGGTCGTCGATCTCGAGTTCGTCGAGCCCGCCGTCGTCGTGCAGCTGCACGGTCGCCCCACGGCGACGGAGTCGCATGACCTCGTCCCGGACGTCGTCGGACAGCAGCGACCGGCCACGTATCTCGTCGCGGATCGCCTGCTCGAGGTGCAGGCACTCGTCGCGTTCCGCCGGGGAGAGGTCGCCCCCGGTGTCGATGATCCGCTGCAGCATCGGCAGGGCCATCCGGGTGGTCTGGCTGAGGCGGAACTGCCGTTCGAAGACGTGGGCGTCCTGCGCCGCCTGCCAGTCCGCGGTCTCCTGCTCGGCGCGGACGAAGTCCCGGGTGACGCGGGTGGCCCGGTTCATGGCGGCGGCGAAGCCCGTGGCGATCGCGACCCACGACACGCTGCCGAGCACGCCGAGGGAGCCGAGCGCTCCGATGCCGGCCCACGCCACGGTGTGCACGGCGAGGAACCCGACACCGACCCAGGCGAACGGCGCACGACCGCGGACGACGAGGACGACCATCAGCGTCCCGACGGCGGCGATCCACCAGGTGCTGTAGTTCGGGCCGTTCCGCAGCTCGACGACCGGCGAGGCGACGATCGGCATGACGATCGCGGTGCCGAGCGAGAAGCACGTCGCCCACACCGGCAGGGTCCTGCCCGGCAGGAACACCGCCAGGCCCGTCGCGGCGGCGTAGAGGACCATGCAGGCCAGCACCGGCCCGGCGTCGAGGACCCGGGGCAGCGTCGTGGCGGCGAGGAGCAGGTGGTAGACGGAGAACAGTGCGGCGAGGCCGATGGCGACGCCGGCGGGGATCGACACCCTCATCGCTCGTCATCCCCCGGTGCGGTCCACCCGAGCAGGACCCGTGTCCCGGAGCCGTGGGCGGTGAGGACCTCGGCCGTGCCGTCGACGGCGGTGACCCGTTCGAGGATGGACCGGCGGACGCCGAGGCGCTCGGCCGGGATGGTCGCGACGTCGAACCCGGCGCCGTCGTCACCGACCTCCACGTGCACGCCGGCGCCCCGCTGCTCGACGCGGATCCACCGGTCGACCTGGGCACCACCGGCGTGCTGCACGCTGTTCACCGCGGCCTGCAGCGCCGCGGACGCCAGGGCGTCGGCGACGGTCGCCGGGATCCGGAGACCGCCGAGCTGACCGGTCTGCACACGGACCGGGGCCGCCAGAGCCGAGGTGGCCTCGGCGATCCGGCTCCGCAGGTCGACGACCGGCACGGGGGGCGCGTCCGCCGGGCCGTTCGACGCGGCTGCGTCGAGGTGGTCGATCGCGTTGCGCGCCATGCGAGCGGCGAGCATCTCGGCGTCGGCGGTCTCGGCGCGCGCCGCGGAGAGCAGCGTCGTGAGCACGCTGTCGTGCACGATCGCGTCGACCTGGACGCGCTCGACCTCGGTCGCGTGCTCCCGGATCGCGTGGGAGTACCGACGGACGGCGGTCGCCTGGGCCGCGTCGACGGCCGTCGCGGCCCGACGCAGCACCACGGCGATGACCAGGACGGCACCGCTGAGGATCGCCGTGTAGACGCCGTCGAGGAGCGCCCGGATCCCGGCGTCCCCGCCGACGGGGGTCAGGCGGATCACGACGTAGACGGCCGGCACGAGCGCGGTGTAGACGGTTGCTCGCCACGGCGCGAAGCCCATCGCCGCCGCGGTGGACCCGACCGTGCAGAGCCACCAGGGCCACGGCACCTGGTCCGCGGGGATCGGTTCGCGGACGGTCAGCGGCCAGGTGACGAGCGCGACGAGGAAGAGCAGCGCACAGACGATCTGCGCCATCTGCGCGAGCGGTTTGACGAACACGGAGGCGCCGACGAACAGGAACGACGCCGCCAGCCCGCAGGCGACGACGGGACCCCAGATCGGGTCGAGGTACGGCAGCTGCGCGAGGACCGCCGGGACGGTCGTCGCCCCGAAGCCGAGCGCGGCCACGGCGATGAGGATCGCGAACGCCCGTTCGACGGAGGCCTGGGTGATCGACGCCCGGACGCTCCGCGACGGGTCGGTGCCGAACGGGCTCTGCTCGCCCGGCGCCGACGTCCGGAGGTCGGGCAGTGCGCCGACGGCACGCGCCGCCCCGGCAGCACGCCTGGGATCGCCGGCACGCCCCGAGCCGGCGGCGCGCCCGGAGCCGGGGGCCCGAGCCGAGCCGCCCGCCGGTGCCGCGTCAGCCGCAGCCATGGGTCTCAGCGACCGTCGCCGTCGGGGTCGATGCCCGAGTCGAGCCCGGGGAGGATCCCGTCCTCGACCGCTCGACGGAGCAGGTCGACCTTCGTCGGTGCGGGACGACCGACCTCCACGTACTTCACGCGGATCCGGTCGAGGTACTCACGGGCGGTCGAGTACCCGATGCCGAGCTGCTGGGCCGCCAGCTTCAACGGCAGGCCCGAGGCGTAGAGGTGCAGGATCTCGCGCTCGCGACGGCCGAGCTGCGCCTTCGCGAAGTCACGGTCCGCGTCGATCGCGCTCGCCCACTCGAGGTTGTTGAGGACGTCGCCCCGTGCCACGGTCGCGACGGCGGCCATGACGGTCTTCGTCGCCGAGGACTTCGGGATCACCCCGGCGGCCCCGGCGGCGAGCGCCTCGCGCACGTTCGCGACGCGGTCCGCGATCGAGTGCACGAGGACCGCGGAACCGGTGCCCTGCACACCCTTCACGTTCGCGGTCACGGTCGAGCCGTCGCCGAGCGACAGGTCGAGGACGACGACGTCGACCTCACGCCCGTCGAGGTTCTCGATGTACTCGGGAACGCTCGCGGCGGTGAGGACGACCTCGAACCCCTCGTTCTGGCACGCTGCCTGGATCCCGAGTCGCACGGACTCGTGGTCGTCGACGATCGCGACACGGACGGGCTTGGTCGCCAGTCCGGTCGTTCCGGTGGTGGTCGTGTCTGTTGCCACGGTGGCCTCTCTCGTCGATGCGCACCCCGGCCCCTGAAACCGGGGAGCCATCACCGACCAAGGATACCCAGGTCGGACTCAGGTACGAGCCCATCGCGGCGACCGTGTTGCACTCGCCCACACCACGCGCAATCCGGCCAGGCGGCCACGCGTGCGCACCGCGCCCGGCCGGGACGCGCCGGGCGTCAGGCGATCGGCACCAGGCGGGCCACGGCCTCCAGGTGGTGGGTGTGCGGGAAGAGGTCGAAGGCGCGGAGGGCCTCCAGGCGGTACCCGAGGTCGGCGAACGTCGCGACGTCGCGGGCCAACGCGACCGGGTCGCAGGCGACGTACACGACCTGCGCCGGCTGGAGCGCGGCGATCTGCACGACGGCCTCGCGTCCGGCGCCGGACCGCGGCGGGTCCAGGACGATCGTGCCGGCCCGGTACCGCTGTCGCTCGGACGCGGTCAGCGCGGTTACGGTCCGCTGCAGCCACCGGTCGACGCGACCGGTCTCGGCGCGGGCGCCGATCCACTCGGCGAGGTTCTCCTGCGCGTGCTCGGTCGCACGCGGGGCGCTCTCGACGCTGGTGAGGCGCGCCTTCGGACCGACCAGGTCACCGAGCGCGGCGGCGAGCAGCCCGACGCCGCCGTAGAGGTCGAGGTGCTGCCCCTCCGCGTCGAGCCGGTCGCGGTCGACGAGGTCCTGCACGGCGGCGGTGAGCACGGCCGGTGCCGCGCGGTGGACCTGCCAGAAGCCGTTGTCGTCGACCTGGAACGTGCGTTCGCCGACCACCTCGGTGACGATCGTCGGCTTCTGCTCGTCGATGACGAGGCGCGCGCCCTCCGAGCCGCTCGGCGCGAGGACGTCGACCACCGAGGCGCCGGGCATCGCGCCGCGACCGAGGGGTGCGCTGTCCTGCACGACGCGGCTCGCGAGCGGCAGGGACGCGACCGGCACGACCGTGTGCGACCGGGCGGCGAAGGGACCGGCGGTGCCGTCCTCGTCGACGTGCAGGCGGACGCGGGTGCGCCAGCCGGTGCCGTTCGTCTCGTCGTCGCCGGGTGCCGACTCGACCACCGGGTCGGCACCGAGGACCTCGGCGAGGTCCGTGTGCGCGAAGCGCTGGAACGAGTCGACGAGCACGTCGTGCTTCAGCGTGCGCTGGTGGGCGAGGGCGATGTGCCCGAACTCCGCGCCGCCCGGGCGGACCGCCGGGTCGCGGTCGAGCGCGGCCTCGGGCCAGACGTGGTCGACGCGGTGCTCGCTCGGCTGCTGCACCTCGACGGTGTCGGCGCGCCAGAAGGACTTCTTGCGGTCCTCGGTCACCCGGGCGACCACCCGTTCGCCCGGGATCGCGTCCGACACGAACACCACCCGCCCCTCGTGCCGTGCCACCGAGATGCCGCCGTGGGCGATCCCGGTGACGTCGAGGTCGAGCAGCGTTCCGACGGATTCACCCATGGTTCGATGTTCCCATGCGTCTGTACCTCGCGAGTACCTCCCCCGCCCGCCGCGCCCTGCTCGCCCAGACCGGGATCGAGCCGGTCCTCGTCGCGCCGGGGGTCGACGAAGACGCCGCGGTCGCGTCCGTCGCGGCGGAGCTCGGCCGGGAACTCACCGGACCGGAGCTCGTGTCCCTGCTCGCCGTGGCCAAGGCGTCCGCCGTCGCGGACGCTCCGATCGCCGGTTCGCCGGTCGACGGGTTCGTGTTCGGTGGGGACTCCGCCTTCGAGGTCGACGGGGTCCTGTACGGCAAGCCGCACGACCCGGCCGTCGCGCGGGACCGCTGGCGGCAGATGCTCGCCGCCGGCGGCGGCACGCTGTGGAGCGGGCACTGCGTCGTCGACCGGCGGCGGGCCGTCGACGTGACCGGTTCGCAGCCTGGAGGTGCGGGGCGGGCCGGCACCGTGCCTCCCGTCCGCACCGTGGACGCGTCGGGCCGTGGGCCGCTGGGCCTGGCCGGGGCGTTCGCCGACGTCGCGCCCGGTGGGTCGGGGCTCGTCGCCTCCGGCGACCACGTCGTGGCGGTCGACAGCGCGGTGCTCACCTTCGCGGACGACATGTCCCCCGAGGAGATCGACGCGTACGTCGCCACGGGCGAGCCGCTCGAGGTCGCCGGCGCGTTCACGATCGACGGGCGCGCCGCCGCGTACATCACCCGGATCGACGGCGCGCCCTCGGCCGTAGTGGGGCTCTCGCTGCCGGTGCTGCGCTCGATGCTCCTGCGGGGGTTCGGCGTCGAGTGGCACGATCTCTGGGGACTGTAGGAATCCGCACTGGTTCGGCGAGGTTCTTTGTGGGTGCCAGTCAATTCGTGCCCCCGCCGCACGAATACGCTGGCTTACCATGCCCCGTATCAGCAAGGTCCTCATCGCGAACCGCGGCGAGATCGCCGTCCGCATCATCCGCGCGGCCCGCGACGCAGGCAAGGCATCGGTCGCGGTCTACGCCGACCAGGACCGTGACGCCCTCCACGCCCGCCTCGCAGACGAGGCGTACGCGCTGAACGGCACCACGAGCGCCGACACCTACCTCGTCATCGACAAGATCATCTCGGTCGCCCGCCGCTCCGGCGCGGACGCCGTGCACCCGGGCTACGGGTTCCTCGCCGAGAACGCCGACTTCGCCCGCGCCGTCATCGACGCCGGGCTGACCTGGATCGGCCCGTCCCCGGAGTCGATCGAGCGACTCGGCGACAAGGTCTCCGCGCGGCACGTGGCCGAGAAGGTCGGCGCGCCGCTCGCTCCCGGCACGATCGAGCCCGTCGCGGACGCCGCCGAGGTCATCGCGTTCGCGGACGAGGTCGGTCTGCCGGTCGCCATCAAGGCGGCCTTCGGCGGTGGCGGTCGCGGCCTGAAGGTCGCACGGACGCGCGAGGAGGTCGCCTCGCAGTTCGAATCGGCGACGCGTGAGGCGATCGCCGCGTTCGGTCGCGGCGAGTGCTTCGTCGAGAAGTACCTCGACAAGCCGCGCCACGTCGAGACCCAGTGCCTGGCGGACGAGCACGGCAACGTCGTCATCGTCTCCACGCGCGACTGCTCGCTGCAGCGCCGCCATCAGAAGCTCGTCGAGGAGGCGCCCGCGCCGTACCTGACGCCCGAGCAGACCGAGCGGCTGTACGAGTCGTCGAAGGCGATCCTCCGCGAGGTCGGCTACGTCGGCGCCGGCACCTGCGAGTTCCTGATCGGCGCGGACGGCACCGTGTCGTTCCTCGAGGTGAACACCCGCCTGCAGGTCGAGCACTGCGTCTCGGAAGAGGTCACGGGCATCGACCTCGTGCGTGAGCAGTTCCGCATCGCCGAGGGCGGCGTGCTCGACTACTCCGATCCGACCCCCCGCGGCCACTCCTTCGAGTTCCGCATCAACGGCGAGGACCCGGGCCGCAACTTCTTCCCGGCGCCCGGTCCCGTGCACGCGTTCACCGCACCTTCGGGCCCCGGCGTGCGCGTCGACTCCGGCGTCGTGTCCGGCGACGTCGTCTCGGGTTCGTTCGACTCGATGCTCGCGAAGCTGATCGTCACCGGTGCCACCCGTGCCGAGGCGCTCGAACGGTCGCGTCGTGCCCTGGCCGAGTTCGAGGTGACCGGCCTGCCGACGGTGCTGCCGTTCCACCGCGCGGTCGTGTCCGACCCGGCGTTCGCCACCTCCGACGACGAGCCGTTCAGCGTGTACACGCAGTGGATCGAGACCGACTTCCAGAACGACATCCCCGCCTGGAGCGGTTCCCCCGAGGAGCTCCCCGCGCCGGCCGCCCGCGACTCGGTCGTGGTCGAGGTGCAGGGCAAGCGCATCGAGGTCACCATGCCGTCGATCGTCGGCGGTGGCGCTGCCGGTGCTGCCGGACGTCGTCCCGCCGGTCCCTCCGCTCCCCCGAAGCGCCGGTCCTCCGGTGTCCGCGGGGGCCTGGCGTCGTCCGGCTCGGTGACGTCCCCGATGCAGGCCACCGTGGTGAAGCTCGCGGTCGCCGAGGGTGACACCGTGGTGAAGGGCGACCTGCTCGTCGTGCTCGAGGCCATGAAGATGGAACAGCCCGTGCAGGCCCCGCGCGACGGCGTCGTCACCGGGCTGAACGCCCCCGTCGGCCAGACGATCTCGTCGGGCCACGTGCTGCTCGAGCTCGCGTAGCGGGCGCCGGGCCGCGGCGCACGCGGCGCCCGCGGCGGCGCGGCCGCCGCGCTTCCGATCCGCGCCCTCCTTCGAACACTGCGCCCCGTCTACTCGGGGCGCAGTGTTCATTCGAGGGCGCGATGTGCTGCGAGTCGCCACGCGCTCGGCCACCCGTCGCCCAACGGGACGCCGCCGTCGATCAGGAGCCGCGGCAGCTGTCCGGCGGGCATCGCGTCCCGCCAGGTCACCCGGACGAAGCCGTGCACGCCTCGCCGTCGTCGCAGTCTGTCCTCCCGTCGCTTCTCGTCCCAGAGCGCATCGGGAGCGCCGGCGCCGTACTTGGTCCGGCCGTCGAACTCGACGATCACGCCCTGTTGCGGATACCAGAGGTCGACGCGGTCATGCAGGACCTCGTCGTACGGGAACTCCTGCTGGAGCACGGGGGCAGGGGCGCCGAGCACGTGCGCACCCCACCGCGTGATGCTCTCGCCCGCGGACTCAGCCCCTCCGTCCGCGACGTCGATCAGGACCTCCGCCCGACCACGCCCCCTCGCTCCGCGTTCGTCCAGCGCAGCGCGGAGTTCGTCCTTCGGGATACCCCGGCGCAGGACCGCGTCGAGCACGACGATCGCTCGCCACGGGTGCTCGTGGAGGGCCACGTCGACAGCTGTCTCTGCGAGCGTCCCCACGACGACGCCGTCGATGACGGTCGACGCGGGCACACGGCCGGCGCTCCCCCGGCGTCGTACCGTCGACTTCACCTGTCCGCGATCGCGATCCGGGTCGGTGACGATCACCCGTGAGCCGAACGGACCGATCCAGGGCAGCCCGTGCATCGCCACCGCTGACCGATCGGTGACGACGACCGTGGCAGGGTGGGCGCGCAGGTAGCTCGTGACGAGCACCCGGTGGCGTTCCGCAGCGGACGCGGAAGTCCAAGCAGCTCGGGGCACGTACGCACCTGGGTGGATCCGCTCCCAGATGCCGCGGTCCGCAGCACGACGGATCGTCGCCGCCTCGGCACTCGAGAGGCCGCTCGTGAACACCGGTTCGATCGCCACACCGTCATTCTCCGGACGAACCACCACCGTCGGGGGTGCCGCCGACCATCTGTGGAGAGTTCGCGAGACGATCCGCGCACGGTGCGTCGATGTCCTCCGGGGCCCGTCCCCGTTGTCCGCGCCCCGCACGGAACACCGCGCCCCGGATCAACGGGGCGCGGTGTCCGCCGCGGGGCGCGAAGCCCGCCGGTGCCGGCGACGGCGACGGCGGCGGTGGCGGACGACGGGCACGCAACCGCGCAGCGCGCGCCTACGACACGAGGGGGCGCACCGCCTCGGCGAGGGTGTCGACGAGGGACCGGGCCTCGGCGGGGGTGGTCGCCACCGTGTCGATGTAGACCTTCACCTTGGGCTCGGTACCGCTCGGGCGGACGATGACCCGTGCGTCCCCGGCGAGGTCGTAGCGGAGGATGTCCGACGGCGGGAAGCCCTCGACGCCGTCCAGGTAGTCCGTCGTCGTCAGGACGTCCACCCCACCGAGCGACACCGGCGGCGAGGACCGCAGCGACGCCATGATCGAGCCGATGCGGGAGAGGTCGTCCACGCGGGTCGCGACCTGGCCGGAGGCGAACGCCCCGAACTCCGCCGCGAACGCGTCGAGGTGGTCCGCGATCGTCGACCCGTCGGCTGCGAGCGCCGTCGCGAGGTCGAGCAACGACAGGGCCGCCGAGATGCCGTCCTTGTCCCGCACCACCTCCGGGTCGACGAGGTAGCCGAGGGCCTCCTCGTAGCCGAAGACCAGACCGGGCACGCGGGAGACCCACTTGAAGCCGGTCAGGGTGTCGCGGTACTCCAGCCCGTGCCGCGCGGCCACCCGTGCCAACGCCGGCGAGGACACGATGGACGCGGCGAGCGTGCCACGCACACCCGCTGCCGATGCCCGGGCCGCAGCGCGCCAGCCGAGCAGCCAACCGACCTCGTTGCCGGACAGTCGACGGAACGAACCGGCACCGTCCGGGATCGCGAGGGCGAGCCGGTCCGCGTCGGGGTCGTTGGCGATGACGAGGTCGGCGCCGACGGCGACACCGCGGGCGATCGACAGGTCCATCGCCCCCGGCTCCTCCGGGTTCGGGAACGACACCGTCGGGAACGCCCCGTCCGGCTCGATCTGCTCCGGCACCGTCGTCGGGACGGCGAAGCCCGCGGCCTCGAACACCGCGCGGGCGGTCCCCCACCCGACACCGTGCATGGCCGTGTAGACGACCTTCGGCTGGGCGTCGACCGGGAGGCGCGGTGCCGGTACCGTCGCGGCCGTCGCGTCGACGTACGCCTGCACCAGGGCGTCCCCCGCCACCGTGTAGTCGGTCGCGCGCACGAGGTCGCGGACGTCGCCCGCGGCGACCGCGTCGATGGCGGCCGCGATCGCCCCGTCGACCGGCGGCACGATCTGCGAGCCGTCGTCCTCGCCCCCGAGGTAGACCTTGTAGCCGTTGTCCCGCGGCGGGTTGTGGCTCGCGGTGACCATCACACCCGCACCGACGTCCAGGTGCCGGACGGCGAACGCCAACACCGGGGTGGGCAGCGCCGATGGCAGCAGGGTGACGTCGAGCCCGAGGCCCCGCATCACCTCGGCGGAGTCGCGCGCGAAGACGTCGGAGTTGACCCGGCCGTCGTAGCCGATCACGACGCTGCGCTCCCGGCCGGTGTCGATGAGGAACCGGGCGAGACCCGCAGCGGCCTGGGTGACGACGACCCGGTTCATCCGGAGTGGTCCGTACCCGAGCTCGGCGCGGAGGCCGGCGGTCCCGAACTGCAGCCGGCCGTCGAAGCGGGCGGCCAACGCCTGCACCGCGGGTCCGTCACCCGTCGCCGCGGCGTCGATCGCCGCGCCGAGCGACGCCCGGGTCTCGTCGTCGGGGTCCTGCGCCGCCCAGGACCGCGCGGTGTCGAGCACCCCCGCCAGGTCGACCTTCACAGCGCCGCCACCACACGGGCGAGCAGGTCGGCGATGACCGGCTCGGCCTCCTTGCCTGCCTCGAGCACCTCGGCGTGCGACAGCGGGGTCGTCTGGATGCCCGCGGCGAGGTTCGTGATGAGCGAGAAGCCGAGGACCTCCATGCCCGCCTGACGGGCGGCGATGGCCTCGAGCGCCGTGGACATGCCGACGATGTGCCCACCGATGGTCTTCGCCATCTGCACCTCGGCCGGCGTCTCGTAGTGCGGCCCCCGGAACTGCGTGTAGACGCCCTCGTCGAGCGAGGGGTCGACCGACTTCGCGACCGAGCGGAGCCGCACGGAGTACAGGTCGGTCAGGTCGACGAACGTCGCGCCCTCGAGCGGGCTGTCCGCCGTCAGGTTGATGTGGTCGCTGATGAGCACCGGGGTGCCCGGCGTCCAGTGCTCCTTGATGCCACCGGCACCGTTCGTCAGGACCATGATCGACGCCCCGGTCGCTGCGGCCGTGCGGACGCTGTGCACGACCCGACGGACCCCGTGGCCCTCGTAGTAGTGCGTCCGCGCACCGATGACGAGCGCGTGACGGCCGTCGGCGAGCCGGATCGAGCGGACCGTGCCGGAGTGCCCGGGCACGGCCGACGCACTGAAGCCGGGGACCTCGGACGCGGGGATCTCGGACACCGTCTCGCCGATGAGGTCTGCGGCCTTGCCCCACCCGGACCCGAGGGTCAGGGCGATGTCGTGGCGCTCGATCCCCGACTTCGTGGCGATGACTGCGGCGGCGTCGCGGGCGACCTCGAACGGGTCGGCGGCGGGGTCGTTCAGCGGGTTCTCCGTGCTCATGCCCCAACTCTAAAGGGCGTCACGAGCCGGATCGCGCCTCAGTGTTCCCCGAGCGCCCGGTCCACCGCCGCCGTGATCTCACCCTGGTCGAAGTGGTTCCGGATCACGATGACCTCGGCGTAGGTGTCCCCGATCGCCTCGACGAACTCCTGGCTGGTCAGGATGACGTTGGCGTCGTCGGAGACGTCCCGCACGGAGGCGACGTCGGCCGCGACGACCGACGCGTCCAGCCCGAGGGCGGCGAGGGCCTTCTCGGCGTTCACCTTGAGGATGCCGCTGGAGCCGATCCCGGCGCCGCAGATCGTGACGATCTTCACGCCGACACCCCCATGATCGCGCGGACCTCGTCCGCCGTGGTCGCCGCGGCGATCCGCCCGGTGACGGTCGGGTCGTTGAACAGGTTGGCGATCTCGCCGATCGACTCGAGGTGTGCGCCGACGCCCGCGACGGCGAGCCCGAGCACCACGCGGACCGGGTCGTTGTGCGGGTGCCCGAACGCGACCGGGGTCTCGAGCGTCACCACGGCGAGCCCGTCCCGGAGCACGGCGGGCCCCGGCCGGGCGTGCGCGAACGCGAGTCCCGGGGAGATCACGATGTAGGGCCCGTGTTCCTCGACGAGGCCGATCATGGCGTCGGTGTACGGCTCGGTGGCGGCGCCCGAGGTCACGAGCGCCCCGCCGGCCAGTCGGAGCGCGTCGCGCCACGAGGACGCGCTGGCCCCGAGCACGACGGCTCCGTCCGGCAGCGGCGGCAGTGGCATGCGGTCAGGCCTCCTGGTGGCCGGCGGTGATCGTCGCGATGATCTCCTCGCGGTCCTCGAGCGGGAGGAACGAGCCGAGCGCGGCGTTGATCTGGAACGCCGCCAGGTCGTCGAGGTCGTAGCCGAACGTGCCGGCCAGCAGCGCGAGCTCCTTCGACAGCGAGGTGTTGCTCATCAGGCGGTTGTCGGTGTTCACCGTCACCCGGAAGCCGAGCTGGTAGAGCACGTCGAACGGGTGGTCGGCGAGTTCGTCGCCCCAGGCGACGATCGCCCCGGTCTGCAGGTTCGACGACGGCGCGACCTCGAGCGGGATCTCACGGTCGCGCACCCACGAGGCGACCTCGCCGAGAGAGGCCAGCGTCGAGCCGTCACCGGCGTCGGAGAGGCTGATGTCCTCGAAGATCCGGACGCCGTGGCCGAGACGGAGGGCACGGCCGTCGACGAGCGCCGAGCGGATCGAGGCGAGCCCGTCGGCCTCGCCCGCGTGCACGGTCACCGGGAAGAGCTGTGCGGCGAGCCAGTCGAAGGCCGCACGGTGGTTCGCCGGCGGGAACCCGGCCTCGGCCCCGGCGATGTCGAACCCGACGACCCCGCGATCGCGGTGCCGGACCGCGAGCTCGGCGATCTCCTGCGCGCGGTCGGCGTGGCGCATCGCGGTCACGAGCTGACCGACGCGGATGGACCCGCCGGCGGCGTCGACCGCTTCCTCGATGCCGGCCTGCACGGCCTCGACCGTCTCGTCGAGCGTCAGCCCGCTCTGCAGGTGCTGCTCCGGCGCCCAGCGGACCTCGCCGTAGACGACGCCGTCGGCGACGAGGTCCTCGACGAACTCGCGCGCGATGCGGGTGAGCTGCGGAGCCGTCTGCATCACCGAGGTGGTGACGTCGAAGGTCTTCAGGTACTCGACGAGCGAGCCGGAGTTCGACTGGTCGGCGAACCACTGCCCGAGGGCGTCCGCGTCGGTGGTCGGCAACGCCACACCGGACGACTCCGCCAGCTCGATGATCGTCGCCGGCCGGAGCCCGCCGTCGAGGTGGTCGTGCAGCGAGACCTTCGGCAGGTCGTTGATGACCGCACCGGCGTCGGGCAGTCGGTAGGTCGGGGCGTCGGCGCTCATGCGACCAGGCTATCGGTGGTCACCGACCGCGCGCAGGGACCTGTGCACAACAGACGGACGAACGGACTGGCGCATCCCACTCAACGGGATCGCGAAGCAAACCGTGGGATGCGCGGGCGAGCCTGCGAGCCCGGCCCACAGGTCCGTGGGGAGCCTCCGGTCGGCTGGTCGGCCGGGTTCAGCCCGCGATGCGCTCCCGCACGATCGGCCCGCGTCCCGGCGCGGTGTCGCCGATGGACCAGGCGCCCTCGAGGGACTCGAGCGCACGGTCGATCCGGGCGGCGTCGTCGGTGTGCAGGGTCCAGAGCGGCTGCCCCGCGGTCACGGCGTCGCCCGGCTTCACGTGCAGTTCGATGCCGGCACCCGCCTGCACCGGGTCCTGCGCGCGGGCCCGACCGGCGCCGAGCCGCCAGGCCGACACGCCGAACGGCAGGGCGTCCTGCTGCACGAGCACGCCCGATGCGGGCGCGGTGACGACGTGCTGCTCGCGGGCGACCGGCAGGTCCGCCGACGGGTCGCCGCCCTGCGCCGCGATCATCCGGCGCCAGGTGTCCATCGCCCGGCCGTCGGCCAGGGCTGCAGCGGGGTCGGCGTCCGGCAGCCCGGCCAGCGTGAGCATCTCGGTGGCGAGCGCGAGGGTCAGTTCCACGACGTCCGACGGGCCCCCGCCCGCGAGCACCTCGACGGACTCCCGCACCTCGAGCGCGTTGCCGATCGTCAGGCCGAGCGGGACCTCCATGTCGGTGAGCAGTGCCGAGGTCGCGACCCCGGCGTCGTTCCCGAGGTCGACCATCGTCTGCGCGAGCTCCCGCGATGCCTCGTAGGTCGGCATGAACGCACCCGAGCCGAACTTCACGTCGAGCACGAGCGCCCCGGTGCCCTCGGCGATCTTCTTCGACATGATGCTCGACGCGATGAGGGGGATGCACTCGACGGTGCCGGTGGTGTCGCGGAGCGCGTAGAGCTTCTTGTCGGCCGGCGCCAGTCCCGACCCGGCGGCGCAGATGACCGCGCCGACGTCGGACAGGATCGCCATCATGCGGTCGTTCGACAGCGCCGCCTGCCACCCCGGGATCGACTCGAGCTTGTCGAGCGTCCCGCCGGTGTGGCCGAGCCCTCGACCGGACAGCTGCGGCACCGCGACGCCGAACGACGCCACGAGTGGCGCGAGCGGCAGCGTGATCTTGTCCCCGACCCCGCCGGTGGAGTGCTTGTCGACGGTCGTCTTGCCGAGCGACCCGAACGACATCCGCTCCCCGGACGCGATCATCGCGAGCGTGAGGTCCTTGATCTCCCGCCGCTCCATCCCGTTCAGGAAGATCGCCATCGCCATCGCCGCCATCTGCGGGTCCTCGACCCAGCCGCGCGTGTACGCGTCGACGAGCCAGTCGATCTCGGCGGTGCTCATGGCCCCGCCGGAACGCTTCGTGCGGATGAGGTCGACGGTGTCGAAGGGCTCGACGGCCATGGGGATCAGTGCTCCTGCTGGTAGGTGGCGAGGGTGCGCGGGCCGAAGGCGTCCGGCAGGACCTCGTCGATGGTGCGGATGCCCGAGACCGTCTCGAGGAGCATGCCCTCGGTGGAGTGCTCGAACAGCAGCTGGCGGCAGCGCCCGCACGGCATCAGGGTCGCCCCGTCGCCGTCGACGCACGTGAACGCGACGAGCTTGCCGCCGCCGGTCATGTGCAGCTGCGAGACGAGCGAGCACTCCGCACAGAGCGTCACGCCGTAGGACGCGTTCTCGACGTTGCAGCCGGAGACGATCCGGCCGTCGTCGGTGAGCGCGGCCGCGCCCACCGGGAACGACGAGTAGGGCGCGTAGGCGTGCCGCATCGCGGCCGTGGCTGCGGTCCGCAGGGCGGCCCAGTCCGCGTCGGACGGGAGGCGCGGGGCGGGGTCCGCGGCGGCGGTGGCGGTGACTGCCTGGTCACCGTGGGCGTTCGTGTCGGTCATGCGCCGTGCCTCCCGGCTAGCTCTTGAGGTACGGCTTGCCGGACGCGGCGGGACCACGCGACTGCCCGACCAGGCCGGCCACCGCGAAGATGGTCACGACGTACGGCAGCATCAGCAGGAACTCGCTCGGCACGGGCGAGTTGATCGCCCCGAGGGTGTTCTGCAGGTTCGACGCGAAGCCGAACAGCAGCGCCGCGAGCGTCGCACGGATCGGGTCCCACCGGCCGAAGATCACGGCCGCGAGCGCGATGTAGCCGGCGCCGGCGGTCATGTCCTTCGTGAACGGCCCGACCGCGTCGAGGGTGAAGTACGCCCCACCGAGCCCGGCGATCGCACCGGCGAGGGACACGTTCCAGAACCGGGTGCTGGTGACGTTGATGCCCACCGTGTCGGCTGCCTGCGGGTGCTCGCCGACCGCGCGGAGGCGGAGACCCCAGCGGGTCTTGAACAGCGCGAAGGTGACGACCGCGACGGCGATGTAGGCCAGGTAGACGACGACCGTCTGCTCGAAGAACACCGGACCGATGACCGGGATCTGGTGCAGCAGCGGGATCTCGATCTTCGGGAAGCGCACACCGACGTTCAGCGTGGTCTCGTTCGGCGAGAGGACCTGCGAGTACAGGAAGCCGGTCAGGCCGGAGATGAAGGCGTTGATGACGACACCGACGATCACCTGGTCGACGAGGTACTTGATGCTGAACGCCGCGAGGATGAACGACACCAGGACACCGGCGACGAGCGCCCCGACGAGGCCCACCCACGGCGACCCGGTCAGGGACGCGATGAGCGCCGAGGTGAACGCACCGGCGAGGAACTGGCCCTCGATCGCGATGTTCACGACGCCGACGCGCTCGGAGATGACGCCGCCGAGGGCACCGAACACGAGCGGGACGCTCAGGCCCAGGGCGCCGACGAGCAGCCCGGGCAGCGGGACGGTGGCGCCCGCGGCGGCCCACGTGAGGAAGCCGACGACGAACACGATCGCGAAGACCGAGGTCACCCAGAGCGGGACGCGGCGGAACGCCCGGACCTCGACGAACGCGTACACCGTCGCGATGGCGAGCAGGACGACCACGACGTACCCGGTCGGGCCGGCGGCCAAGGGGACGTTCGGCAGCGCGAAGAAGTCGCCGCCGTTCGCCAGGCGGAACGTCGTCGTGCCGGTGCGGTGGAGCAGCACGAAGAACACGAGCGCGAGGACCGTGAAGACGGCGTACCCGATCGGGAGCTTCCAGCTGCGGGTGGTCTCGACCGGACGGTCGGCGAGGGGCGACGCGGGCGTCGCGGTGGGGCTGAGGGTGCTCACGCGGCGACCGCCTTCTTGCTGCTCTTCTTGTTCGTCCCCGTGCGCTTCCGAGCGCCCGGCTGCGGGATCCGGAAGATCGCGCGCACCAGCGGCGGGGCCGCGATGAAGAGGACGATGAGGGCCTGGATGACGCCCACGATGTCGATCGGGATGCCGTTGGCGGCCTGCATGGCGTAGCCGCCGTTCTTCAGCACGCCGAAGAGGATCGCGGCCCAGAACACGCCCCACGGCTTCGACCGGCCGAGGAGTGCCACGGTGATCGCGTCGAAGCCGATGCCGGCGTCGATGCCCGAGGTGAAGCCCGTGGTGACCGCGCCCTGCACCTGGTAGGCGCCCGCGATGCCGACGAGGGCACCGGAGATCACGAGGACCCAGATGGTCAGCGTCGGGACGCTCATGCCGGCGACGCGTGCCGCACGGGGGTTCTCACCGATCGTGCGGAAGCGGAAGCCGAGCGAGGACTTGTTGACCAGCCACCAGACGACGACCACCGCGAGGATCGCCACGATGAACCCGAGGTCGATGCCGTACCGCGGGCCGAACAGCGACGGGAGCAGCGCGCTGTCCTTCGTCGCCGGCGAGATCGGGTTCGTGCTGCCCGGCGCCTGCAGCAGCCCCGGGGTGCGGAGCAGGTAGCTCACCAGGTAGAGCGCGACGTAGTTCAGCATGATCGTCAGGACGACCTCGTTCGCACCCGTCCGGGCCTTGAGGACACCGACGATGCCGGCCCACACCGCACCGCCGACGATGCCGGCGATGATCGTGAGCGGGATGTGCAGGAACGCGGGACCGTCGAACGAGAAGCCGACCCAGCCGGCCGCCGCGGCGCCGATGAGGATCTGGCCCTGACCGCCGATGTTGAACAGGCCGGCGCGGAACGACAGCGCGATGCCGAGGCCGGCCGCGATGAGCGGCACGGCGTAGTCCACGGAGCGGGTCAGCGGGACGATGGCCTGCTGGAAGCTCGTGGCGCCGAAGTTGATGACCGACCCCTCGAACAGCGAGGCGTAGGAGCCGCCGACCGCGGTGCCGACCGCACGGAACGTGTCGACGGGGCGGGCGAAGAAGTACCCGGCCGCGGCACGGACGTTCTCGTCGGTGATCGCGATGAGGATGCCGCAGGCGACGAGGGCGAGCACGACGGCGAGGACCGTGACGAGGGCGGAGCCGTTCAGGATGCCCTGGAGGGCGGCGTGCCAGCGGTCGTCGCCGTTGCGGCGCTCGGTGTCGTCCGCGGAGTCCGTCATGAGGTGCGGGGTGGACTCGACGTCCTGCAGACGGTCGTCGGTCAGCGGGGCGCCGGACTCCGGCTGCGTCTCCGGCTGCGTGTTCTCTGGCGTGGGGGTGCTCACGCTGCCAGCTCCGTTCCTTCGGGAAGCTCCCCGGCCATCATCAGGCCGAGGACGTCGCGCGGGGTGTCCGCGGGGACGATGCCGACGATCGCGCCGCGGTACATCACGGCGATCCGGTCGGCGAGCGCCGCGACCTCGTCGAGCTCCGTGGAGACGACGATGACCGGGACGCCGGTGTCGCGGGTGGCGACGATGCGCTTGTGCACGAACTCGATCGACCCGACGTCGATGCCGCGCGTGGGCTGCGCGGCGACGAAGAGCCGGAGTTCGCGGCTGAGTTCGCGCGCGAGGACGATCTTCTGCTGGTTGCCGCCGGAGAGCCGGCCGGCGGCCGTGGTGCGGCCGGGGGTGCGGATGTCGAACTCGGCGATCTTCTCGTCGGCGAAGGCGTCCCGCTCCGTGGCCCGGATCGTGCCGGCGCGGACGAACTCGGCGTGGTCGGCCCGGTCGAGCATGAGGTTCTCGGCGATGGTGAACTCGCCGACCAGCCCGTCCTCCTTCCGGTCCTCCGGCACGAAGCCGACCCCGGCGTCGAGGATCTGCTTGACGCTGCGCCCGGTGAGCTCGCGGCCGTCGAGGGTGATCCGTCCGGCGTGCACCGGCTCGAGGCCGATGATCGCCTCGGTCAGCTCGGTCTGGCCGTTCCCCTGCACCCCGGCGATCGCGAGGATCTCGCCGCGGCGGACCGTGAACGAGACGTCGTCGACGAGCACGATGCCGCTCGGGTCGGTGACGGTGAGGCCGTCGACGACGAGGGCGTCGTCGCCCGCGACGGCCGGTGCCTTGTCGACGACGAGCGACACGGCGCGACCGACCATCAGCGCGGCGAGCTCGTTGTTCGTCGCGGTGGGCGATGCCTCGCCGACGACCTTCCCGAGGCGGATCACGGTGATGCGGTCCGCGACCTCGCGGACCTCGCGCAGCTTGTGCGTGATGAAGACGATGGCGGTGCCGGCTTCGCGGAGCTGACGCATGATGCCCATCAGCTCGTCGGTCTCCTGCGGGGTGAGGACGGCCGTCGGCTCGTCGAACACCAGGACCTTCGCGTCGCGGGACAGCGCCTTGATGATCTCGACGCGCTGCTGCACACCGACCGGGAGGTCCTCGACCTTGGCGTCGGGGTCGACGTCGAACCCGAATCGCTCGGAGATCTCGCGCACGCGCTTGCGGGCGCCGGCGAGGTCGAGTCGGCCACCGAAGGAGGTCTGTTCCTGGCCGAGCATGACGTTCTCGGCGACGGTGAACACCGGCACGAGCATGAAGTGCTGGTGCACCATGCCGATGCCGGCGCGCATGGCGTCGCCGGGGCCGTCGAAGTCCTGCACGACGTCGTCGAGCAGGATCTCGCCCTCCTCCGCCTGGTACAGGCCGTAGAGGACATTCATCAGGGTCGACTTGCCGGCACCGTTCTCGCCGAGGAGGCAGTGGACCTCACCCGGCTCGACGGTGAGCGAGATGTGGTCGTTGGCGACGAGGGGGCCGAACCGCTTCGTGATGCCGCGGAGTTCGAGCTTCATGTTCGGGAGTCTATTTCTGTCTCACGCGCGCCACACGGGCGCACGAGAACGCGGGCGAGGGAGGCTCCCCCGCCCGCGTTCATCGGGTTAGGACTGCGTCTTGACCGTGATCGAGCCGTCGATGATGCCCGCCTTGATCGTGTCGAGCTCCTTCTCGAGGCCCTTGTCGACCTTGTCGGCGAAGTCGTGGAACGGCGCGATGCCGACGCCGTCGTTCTTCAGCGTGCCGACGTACGGCGTGTTGGAGAACTTGCCGTCGGCGGCCTGCTCGACGACGTCCTTCGTGGCGGGGCGCATGCCCTTCTCGACCGAGGTGAAGGCGATGTCCTTGTAGCGGGGGTCGGCCTCGTAGAGGTCGCTGTCCGCACCGATCAGGACGGAACCGTTGTCCGCGTCCTTGATCGCCTCGGCGGCGGACTGGTAGATCGGGCCACCGACGGGCAGGATCACGTCGGCGTCCTGGTCGATGAGGGTCTGCGCGACGGCCTTGGCCTGCGTGCCGGCCTCGAAGCCACCCGTGAACGAGCCCTTGCCGGTGTCGACGTTCCAGCCGACGACCTTGACGTTCTTCGACTTCTGCTCGTTGTAGTACTTCACGCCGTCCGCGAAGCCGTCCATGAAGATGGTGACGGTCGGGATCTGCATGCCACCGAAGGTGCCGACGACGCCGGACTTCGAGTAGGACGCGGCCGCGTAGCCGGCGAGGAACGCCGCCTGCGAGGTGTCGAAGGTGATCGGCTTGACGTTCTTCGCCGTGATCGAGTTGTCGTCGATGATGGCGAAGTCGGTGTCCGGGTTCGCCGCGGCCTGCTTCTTCGTGGCGTCGGCGAGGTTGAAACCGACGGTGACGATCAGGTTGCAGTTCTGGCCCACGAGCTGCTCGATGTTCGAGTCGTAGACGGTGGCGTCCTTCGACTCGGCCTTCTTGTAGGTGGCGCCGAGGTCGTTCGCGGCGTCGACCATGCCCTCGAAGCCGAGCTGGTTGAACGACTTGTCGTCGAACCCACCGGCGTCGGAGACCATGCAGGGGCGGAAGTCGGTCTTCTTGGCCGTCGCGGTGTCGGACGGGGCCGCCGAGCAACCGGCGAGGACGGCGACGGTGCCGGCGAGTGCGAGCGTGCTCAGCAGGACCTGACGGGTACGAGATGTCACGGGTTGGTTCCTCCGGGGGGCGTGCCCGGACCACGTGCGTTCCGGGCGATCGTGGCGACAGTACACGACCGCCCGGCCGGTACAGAACGCCCCTGAGGGACTCCTGGGATCAGTTACGGGATCGCGACCGCACGGAAACGCGCCCGTAACGCGACGACGCCGGCGGCGCCCCCAGTTCGGGGGACGTCAAGCGCTTTTCGTGATGGAGCGCTACAGGACGTCGCCGCGGCCGCTGATCTTCAGTGCATCCACCACACCCTTGACCCGCTGCGCGTTCGCACTGGTGGTGACGAGCAGGGCATCGGGGGTGTCGACGACGACGATGTCCTCGACCCCGATGAGCGAGATGAGCCGCTGGCTGTGCGAGATGACGATGCCGCTCGACGAGTCCGCGAGGATGCGGGCGCCGTCGCCGAGCACCGCCAGGTTGTTCGCCCGACCACCGGACTGCAGCTTCGCCAGGGAGGCGAAGTCGCCGACGTCGTCCCAGTCGAAGTCGCCGGGGACGACGGCCATGCGCCCCGCCGCTGCCGCGGGCTCCGCCACCGTGTAGTCGATGGCGATCTTCTCGAGCTCCGGCCAGACGGCGTCGACGACCGCGCCGCGCGAGGAGGTGTCCCAGGCGGCGGCCAGCTCCTCGAGCCCGGCGAGGAGTTCGGGCTTCGTCCGACCGATCTCCGCCAGCAGCACGTCGGCCCGGGCGATGAACATCCCGGCGTTCCAGAGGTAGGTGCCCTGCTCGACGTAGGAGCGGGCGGTCTCGAGGTCCGGCTTCTCGACGAACGACCGCACGGCGTGCGCGGTCGGGGCGCCCTCGATGCCGATGGGGTCGCCGTGCGCGTGGATGTACCCGAACCCGATCGCGGGCTCGGTCGGCGTGATGCCGATCGTCGTCACGTAGCCGGCACGCGCGGCCACGACGGCCTCGCGCACCGAACGCCGGAAGCCGCGCTCGTCGCCGATGACGTGGTCGGCGGCGAACGACCCGATGACGACGTCCGGTTCGCGCTTGCGGAGGATGGCGGCGGCGAGGCCGATGGCGGCCGTGGAGTCCTTCGGCTCGCTCTCGAGCACGACGTTGTGGTCGGCGACACCCGGCAGCTGCGACTCGACGGCGACACGGTGCGCCCGACCGGTGACGACCATGATCCGCTGGTCGCCGGCCAGCGGCGCGAGCCGGTCCCACGTCTGCCGGAGCAGCGAGGTGCCGGACCCGGTCAGGTCGTGCAGGAACTTGGGTGCGTCCGCTCGCGACAACGGCCAGAGCCGCGAGCCGATCCCGCCGGCCGGGATGATCGCGTAGAAGTCCTCGAGTGCGTCTGCCACCCGCTCACCGTACCGGCCCACCGTGCCGGATCCTGGGCGCTCCCCGCACGATTCCCGCATGCGGACACCCGCACGGCCTGTTCACCCCGTGCGCGCGTCCCGTTCACGTCGACGGCCCCGCCGGGTCACGCGGCCCGCGGAGCATGGGCCGTGCCATGAACGCACGCAGCGTGGAGCGCGGCACGTCCCAACGGACCGTCGCCGTCGTGACCGAGAGCTTCCTGCCCACCCTCAACGGCGTGACCACCAGCGTCCTCGCGGTCCTGGACCACCTGGAGCGTCGCGGTCACCGCGCGGTCGTGATCGCACCGGACACCCCCGGCCTCGCGCAGTTCCGCTCCCGCACGGCGGTGGAGCGGTACCGCTCCTTCGACGTCCACCGCGTCCCCGCGGTCGCGTACCGGCAGTTCCCGGTCGCGCTCCCCCACCCGGTCCTCGACACGATCCTCGCCGCCTCCGGCGCCGACGTCCTCCACGCCGCCAGTCCGTTCCTGCTGGGTGGTCGGGCGATCACGGCGGCCGGGAGGCTCGGCATCCCCTCCGTCGCCGTCTTCCAGACCGACGTGGCCGGGTTCGCCCGCCGCAACGGCCTGACCGCGACCGTCCCGTTGGTGCGGAAGATCCTCGGGCGCATCCACGCCGGTGCCTCGCTGACGCTCGCCCCGTCGAGCGCCACGGCGGCGATGCTCGCCGAGGACGGCGTGCCCCGCGTCGCCCGCTGGGGGCGTGGCGTCGACACCGAGTTGTTCCACCCCGGACGTCGCCGCTCGGCGCACGTCCGTGCGCTGCGACGGCGCATCGCGCCGGGCGGCGAGACGATCGTCGGGTACGTGGGCCGGCTGGCACCGGAGAAGGAGGTCGAGCGGCTCGCGGAGCTCGGCGGCATCCCGGGCATCCGGATCGTGGTCGCAGGAGGCGGTCCCTCCAGGCCGCTGTTGGAGCGACGGCTCCGCCACCTGGACGTGACGTTCACCGGCCCGCTGCGCGGCGACGCGCTGGCGGACGCCTACGCGACCCTCGACCTCTTCGTGCACACCGGTCCGGCCGAGACCTTCGGGCAGACCCTGCAGGAGGCGCACGCCAGCGGCCTGCCGGTGGTCGCACCGGCGTCCGGCGGACCGCTGGACCTCGTGGCCCCCGGGCTGGACGGGGAGCTGTACGACCCGGACGCCCCGCAGGCCCTCCGCCGCACCGTCCTGCGCTTGCACCACGACCGGGCGCTCGCGGCCCGGATGGGCTCCGCGGGTCGACTGCGCGTCGAGGGCACGACGTGGGAGGCGGTCGGCGACCAGCTGCTCGCACACCACGACACGGCCCGCACGATCGGCGCGCCGCCCGCCGCCACGCGGGGTGCCCGGACCGGCTGGCACGAGAAGGTCAGCGCTCGCGCATAGGATGGGTCGTGTTCCACACGAACGCGAACGGCAAGGGCTCGCCGATCGGGCGAGCCCGTCCTATGGGAGGACGAGCTCATGGCTGAGCAGACCGGAGGGGGTACGGCGACCGCCGCACCCCAGGTGACGATCGAGGCGCCGCGCGCTTCTCGGACACCGCAGGGGACGCTCTACCGGGGGTCCACGGGCATGTGGTCCTGGGTGCTGCACCGCATCACCGGTGTCGCGATCTACTTCTTCCTGCTCGTGCACATCCTCGACACCGCCCTCGTGCGCCTCTCCCCGGAGGCGTACAACGCGGTCATCGGCACGTACAAGACGCCGATCATGAACCTCGGCGAGATCGCGCTCGTGATGGCGATCGTCTTCCACGCGTTCAACGGGCTCCGGATCATCCTGATCGACTTCTGGTCGAAGGGCCCGAAGTACCAACGCGCCATGTTCTGGATCGTGATCGTCCTCTGGGCGATCGCCATCGCGGGCTTCCTGCCGCGCCAGCTCATGAACCTCGTCGCCGACTTCAACTGAGGGGGACACCGATGACCACACAGACCATCGAGCCCCCGCGCTCGGCAGCAGCAGCCCGCCGCACCACCAACTGGGAGAAGTGGGGCTGGATCTACATGCGCGGCTCGGGCGTCCTGCTCGTCGTGCTGATCTTCGGGCACCTCTTCGTCAACATGGTGGCGGGCGAGGGCGTCAAGCAGATCGACTTCGCGTTCGTCGCCGGCAAGTGGGCGTCGCCGTTCTGGCAGGTCTGGGACTCGCTCATGCTCGTCCTCGCGATGATCCACGGCTCGAACGGCATGCGGACGATCGTCAACGACTACGTGTCGAAGCCGGGCATCCGGAAGACGCTGCTCGTCGCGATCCTCATCGCGTGCGTCGTGCTCATCGTGCTCGGCCTGCTCGTGTGCTGGACGTTCGACCCCTGCCCCGCCGGCGCCGCCGCCGCGGACCTGCCGTCGTTCTGCCCGGCGCAGTAGCAGCAGACGCGCTCGTCCGCCCCATCTCCTAGCGAAAGACCCCTGTGCCTGTGAACACCCCGACCGACGTCACGGTCCACCACCACCAGTTCGACATCGTCATCATCGGCGCGGGCGGCGCCGGCATGCGCGCCGCCATCGAGGCCGGCCCGAAGGCGAAGACGGCCGTCATCTCGAAGCTGTACCCGACGCGCTCGCACACCGGTGCGGCGCAGGGCGGGATGGCCGCGGCGCTCGCGAACGTGGAGGAGGACTCCTGGGAGTGGCACACCTTCGACACGATCAAGGGCGGCGACTACCTCGTCGACCAGGACGCCGCCGAGATCCTCGCGAAGGAGGCGATCGACGCCGTCATCGACCTCGAGAACATGGGCCTGCCGTTCAACCGCACCCCCGAGGGCAAGATCGACCAACGCCGGTTCGGCGGCCACACGCGTGACCACGGCAAGTCCCCGGTGCGTCGGGCCTGCTACGCCGCGGACCGCACCGGCCACATGATCCTGCAGACGCTGTTCCAGAACTGCGTGAAGCTCGGCGTGAACTTCTTCAACGAGTTCTACGCGCTCGACCTCATCATGGTCGACGTCACCGGTGACGACGGCGTCACCCGGAAGCAGCCCGCCGGCGTCGTCGCCTACGAGCTCGCGACCGGCGACCTGCACGTCTTCCACGCCAAGGCGATGATCTTCGCGACCGGTGGCTTCGGCAAGATGTACAAGACCACCTCGAACGCACACACCCTCACCGGCGACGGCGTCGGCATCGTCTGGCGCACCGGCCTGCCGCTCGAGGACATGGAGTTCTTCCAGTTCCACCCGACCGGGCTCGCCGGCCTCGGGATCCTCCTCACCGAGGGTGCCCGCGGTGAGGGCGCGATCCTCCGCAACGCCTCGGGTGAGCGCTTCATGGAGCGCTACGCCCCGACGATCAAGGACCTCGCGCCACGTGACATCGTCGCGCGGTGCATGGTGCAGGAGGTCGCGGAGGGCCGGGGCGCCGGGCCGAACAAGGACTACGTGCTGCTCGACTGCACCCACCTCGGGGCCGAGGTGCTCGAGACGAAGCTCCCGGACATCACCGAGTTCGCCCGCACCTACCTCGGTGTGGACCCGGTCGTCGAGCCGGTGCCCGTGATGCCGACCGCGCACTACGCGATGGGCGGGATCCCGACGAACACCGACGCCGAGGTCCTGTACGACAACACCACCGTCGTGCCCGGCCTCTACGCCGCCGGCGAGTGCGCCTGCGTGTCCGTGCACGGCTCGAACCGCCTCGGCACGAACTCGCTGCTCGACATCAACGTGTTCGGCAAGCGCTCGGGCAACAACGCCGCCGAATGGGTCAAGACCGCCGAGTTCCTGCCGCTGCCCGAGCACCCGGAGCGGGCCGTCAAGGAGATGCTCGACCAGCTCCGCGCCTCGACCGGCACCGAGCGCATCGCCGTCCTCCGCAAGGAGCTGCAGGACGAGATGGACAAGAACGCCCAGGTGTTCCGCACCGACGAGTCGCTCGCCCGCGTCACCGAGACGATCCACACGCTCCGGAACCGCTTCCTGCAGGTCTCCGTGCAGGACAAGGGCAAGCGCTTCAACACCGACCTGCTCGAGGCCGTCGAACTCGGCTTCCTGCTCGACCTCGCCGAGGTCGTCGTCTACTCGGCCCGGAACCGCAAGGAGTCCCGCGGTGGCCACATGCGCGACGACTTCCCGAAGCGCGACGACGAGAACTACATGCAGCACACCATGGCGTACCTGACGGGCGACCCGCACTCGTCACTCGCCGACGACCACATCACCCTCGACTGGAAACCAGTCGTCGTGACGCGGTACCAGCCGATGGAGAGGAAGTACTGAGATGACCGACACCCTGGTCTCCGACGCACCCCGTACCGACACGGTGCAGGACGCCCCTCCCGGATCGTTCCCGGTCACCCTGATCATCCGGCGCTTCGACCCGGACGTCGACGACGAGCCGCGCTGGCAGGACTTCGACGTCATGATGCTGCCGACCGACCGCATCCTCGACGCGCTGCACAAGATCAAGTGGGACCAGGACGGGTCCCTCACGTTCCGTCGTTCCTGCGCGCACGGCGTGTGCGGATCCGACGCGATGCGCATCAACGGTCGCAACCGTCTGGCGTGCAAGACCCTCATCAAGGACCTCGACGTCTCGAAGCCGATCTACGTCGAGGCGATCAAGGGCCTGCCGCTCGAGAAGGACCTCGTCGTGGACATGGAGCCGTTCTTCAAGTCCTTCCGAGAGGTCCAGCCGTTCCTGCAGGCGAACTCCACGCCGGAGAAGGGCAAGGAGCGCGTGCAGTCCGTCGCCGACCGCGCCCGGTTCGACGACACCACGAAGTGCATCCTCTGCGCCGCGTGCACCTCGTCGTGCCCGGTGTTCTGGACCGACGGGCAGTACTTCGGCCCGGCCGCCATCGTGAACGCGCACCGCTTCATCTTCGACTCGCGCGACGACGCGGCGAACGTCCGCCTCGACATCCTCAACGACAAGGAGGGCGTCTGGCGCTGCCGTACCACCTTCAACTGCACCGACGCCTGCCCCCGTGGCATCCAGGTGACGAAGGCGATCGCCGAGGTCAAGCAGGCCGTCATGCGCGGTCGGGCGTAGGCCAGGAACGGCAGAGGTCCGGCCACTAGGCTCCCGCTCATGACGTTTGCGGAGACCCGCCCCATCCTCGACCAGCTCGGCTACACGATCCGCTACGTGCAGCTCCCCGGAGAGACCCTGCACGAACCGCCCGTGGAGGGCGCGCTCCGCATCGTCCCCGCGGAGGCCGGCGACTTCGCGCTCGAGGTCGTCGACTACGGCACCGCCCGTCGTCTCGCGACGGCGCGCGGCGAGGCGGACGCGGTGGAGATGCTGCGCCGGTTCCTCAACCGGCCGTTCCCGGCTCCGCGCGACATCCCCCGCCACGAGCTCGACGGGCTCCGCGACCGTGCGGCGTCGACGTACCCGCAGCTGGCGCAGCAGGTCGCACAGGCCGGCGAGCAGGGCCTCACCATCCAGATCCCCGCGGGGGTTCCGGTGGACCGCATCGGCGGCCCCGACGGGTACCTGCTGCACCCGCTGGACACCCCCGCCCCGCAGCGGTCGCTGCCGCCGCACGTGGCACAGGCACCGGAGACGCACCGGTACCTGGTCGAGCGGCCGTTCCTGGTCACCGTCCGGTTCGTGCAGCCCTGGTTCGACCAGCCTGGAGGCGCGCTCCGCTTCCAGACGGCGGATCCGTCCGTCACGGTGCGCGACCTGGTCGTGGACGGCTCGCTCTCCCGCCTCCGGGTGGTCTGACAGCACCGACACCACCGACACGACGAAGCGGCCCTCCCCTGACGGGGAGGGCCGCTTCGTCGTGTCGACAGTGGGCGGGCGTCAGCCCATGTCCGGCCGGTCGTACTGCGCGCCCGCCGGGTTCGGGGCGAGGCACCCGAAGACGATCGCGACGATGCCGACGAACAGGGCGATGATCCAGAACGGACCGGCGAGGTTCGCGTCGTGCACGCGGCGCCACCCGAGCGCGATGTTCGGGACGAGGGTGCCGAGCGCCCAGATGCCGTACAGCGCCAGCAGGATGAAGATCCAGGCCGGCGGCGACCCCACGCTGTGGGAGTACCCGTACTCGTCGGTCACCTGGCTCGAGACGCTCCACGAGATGATGCCGGCGATGAACCCGCCGTAGAGCACGATCGTCACGATGGCGTTCGCGAGGATCCAGTACCAGTACTCGCTCCGGCTGGCCCGGCCGTCGAAGCGGGCGTACTTCTTGAAGAACCGGGTGAACGCGTCGAGGAACCCGATGCCGTACCAGGGGGCCCAGAGCGGCGGGGTGCCGTCCGGTCCGACCGGGATCGGCTGCGCGTACTGCGGGTACGGCTCGGCGTAGGGCTGCTGGCCGGAGCCGGGCTGCTGGCCGTAGGGCTGCTGGCCGTAGGGCTGCTGGCCGTACGGCTGCTGGCCGTAGCCGGGCTGCTGGTCGTACGGCTGCTGGCCGGAGCCGGGCTGCTGGCCGTAGCCGGGCTGCTGGCCGTACGGCTGCTCGCCGGAAGGCTGGTGACCGGAAGGCTGCTGGCCAAAGCCAGGCTGGTCGCCGTCCGGCTGCCCCCACTGCGGCGTCTGGTCGTTGCTCATCGGACTCCCTCCGGTCGGTCGTAGCGGGCGCCCTCGGGATTGGACGGCAGGAGGCCGAACACGATCCCGACGATCCCGACGAACACCGCGATGATCCACAGCGCGCCGGCCAGGTTCGCGTCGTGCAGTCGTCGCCAGCCGAGTGCGAGGGTCGGCACGATCGTCGCGAGCCACCACACCGTCGGGAGCACGAAGAGCGCCCAGAACCAAGGCGCCGGTGCCTGCGCGACGCGGTACACGTTGCCGTCGCCGAAGTCGACCGTGTCGTACTCGATGGTCGACCACCGCAGCGCGATGATCACGCCGAGGAGCACGAACGAGACGACGACGTTCAGCAGGTACGCCCACCAGAACTCGCTGCGGCTCGCGCGCCCGCTGAACGTGGCGTACTTCGTGAAGAACCGCGCGACGGCGCGCCCGAAGGAGATGCCGTAGTACGGCGCCCATCGTGGCGGCGCACCGTCGTGTACGGCCGGGGCCGGCGGTTGTGTGGTCGGGCCCTGCGTCCCGTGCAGCTCGGTCATGGTTCCCCCTCGTGTTTCGGTCGAGATTCCGGACTCGATCCAACCAGATCGAGCGGCGGTCAGCCCCGTCCGTCGGGACGGTCGAACCGTTCGCCCGCGGGGTTCGACGGCAGGAACATCATGATGAAGACCGCGATCGCACCGAAGAACGGGATGAGGAGCAGGAGCGCGAGCAGGCCGCTGAGGTTCGCGTCGTGCAGGCGGCGCACGATCAGCGCCAGCGTCGGGATGATGAGGGCGAGGCCGATGATCCACAACGCGGTTCCCGCGAGCGGGTTCGTCGACATCGTCGAGAAGCCGACGGAGGTCGACGAGGTCGTGGTGGTGGTCGTCCCGGTCGCGGCGGTGAGGATGCCCGTGATGATCGATCCGACCGTCCCGATGATGACGCTCCAGAGGTACCACCACCAGTACTCGCTGCGGCTCGCGCGCCCGCTGAACGTCGCGTACTTCTTGAAGAACCGCGTGAACGCCTTGCCGAAGGAGATCCCGTGGTACGGCGCCCAGAGCGGCGGCTCACCGCCGGCGGTCGCTGCTGGCTGCTGGCCGTACGGCTGCTGCGTCGGGTACTGGTCGCTCACGGGGTCCCCCTGCGTGTCGGCTGATGTGGTCGGCTCAGATTCAACCAGAACGACGACACCCCCGTCAGCGTGTGACGGGGGTGTCGAGGGCGTGCCGCGTGGTCAGCCGCGATCCGGCCGGTCGTACTGCTGGCCCTGCGGGACGGTCCCGAGCAGTCCGACGATCAGCGAGAACAGGATGCCGATCGGCGGGATGATGAAGAACAGCGCGAACAGGCCGCTGAGGTTCACGTCGTGCAGCCGGCGCACGGTCAGGGCGATGAACCCGATGAAGGTGGCCAAGCCCCAGAGCCGGACGAGCTGGCTCGACCAGTCGTGCGCGAAGGGCAGGAAGCCGAAGGCCGACCCGACGATCCCGACCGCCACCGACCCGATGACGTACCAGAGCGCCCAGAACCAGAACTCGCTCTTGCTCGCGCGGCCGTCGAACCGGACGTACTTCTTCCAGAAGCGGGGGAACGCCTGCGGGAACGGGATCCCGTACCAGGGAGCCCACAGCGGCGGCTGTCCCTGCTGCTGGCCGTTCGGCGTCGGAGCCCCGTACGGGTTCTGAGCGCCGTACGGCTGCTGGCCGTAGGGGTCCTGCCCGTACGGGTTCTGGCCGTACGGGTTCTGGCCGTACGGGTTCTGGTCCTGGCCGGAGGGCGGCGGGTACTGGTTGCTCACTGGTTCGATCCTTCCGGCTGCCTGTCGGCGCCCACGCTGTCGATGCACACAGAGTCAAGCACGACCCGGGCGGCGGACGCGTCACCCCAGCGGAGGACCTTGCTCGGTCACGGGAGCAACGCGAGCTTCCCGCCGGGGTGCTGCGACTCCAGCAGTTCGGCGGCGGCCTTCGCCTCGGCCAGCGGAAACGTCCGAGCCACCGGCACCTCCAGCTGCCCCGCCGCCGCGAGGTCGATGAGGCGCTGACGGACCGAGTCCCGGAACGCCTTGCTCTCCGGCTGGGCACCGCCCACCGCCCGGAACCCCTCCTGCGCGGCTCGGTCCGGCGCGGCGATCGTCACGATGCGGTCGCGGTCCGCGACCAGCGCGAGCGACACGTCGACGGCCGCGGCGGTCCCCACGCAGTCCAGTGCCACGTCGACACCGGAGGGTGCGACTTCCCGGATCCGCGCCTCCAGGCCGTCGCCGTACGCGACCCACTCGCCACCGAAGCGTCGCACCGTGTCGGCGTTGCGGTCTGACGCGGTGCCGATGACGCGCGCGCCCAGCGGGCGCAGCTGCTGCAGGACGGCCACGCCGACCGCGCCGGACGCGCCGTGCACGAGCACGGTGTCGCGGCCCTCGGCACGGGTGACGCGGATCATGTCGGCGGCCGTCGTGCCGGCGAGGAGGAGGTTCGCGGCCTGCGGGAAGTCGAGCGCGGCGGGCTTGGCGAACACGTCCGCGGCCGGGACGGTGATGCGCTCCGCCCAGCCCCCGGCGACGCGGAAAGCGAGGACCTCGTCGCCGACCGCTCCCCCGCCAGAGGCGATCTCGGTGTCCGGGCCGACCGCGCTGAGGACGCCTGCGACCTCGTACCCGACCGGTATCGGCAGGTCGGACGGGTCGCCCTGCCGGGTGTGCTTCGTGTCCGCGGGGTTCACGCCGGCAGCGCGGACGTCGATCGTGACCTCACCGCGGCCGGGCGCGGGGACCTCGACGTCGACGTACTCGAGGACTTCGCTGCCGCCGAACCGCGGGGCCACCCAGTGCTTCGTCATGTGGTGGACGGTACGCCCGGAGCCTGCCGCGATCCGGTGACGCCGTTCGCTTGCAGCGCCTACGCCCCGGACGTGTTCGCACAACCGAAGTCGGATCGAACCGCTGCACCACCTGGTTCGAGCGAACGACGGTCGTGCGAGATTCCGCCGGCGAGCGTCGGCTGCCTGGTCAGGGCCGGTGTGGCAGTCACTCGGTCGACAGCGCTGCCCGTGGGATCGTCTCGATACCGTTCGCCCGCAGCGACGCACGGACCTCGTGCGCAGCCGACGACGAGTCGAGCGCGTCGTCGGCGTCGAGGTAGGCGCCCTGTGCTTCGGCTGTCGCAGTGACGCCCGAGGTGACGGTCTCGACGGCTCCTACTCGACGGGACACCCATGCTCGCTGGCCGATGATCGGCGTGAACCTGCCCGAATCCTCGGTCGCGCGGGCAGCGTCCCGGTCGTGGGCGGCTGCGGTGTCCGGGTCCCACGACCGGACGATCGCTCGGAGCACGGCTTCGACGAGCTCGACCGTCGGCACCCGCGTCTCCCCGTCGATCTTCGGACCCGTGACCGTGGCCATCACCGAGTTGGCTGGCCGACGGCGGCCTCGGATCGTTGCACCGACCCGCAAGCTGAGGGACACGAACCCCCACTCCCCCGCGCGACTCGCCAGCACGTTGTAGCCGTGGGTCGGCCACTCCGTCCCGTCGTCGGCTCGCTCCACCGCACCCCGGACCACATCGGTCAGCGACGCCGCGTCGTACTCGTCGACGAGCCCGACACCATCGACGTTCCAGGGTCGTCGGTCTCCGAGCGCGGCGTCGATGTCCTGCAACAGCGCGGACAAGGATTCCGCAAGGCCGGTCACCTCCGCCGGGCGTCCGTCCCACGCTGCCCGCACGAGCACCCGGTCGCCACGGACCCAGTTCGGGTAGTTCATCGTCCTCGATCCAGCTCGTTCGTCAGACACGCGGCGTGGAGTTCACCGTGCGGCCGACCGAACTCGGTACCCGAGCGAGCGTCGGGATCGCCTCGGACGCCCCGACGCCGGATCAGGCAGCGCGGGTGATCTCGGTGACCTCGTTGGCCTGGAGAGTCGCCCACACCTCACGCACAGCCGATTCGGAGTCCAAGGCGTCGTCAGCCGTCAGGTAGCTGCCTCCGTCCGCCCGCTCGACGTGTACTCCAGACGTCGAGGTCTCGACGGCCCCGAGCCGATCCGACACCCAGGTGCGCTGCCCGATCACCGGTGCGAACTTCCCTCGTCCCTCGGAAGCGATTGCCCCAGCGTCGTCGTACACGGCTGCGGAGTCGGGGTCCCAAGCTCGAGCGAGTCCGCGGAGGACGCCCTCGGCGAGATCCGCGTCGATCGACAGACGATTCCCTTCTCGCAGCGGCCCAGCGATGGTGACCTGAACCCCGTTCGCCGGCATGCGGCGGACGATCTTCGCGGACCCGACCCGGAAGCGGATCGAGATGAACCCGGCGCTCCCCTCTCGCGCGAGGTTGAGCACGTAGCCGCGTGTTGGGAACTCGATTCCCTCGGCGTCCCGGAAGACGTGCGCGGACACGACGGGCGTGAGTGACGAAGGTTCGGTGGACACGACGCGGTCGTCTTCCTCGACGAGCGCCCACCGGGCGCCCGCTCCGAGGAGTTCGTCGTAGGCGGCGACCTGGACAGCGATGCGCTCTGCCAGCGCTCCGGGTTCCTCTCCACGAGCATCCCACACGGCTCGAGCCGTCACCTGCGTCGTCCGTAACCAAGACGGGAAGGGCATGGACCGGCTACTCCGTTCTCATCGGCGTGAAGATGACCGTCAGATCATCCCCGTCGATTCCGGCTCCGCGCAGCAGGCGACGGACAGCGTCCGCGGCGTACGGATCTGACACGTGCCATTCTAGCCGAGCGCCGTCCGGAAGCGCAGCGAGCTGGTCTTCAGCCTGCTCGATCATCTTCGGGATCCGCTTGCTCCAGTAGGGACCGGCCGGGTCCGCGAACGCGATCCCTCGGCTGAAGGCCTTGGCATCGAGGAAGACCTCCTGCGGCGGATGACCCCGCTCGGTCATACCGTCGAAATCCACCGTCGTGCCGTCTTCGGTGAACAGACGGTACTCCGGTAGTTTGCCGTCCGCCGTCCGCTCGACGCCCGCGATCTGCGCCTGGTAGTCGGCCCAAGGACGGTCCGCTCGCCCGAAGTACTTCCATCCAGACTCGTGCGTCGCTTGGTCGTACGTCTCCCGCGGGACGTGGGGCGTCGGTTCACCGGGCCGCAGTGGATCGCCTGAGGCGTACTGGTCGCCTCTGGTCGGATCGAAGGTGTCTGGCCGTGGAACCGGCCGGGTCTCGGGCGGAGGGTTGTGATCGCCGCCGGCAGGCGGAGCAGGCCGGTCACCTCCTGGAGAGGAGTCGTGCCCAGAGCCGTCGTGCTGCCCCTCGCTTCCGGCGCCATCGGTCGCCGGGCCCTCGTCCCCTGAGCCGACCGGATGGCCGGACTCACCGGACGAGCCGCCGTGCCCGGATCCCCCGGTCGACCCGGAGTCCGAGCCACCGCCGTGTGTCGTGGTGGTCTCCCCGTGCCCGCCGTGCCCACCGGCCCCGACCAGCTCTGGCTCGCGCACCGGCGGCGCCTCGACCGTCGAACCACCGCCGTGCGCGGTCGCGTCGACGCCGGACTCCGAACGCGCCGGCGGCACGTCGACGTCGCCGCCGTGGTGCCCGTGCAGGAAGTCACCGAGGCCGGTCTTGAAGTCGGCGATCTTGCCCGTGAAGCCGTGCAGCGAGTCGCCGAGCCCGGCCGAGACGATGCCCTTCAGGTCCCCGAGCTTCGGCAGCACGGACGTCAGGCCCTTCGAGGCCCAGGCCCCGGCGTCGACGAGGTCGAGGAACTTGCCCGCCTTGCCGACGGTCCCCGCGACCTCACCCACCTTGCCGAGCGCACCGACCTTGCCGACCTCGCCGGCGACCGGGATGAGCAGCGAGCCGACGCCCCAGATCGCCTGCCCGGCGGCCGTGCCCGGGTCCTTCGCCCACTCGTCCCAGCCGACGGTGGCCTTGCCGAGACCCTTCCAGGCCTCGCCGGCGTTGCCCCAGCTCCAGGAGCCGTCCGCGGCGCTGTAGCCGATGAGCGACCCCATGCCCTTCCACGAGTCGGTGAGGGTGTCGAGGTGCCAGCCGGTGCCGTCGATCCCGACGAGCATGCCGAGGCCCTGCACGGTGCCCCAGATCCCGTCGACGACGACGCCCTTGAGCAGGTTCGGCACGAAGTACAGCGTCTTCTCGCCGCAGCTCTCCTTGCGGGCCTCGGCGGTCCCCCACGGCAGCTCGGTGCCCATCGGGAGTTCCTTGTACCCGTAGCCGAGCGCGTCGTCCGGGTCGTCCCCCGTCATCGCGTGCAGGGCCGGCAGGCCGGAGAGCCCGCGGATCGTGTTGGCGCAGGTCCGTTCGGCGGCCTGGTAGGCCACGACCTGGTTGGCGACGCCGTTGATGATGTCGTTGTTCTCGCCGTTGAGGGTCTCGTCCTCGTCCCAGGCGCCGTCGTGCTGCTCGACGTCCGCGTGCAGCTGGTTGCCGCGGGTGACGTAGGTCTTGAGCTTCGCGACGATCGGCGTGACCTCGGTCACGAAGTCGTCCAGCGCCTTCGCGACCTTGTCGAGGTCGTCACCGAACGAGGTGCCCTGCGGCACGATCGGTGTCATCGCGTCGTACAGGTCCTGGTCGCCCGGACCCTCGTACGAGTTCGAGATCGGCGTCCACGCGGTGTGGATCTCCGACGTCCCGTCGCGGACGGCCGACGCCACCGTGCGCAGCTTCCCGGCCCCGGCGGTGATGCCGGACGTGTCGACGTCGGTGTACGGGATCTCCCCGACGTCGACCAGTCCACTCATCCCGATCGTCCCCCTGCTAGTTCGCGCCCGGCGCGCCGTCGAACGCCGAGAAGTTGCCGTTCCTCGCCGCCGCGACCGCGTTGGCCTGCGTGGTCGCGGCCATCTCGTCGTCACCGTCGATGACGGCCTGGGTCGCCCCGGAAGCACCGAGCAACGATGCGCGGACCCGGTTCTGGATGCCCGTCAGGGTCGCCTTCCGGTGCTCGAAGAACCCGGCGATCGCCTCGCCGACGACCTGCGACTGCGCGGCGGTCGCCGCGTCCTGCACGATCGTGTCCACGCCCTGGACGGAGCCGTCCTCCGAGCCCCCGAGGGCGGTGGACATGGTGATCGTGCGGTCCGAGACCGCCGTCAGGACGCTCTGGACGCCCGCGGGGTCGACCCGCCAGCCGTCGACCACGTCAGCCGATGTTGCCGACGGCGGACTTCGCCTTGCTGATGGCGGACTGCGCGGACTCGTCGTTCGACTGCAGCGAGGCGCGCAGCGTTGCGATGATCTGCTTGACCTCGCCCGCGACGGTGTTCCAGCGCTGTTCCTTCGCGTGGTACTCGTCGGAGACGCCGTCGGCCTGGTAGTCGGCCATCGCGGCCTTCACGTCCGAGTCACGCTGCGCGATGAGCGCCTCGAGCTGGGCCGCGACGGCGTTGAAGTTGTCCTGCGCGTTCTGCGACGCCGCGACGTCGTAGTCGCGACGATCTGCCTGGTTGCCACCGCTCATGGTGTTCTCCCTCTCCCCGAAGATCCGTCAGGCGCGGCCGCTGAAGCGGGCCGCGTCGAAGTTGGAGCTGCCCTCGAGCGAGCTCGTGGACTGCGCCATGTCCTGGTCGCCTTCCTGGAACGAGCGGTCCATGCCCGAGATGCCCTGGAGCACGCTCGCGAGCGCACCGTTCAGCTCGTTGGCGATGGTGTCCGTCTCGGACTTGAAGCGGTCGAACGCCGCACGGCCCGCGCCGTTGAAGCGGCCCTGCAGCGGCTCGGCCGAGTCGGCGAGCTTCCGGACCAGGGTCCCCAGGTCACCGGAAGCGCCGGACGTCTGCTTGGTCAGGTTGGTGAGGACCTGTGCCCCCATCGCGAACTTCATCGCTCATCCTCTCTGTCGTCTTCCCCCCACCCCAGTACGGGTGACAGCGAACGAGAGCAGCCTAGACCACGCAACGACACGCGTCACGTCCCCCTTCTGACATGATCGGACGTGCCGATGGGAGGTGAGGCATGTCGTCGTTCGTCGTCGAGACGGTCGTCCCGGTCATGACCTGTGGACGGTGCGGTGCCGCGTCCACGCAGGGCCAGCGGTTCTGCACCGACTGCGGCGCGCTGCTCGGCCGGACCGTCGCGTCCTCCGGGTACGACGCACTGCGTGACGTCGCGGTCGCCGGAGCGGGCACCGTGGCGCTCGCCCGCCTCGTCGACGTCGTCGTCTGCCTGCTCGGCGGTGCCGCGGGCACCGCACTCCTCTTCCTGGCGCACACCGCGGTGCCCTCGTCGGACCCGGTCGGCACCGCGATCGCCGGAGCCGTGCTCGGGATCGTCGTGACGGCCGCGATCGTGGCGATCCGCGCCTCCCGGACCGGCCGTGGGCCCGGCGGCCTGCTCACCGGCACCCGCGTCGTCGACGTGGAGGACGCCCTGCCCGCCGGTCCGGTCCGTCAGCTGGCGCGGCTCCGCCGCGGTCCGCACCGTCGCGCGACCGGGTCCGGGCCGTGGGCCGCCGCGACCGGCACCCTCACCGCGTCGCTGCGCGCCGGCCGCGAACCGCTCTCGCCCGCCGTCCCCGCGCTCGGCACCGCCTTCGGGCCCGCGGCGTCCGCCGGCGTCCGTCCCGGGTCGGCACCTGCACCCCTGACTGGAGGCGCGGCACCGGTCGGTCTCGACGCCACGCGTCGGTCCGGTGGTGACTCCACCGCCGTGGCCGACTTCGCGGACGTGCCCCCACCGGCGGCGCCGCTGGCCGACGAGTCCGTCCCGGCGGACGCCGCGGTGCTCCGCTTCGACTCCGGCGCGCTGCACTGGTTCCGCGGCACCTGCGTCGTCGGCCGGAACCCGGAGGCCGAGCCCGGTGTCGCGACGGTCGCCGTGCCGGACCTGTCGCGCACGCTCTCCAAGACGCACGTGGCGCTCGTGCAGGCCGACGGCGTCGTCCTGCTGCGCGACCTCGGTTCGACGAACGGCACCTCGGTGGTCCGGCCGGGCGGCTCCTTCGAGGACCTCGTGCCCGGCGTCGACCTCACCGTCGCCGCCGGGTCGACCGTGCGCATCGGGGACCACGCGTTCGTCGTGGACCGGGTCGGAGCGGTCACGTGACGCCCCTCCGGCAGCCGTTGCGAGACGACGTCCGCCCGGTGGCGAAGCACCCGCTCGTCGACTCGGCGGGCGACGGCAGTGTGCGGTACGAGAGCCGAGCGGGCGTCGTCCGGCTCGGCCGCGCGCAGGTGGACCTGCTCCGGAGCGCGACCGCCGCCGGGGCCCGACCGATCCTCGTGACGGACGGGCTCTCCGTCGTGACCGAGGCGTTCCGCCAGGCCCTCGTCGAGAGCGGCGGCGCCTGGGTGGTCCGCGGCGACGACGGGTTGCGCAACGGCCTGGACGGTCGTCGACTGCAGGACTTCCCGGAGGCCGTGCGAACCGGTCCGCCGACCTCCGTCGACGAGGTGGCGGTGTCGTACCTGCGCCCGGAGCGGCCCACGGCCGACCAGCTCGTCGTGTCCGCGTCCGTCCGGCACCGCGCCGCGGCCGAGACGGTGCTCGGCACGACCACCGAACTGCTCGCCACGGAGCTCACCGGCGCCGCCCCGACCGGGTGGGGCACGCACGAACCGGCCGGACGTCCGTGGGACCGGCACCAGCTCACCGCCGCCGCACGCGACCGGATGCCGGAGCCGACCCGGCTGCTGGCCGTCGGCTCGGCCGCAGCGCCGCTCGCCGTGACGATCACCGCGCAACGGACCGACCACGGCGTCGAGGAGCTCGCCACCGGCCTGCTGTCCGTCGGCGTCCCCGGTGACGCCGTGGCCGACGTCCGGGTCGCCGCGGTGCCCCAGGTGCTCGGTCGGCTGGCGATGACCCAGCTCCCGCTCTTCGCCCTGGTGCTCCGCCGACCGGGGCGGGCGGACCTCGCGCAGGCGCCGCGGATGACCCTGCCGCCGGTCCCGGTGGCGATGCTGCTCGGTGCGCCCGCGGTGCGGCAGCTCGGCGTCGACCCGGAGGCCCTGCGTGATCGCTTCGGCGCCGTCGTCGCCGGACGACCGCGGATCCCGGCCGTCGTCCTGCCGTTCGGCCGGCGACCGGACCGCAACCCGGTCGAGGAACTCGCGGCGGTGATCGAGCACCTCGGACGTGACCGGGTGGCCGATGCGGTGGGGATGGACGAGGCGACGAGGGAACAGGTGCAGCGTGCCGCGGAACAGTGACTCGATCCTGCTCGAGAGCGTCTCGACGCACCGGCGACGGCTGCGCCAGGCGTTCGTCCTCGGGCGACTCGCCGACCGCCGGCTCGTGAACGACAACGTGAAGCGGTTCATCGGCAGCGTCGTGCTCGCGGCGGTCGTCGGCGTGGGGTGCCTCGGCTACTCCTTCGTGACGAACGCCCTCGCGCAGCAGGCGGCCCAGCAGCAACAGCAACAGGAGACCACCAAGTGACCGACTTCACCCGCGTGACCGTCGTCGGCGCCGGCCGTCGCGCCGACGTCGTCGTCGCGTCCGACGAGCCGTTCGCCGGCCTGCTCCCCCGTCTGGTGGACATCCTCGACGAGCCGATCGCGGACAGCGCGCACCCGGTCGCCCTCGTGCGGGTCACCGGGGAAGAGGTCTCCCTCGCCGCGGACGCCGCCACCCAGGAGATCGCAGACGGCGAGGTGCTGCACCTCGTCCGTCGTGCGGACGCCCCGCCACCACCGGAGGTCTCCGACGTGACCGACGCCGTCGCCGATTCGCTCGGACGCCGGTCGGACGGCTGGGGCGACGCCGCACGGCAGGCCGTCGCCGCCGGGTCCGTGGGCGCCACCGCCTCGGTCGTCGGCACCCTGCTCGTCGCGGCGTTCACCGTCGCCTCGGTGCGCGCTGCCTTCGACGGCGGCGAGGTCCCGCTCGCGCTGCTCCCGTCCGTGCTCGTCGGCAGCGGGGTCGTCCTGGCGATCGCCGCGCTCATCGCCGGGCGTGCCGGTGCCCGCTGGACGGGGATCGCCCTCACCGCGGCGGCCACCGGGCTCGCGCTGCCCGTCGGCCTCGCGGTCGGGCCACTCGTCGGACGCCAGGGCGACGAGCCCGCGATGATCGCCGGTGTCGTGCTCGTCTGGGCGTGGATCGCGCTCGGCGTCGGGCTCGGCATCGGGCAGCGCGTCCGCACGATCGGCACCGCAGCCGTCGTCGGCGTCGTCCTGCCGCTGCTCGGCATGGTGACCTGGCTGACCCCCGCACCCCAGGCCGCGGGGTGGGGCGTGGTGGCGATCGCCGCGATCGTGGTCTGCGGGCTGCTGCCCTCGGCCGCGATGTCCTCGGCGGGCCTCACCGGGCTCGACGACCGGGTGAGCGGGGGCGAACCCGTGGCACGGGACCGGGTGGTCACCGCGCTCGACGACGCGTACCGGGCACTCGACTGGACGACCGCCGCGGTCGCCGCGCCGATCGCCGTCGCGGGTGCCGCCCTCGTCGCCGACCAGGACCCGTGGGCGATCGGCCTCGGTGCCGCCGTCGTCGTCGTGGCCGCGCTCCGGACCCGAGCCTTCCCCCTGACGCTGCAGGGCGTGCTGCTGTGGACCGCCGTGGTCGCCGCAGCGGTCGGTGGCCTCGTCGGGCACGCGGCGACCGCGCCGGTCGAGGTCCTCGCCGCCCTCGCCGCGGTCGGCGTCGTCGGCGCCCTGCTCGCCGGGGTGCGGCCGGCCGCCCACCAGCGTGCCCGGTTGCGGTCGCTCGGCAACGTGCTGGAGACCATCGCGGTCGTCGTCATGCTGCCCCTGCTCCTCGGCACGTTCGGCCTGTTCGCCGCACTCCTGGAGACGTTCTGACCATGCGGCTCTTCGACGACGTGGTCCCCGCACTCGGACGGGCGTTCTTCGGCAGCGTGGCCGGGGGCGCCCGCGAGCTCGACGACGCACACCGGGCGATCCGGCAGGGCGTGCCGACGAGCCGACGGATCGCCTTCGCGTCGCTGCGCGGCGGCACCGGGTGCTCCGCGACGGCCGCCGCGATCGCCACCGTGCTCGCGCGACGACGGTCCGGTCGGGTGCTCGGTGTGGACGGCGCGGCCGGCACGCGGTCGTTCGCCGCGCACGCCGGCGCGGACCGGACCGGACCGACGCCGCCCTCGGAGCGGCGCAGTGCCGCACGGACGTCCTGGGACGCGACCGACGGGCTGGCGGTGACGTCCGCCGGGCTGCACGTGCTGCGCACCGGCGACCCGAGCCTGGCGTCCCGCCAGGCGGCACCCGCCGACTGGACCGACGCCGTGGACCCGATCGCCCGCTTCTTCGACGTCGTCGTCGGCGACTGGGGCTCCCGCAGCCCGTTCGTCGACCTCGGCGCGGTCGCGGCGGACGCGCACGTCGTCGCGCTCGTCACCGGACCGGACCGTCCGTCGGTCGAGGAAGGGGTCGCGCACGCCGACGCGATCCGCCGACACGCGCCCGGCTCCCGGGTGATCGTGGTGCCCGTCGACACGACCGGTGCGGGACTGCGTGCCGCACGCACCGCCGCGGACTGGCCCGGGCACGCCGTGCACCCGATCCCGAACGACCCGAGCACCACCCGCGGCGGCGACCGCCCCACGGCCTCGCGCATCGCCCTCATCCAGCTCACCGCGGCACTGGTGGACGCCGCCGTCGACCGTCGGCCCACCGCGACCGCCACCACCCCGGAGGTGTCCCGGTGAACCGGATCGTGCACCGGCCCGCGCGGGTCTCCACACCGCTCGTCCGTCCCGACGCGGAGCAGCTCGCGCCACCGCCCCAGCTGCCCGAGGGACCGAGCGGGGGCATCCCGCTGCAGTCACTGCTGCCGGTCGTCGGCGCGATCTCGTCCGTCGTGATGATGGTCGTGCTGCGCGGCAACAACCCGGTGCTCATGGTCGTCGCCGCCCTGGTCTTCGTGGTGGCGCTGGTCGGCGGCCTCGGCATGGCGTTCACGCAGCGCGGCAACGCGGTCCGCAACCGACGCACCCAGCGCGAGCGGTACCTGGACTACCTCGAGGAACTCCGCGGTGACCTACGGGCCCGGACGACCGCCGTCCGTGAACGCGCCGAGCACGTCGACCCCGCGCCGGAGACGCTCCCCCGGCTCGTCGGCGACCCCGCCCGACTCTGGGAACGACGCCGTGCGCACGCCGACTTCCTGCGCGTCCGGGTCGGGTCCGGCGACGTCGGGTGGCTCGACCTGGCGGTCCCGCCGGACCAGAACCCGGTGCAGCCCCTGGACCCGCTCATGCTCGCCGAACTCGAGCAGGTGGCGGAGCACTACGGCACGGTGCACGCGATGCCGATCGCGCTCCGGCTCGACGACGCCGGCGACGTCTCGGTGGTCGGCGACCGGGCGGCCGTGCTCGACGTGGCCCGTGCCCTCGTCGCGCAGCTCGCCGCACTGCACGCGCCCGAGGACCTGCACCTCGCGGCGGCGTTCCCGGCCGAACGCGCCGACGACTGGGACTGGTTCGACCTGCTCCCGCACGCCCGGATGGAGCGCACCTTCGACGGGCCGCTGCGGGCACGGCGGGTGGCCGAGGACGTCCCGACCCTCGCTCGGGCGCTGGCCGGCGAGCTCGGCGAACGAGCCCGGACCGCGGCGATGTGGCGGCGGTCGGGTGACTCCGGCAAGCGCAGCGACCTGCCGCGTCTGGTGGTCTTCGCGGACGAGCACGGCAGCGTGGCGGTCCCGCTGGCCCTGCCCGAGGGCGAGACCCGACCGGAGGACCTCCGGATCACGGTCGTGCACCTCGTCGCGGACCGGTTGCACGAGCCGTCCGACGTGCGGGTGCGCGTGACGGCACGGTCGACGCCCGTCGCCGCCGGAACCGGTGCGACGACCGGGGCCACGACGACCTCGCTCGAGATCGTCGACGCCCGCGACGTCGCGGAGGGCGAGCCGGCCCCCGTCCAGGCCGCCGTGTGCGACCCGGTCGCGCCGTCCCTCGTCACCGCGGTCGCCCGTGCCCTCGCACCGTTGCGGCTCTCCGCCGACGCCGAGGAACGCGCCGAGTCGTCCGCGGCGATCGGCGTCACGGACCTGCTCGGTGTCGACGACGTCACCACCATCGACCCGGACCGGACCTGGCGACCCCGGGCGCCGCGGGACTTCCTGCGCGTGCCGATCGGCGTCGACGACTTCGGTGCCCCGCTGCTGCTCGACCTCAAGGAGTCGGCGCAGCTCGGCATGGGGCCGCACGGCATCTGCATCGGGGCGACGGGCTCCGGCAAGAGCGAGATGCTCCGCACGCTCGTCCTCGGGCTCGCGGTGTCGCACCCGCCGGAGGACCTCGCGATGATCCTCGTCGACTACAAGGGCGGCGCCGCGTTCGCACCGTTCGCACGGTTGCCGCACGTCGCTGGCCTCATCGACAACCTCGCCGACGACCCCCAGCTCACCCGGCGTGCCCGGGCGTCCATCGCCGGCGAGGTCCGCCGCCGACAGGAGATGCTCCGCGACGCCGGGGCTGCGCCGTCGATCACGCACTACCGTGAACTGCGGACGCACCGGCCCGAGCTCCCACCGATGCCGCACCTCGTGCTCGTCATCGACGAGTTCGGCGAGCTGCTCACCGCCGAACCGGAGTTCGTCGACCTGCTCCTGATGATCGGCCGCATCGGTCGGTCCATCGGCGTGCACCTGCTGCTCTCCAGCCAGCGCATCGAGGCCGGCAAGCTCCGCGGGCTGGACACGTACCTGTCGTACCGGCTCGGACTCCGCACGTTCTCGGAGGCCGAGAGCCAGGTCGTCCTGGACACCGGGGACGCCTTCCACCTGCCGGCCGTGCCCGGGTACGGGTACCTCAAGGTCGACACCAGCGTCTACACCCGCTTCCGCTCCGGCTACGTGTCCGGCCCGGTCGAGGACGCGACCCCCGCGGCCGCGATTGCGGTGTCGTCGGCCGACACCGCCCCGGAACCGTTCGAGCTGCCGGTGTACAACACGCTCGCGTCCGAGGACGACGAGCCCGGCGAGGCGATCCTCGAGACGCCCGACGTCGGCCGGAGCGTCGTGGACGAGGCGGTCGAACGGCTCGGCCGCGGTGACCGCGCGACGACGCCCGTCTGGCTCCCGCCGCTGCCGACGCGGCTCGCGCTCGGTGCCGTGCTCGACCCGAACGCGGCCACCGCGGGCAGCGGGATCACGGTGCCGATCGGGCTGCTCGACGACCCGGCACGGCAGCGGCAGCGCCCGTGGCTGCTCGACCTCACGCAGGGCGGCGGCCACGTCGCGGTGATCGGCGCGCCCGGTTCCGGCCGCACGACCTTCCTGCGCACGGTCGCGGCGTCGATCGCGCTCACGACGACCCCACGGCAGGTCAGCGTCTACGGCATGGACCTCGCCGGCGGCGGGCTCGGGCGCATCGAGGGCTTCCCGCACGTGGGCGGCGTCGCCACCCGCGCGGACCGGAACCGACTGCTGCGCCTCGTCGAGGAGCTGCAGGCGATGATCCGGCTCCGTGAGCGGGTGTTCCGCGACCACGGGATCGACTCGCTCACGATGCTCCGCACCCGGCACGCCGCCGGACGGGTGCCCGAGCTCGGTTCGGCCGACGTGGTGCTGCTCGTCGACGGCTTCGGCGTGATGCGCACCGAGTTCGAGGAGCTCGAGGACGCCTTCGGGGACCTGCTGCAGCGCGGTGGCAGCTTCGGCATCCACGTCGTCGTCGCCCTCACCCGGTGGAACGAGCTGCGTCTGGCGAACCAGCCGCTCATCGGCCAGCGGTTCGAACTGCGGCTCAACGACCCCGCCGACTCCACCATCGCCCGCGCGGCGGCCGCCACCCTGAAGTCCGGCGAGCCGGGTCGCGTGCTGACCGGCGACGAGCTGTTCGGCCAGGTCGCGCTCCCGGTCCTCGACGACGTGGACGACGGGGCGGTCGGCGACGAGCTCGCCGCCCTCGCCCAGCGCGTCGCCGACAGCTGGGGCGGTCCGGCGGCGGCACCGATCCGCCTGCTCCCGGAGTCGTTCGACCCGACCGAGCTGCCGGATGCGCTCGCCACCCCGAACACGGTGCCGTTCGCCCTGCGGCAGGACACGATGGACTTCGTGGCGTTCGACCCGTCCGTCGACCAGCACCTGCTCGTGTTCGGCGACACCGCGAGCGGCAAGACGGCGCTCCTGCGCGGGCTCGCCGCCGGGTTCATGGAACGGTCGACGCCGGACGAGCTCGTGCTCGCCTTCATGGACGTCCGTGGCGGCGCGGCCGCCGGCACCCCGGACGACTTCCTCGGCGGGCACGCGGCGAACGGCCGGGACGCCCGAGGGCTCGCGGCCGCCATCGCCGCCGAGCTCGAACAGCGTGCCGCCGGGACGTCGACCGGTCCGCGGCCGCGCATCGTGGTGCTCGTCGACGATTACGACATCGTCGCCTCGGCCGGGACGGACCCGCTCGCGCCGCTCATGCCCTACCTGCCGTCCGCGCGCGACCTCGGGCTGCACGTCGTGCTCACCCGACCGGTCGCGGGCGCCGCCCGGGCGATGTACGACACGGTGATCCAGTCCGTCCGCGACTCCGGTGCCACCGGGCTCGTGCTCAGTGGGGAACGCTCGGAGGGCCAGGTGTTCCCGAAGGTGTACGCCGAGCAGTTCCCACCCGGACGCGGCCGACTCGTGCGTCGTGGCACCGCACCGCGCATCGTGCAGGTGGCGCACTTCCCGTCGGCCCCCGCGGCCACGCCGGTGCGGGCGGACACAGCCGGCCAGACGACCGTCCTCGACCCGAAGGGAGCCGTCGATGCCCCGTGACGTCCTCATCCTGTCCGCGAACGCCCCGGAGTTCGCCCACTTCGTGGAGGCCGGTGCGGACGTCGCCCCGGACCTCCGGGTCCGGACGCTCGACGGGGGTGCGGTGACCGAGGTCGTCGACCGCCGGGGCCACGCCGTGCTCAGCGTGCAGGTCCCGGAGCTCGTCGAGAACCCGTCCGAGCTGGCGCGGCTGGCGCCCTGGTCGACAGTCGCCGTCCCGGTCTGGTGGACCGAGGCGTGGGCCCCGTGGGGTGCGGCCGGCGACGTCGGCGTCGAGATCGCACGGGGCTTCGCCGCCGCGACCGGCGCGCAGGTGCTCGTGGAGGACGGCTCGTGAGCGACCTCCCCCCGACGTCCGCCCCGCTCCCCCCGATGCCCGGATCACGTCGTGCAGCGCTGCAGCGTGCCCGGACGGTCATCGTCACCGGCGTCGCCGGCGGCACGGGGACGACCACCGTCGCGGCGCTGCTCGCGGACGCGATCGGTGGTCGGCTCGGTGTCGTCGTGCAGGCGACCGACCACTCCGGCGGCGAACTCGCCGCGCGACTGCCCTCGCTCGAGCCCGCGACCACCCGCGTCACCGTGCACGACATGGGTGCGCACGTCGGACCGGCGGCTGCGCTCGCCTCGACCCCGGAGACCTGCCTCGTCGTGGTGGGCCGCGCCACCGCCGAGGGGACGGCGGACGTGCGTGCGGCACTCGCGTCGATCGCCGAGGCCCCCGACCCGTCGCTGCTCGGCCGCTCGGTCGCGGTGCTCGTGGACCGAACCACGAGGCCGGCGACGGTGGACGTCCGGCCGGTGCGGGACACCGGGATCGCCGCGGTGTCCGTGCTGCGCGCGGACCGCGCGCTCGGCCGGCCGGGCCGGATCGAGGTCGCCGAGCTCGGCCGGCCCACGATCACGACGGTGTCGGAGCTCCTGGCCGCCCTCGGCTGGTGACGCGAGCCGCAACGGACGGGAGGCACGGTGCCAGCTGGCACCGTGCCTCCCGTCCGTCTCGTGGGGACGTCAGGCGCGGGCGGAACGCACCCGCTCCGCGAACGCGGCGTGCAGCGGGTGCTGCTCGTCGAGCCCGGTGATCTCGGTCACCACGGCACCGTCGGTCCGGTCGGACCGGAGCAGCGCCTGCAGCTCGACGCTCTGCTCGTCGTCCGCGACGTCGAAGCTCAGCGCCGCGCCCATCGCGTCGAGCAGCGCGGTCGGCTCCGTGCCGTCCTCGGCGAGGGCGGCGGCCGGGGAGACGAACCGCTCGTCGCGGGACAGCTTGCGGAGCGGCTGCCGACCGACGCGGGTCACGGTGTCCGGCAGGTGCGGGTTCTCGAACCGGCCGATGATCGCCTGCACGTAGGCGCGGTGCACCTCGGGGTCGAGCTCGTGCCGGCGGACCAGCAGGTCGCTCGTCTCGGCGAGCACCGACTCGAGCTCGGAGCGGACCGCCGGGATCGCGATGGCGTCGGAGATCTTGTCCGCCCCCGCGAGGAAGCCGTGGTAGGCGACCGTGGCGTGGCCGGTGTTCACCGTGAACAGCTTGCGCTCGATCGAGGCTGCGAGGCCGTCGACGTAGTGCGCACCGGGGATCTCCGGCTCGCTGCCACCGAACGGGGTGCGGTCGATCGCCCACTCGAAGTAGGTCTCCACCGTGACGTCGAGTCCGGCGCCCTCGGGCTGTGCCGGGACGATCCGGTCCACCGCGGTGTTCGCGAACACGGCCTTCGCGAGGGCTCGGTCGCGCACGTCGCTCGGCAGTGCGTCGACGATGAACTCACGGAGGCGGTCCGTCGCGTTGAGGGCGTTCTCGCAGGCCATCACGGCGATCGGCGCGGCGTCGGCGTCGCGCTGCTGCAGTGCGGCGGCGATCACCGGGGCGATGAACTTGAGCACGTTCGGGCCCACGGCGCAGGTGACGATCGACGCCGTCGCGATCTCGGCGACGACGGCGGACTCGTCCTGAGCACTGTTCAGCGCACGGAAGTTCGTGACCTCGTGGTCCCGCGCGTCCGCCCCGACCTCGTGCACGGTGTACGAGTCCGCAGCGGCCAACGCGTCGATGAGCGGGGCGGCGACGTCGGCGAAGACGACCTCGTACCCGGCCTCGTGCAGGAGCAGCCCGACGAAGCCGCGGCCGATGTTCCCCGCGCCGAAGTGGACGGCGGTACCGGTGCTCACTCGTTGACCTCGCCGAGGATCGAGAGGATCGCCGCGGTGTCGGGGGCGTCGGTCAGCTTCTGGACCTCGTCCTCGTCGGAGAACACGATCGCGATCTTCGACAGGATGTCGAGGTGCTCGTTGTTGACGCCCGCGATGCCGACGACGAAGCGCACCGGGTTGCCGTCCCAGTCGATCGGGGTGGCGTAGCGGATGAACGACAGCGCCGAGGACTTGATGGCGTCCTTCGCGTCGTTCGTGCCGTGCGGGATCGCGAGGAAGTTGCCCATGTACGTGGACACGCTCTTCTCACGCTCGAGCATCGCCGGGTAGTAGTCCGCGGTGACCGCGCCTGCAGCCTCGAGGATCTCGGCCGCCTCCTTCATCGCCTCCGACTTGGTCGGCGCGGTGTCCTCGGTGTGGATGCGGATCTGGCTCTCCTGCAGGACGGGCATCGGGGGTTCTCCTTGCTTCGTGACGTGACGTCGTGGACGTGTGGAGGGGACGAGCCGTGGCCCGTCCCCTCCGATACTGCACTGCGTTACTGGTTCTTGAGTTGTTCGACGACCTCGTCGTACTGCGGCGCGTTCATGAAGTTGCCGACGGAGACGTGCTGCGCGTTCGGGTTCTTCTGCTTCGCGCGGTCCGTCAGTTCCTCCTGCGTGATGATGAGGTCCTCGGTGCCGTCGAGGTTCGCGATCGCCTTGTTGACGACCGTGACGCCCTCGATGCCCGCCTTCTTCACCTTGTTGCGGAGGACGCTGGCGCCCATCGCGCTCGACCCCATGCCGGCGTCGCAGGCGAACACGACGTGCTCGACCCGGGTCGCAGTGGTGGTGCCGGAGCCGACACCGCCGAGCGAGGCCTCGGCCTCCTCCTCGTTCGCCGGGGAGTTGTTGCCGAGCAGGCCCGCGGTCGCGGCGTTCACGTCGCGGCCCTTGTTGGCCTGGAGCTTCGCCATCGCGGCGCTCATGTCGCCGCCGCCGTTCGCGAGGTCGCGCTTGCGGCTCGCGATGAGGAAGAAGGACGCCACCGCGAACGTGACCGCCGCGGAGAGCACGACCGACAGGATGACACCGACGTAGCTGTCCTTCGCGGTGGCCGTGAGGACCGCGATGATCGAACCGGGCGACGCCGGGGCGACGAGACCGGAGTGGAAGGCGACGTTGGTCGCGACGCCCGTCGCACCGCCGAGGATGACGGCGATGAACAGGACCGGCTTCTGCAGCACGTACGGGAAGTAGATCTCGTGGATGCCGCCGAAGAACTGGATGAGGATCGCGCCGGGAGCGGTCGAGCGGGCGATGCCGACACCGAAGAAGGTGAAGGCGAGGAGGATGCCGAGACCCGGGCCGGGGTTCGCCTCGAGCAGGAACAGGATGCTCTTGCCGGACTCCTGCACCTGCTGTGCACCGAGCTGGTCGAGCACGCCGTGGTTGATGGCGTTGTTCAGGAAGAACACCTTCGCCGGCTCGATGATGACGCTGGCGAGCGGCAGCAGCGAGCTGTCGACGAGGAACTTCACCGCGGCGCCGAGGCCCTCGGCGATGAGCTTGAACAGCGGCGCGAGCCAGAAGAAGCCGATGAGCGCGAGCGCGAAGCCGAGGATGCCGGCCGCGTAGTTGTTCACGAGCATCTCGAAGCCGGGCCGGATCTTACCGTCCCAGATCTTGTCGATCTGCTTGATCAGGTACGCACCGAGCGGACCGCAGATCATCGCGCCGAGGATCATGATCGTGCCGTTCGCACCGATGATGACGCCCATGGCCATGATCGAACCGACCACGGCACCGCGGGTCTCGTAGACCATCCGGCCACCCTGGAAGGCGATCGCGAGCGGGATGAGGTAGGTCAGGATCGGGCCGACGAGACCGATGTTGGCGACCCCGTTCGTCTCACCGAAGCCGCCGAGGACGCCAACGGGCGTCCAGCCGGTCTCGATGAAGAACGCGGTGATGAGGCCCCACGCGATGAAGATCGCGATGTTGGGCATCACCATGCCGGAGAGGAACGTGCCGAACTTCTGAACGGCGACGCGTGCGCCGCCCCGCGACTTCGCGGGAGCGTCGGGCGCTGCAACGGACGACGTTGTCATGTGCGGTGACTTTCTGTGAGGTGCTGCTGCTGTGTGAGGGGTGGTGCTGGGTCGGGTGGTGCTCGGGGTGGCTCAGGCGGCGTGCACCGCGGCCGCGGCGGACTTCGCGGCCGCCGCCGTGCTCGCGGCGAGTGCCGCCTGTGCCATCTCGCGGGCCTGTTCGAGCGTGTGCTGACCGAGTTCGGCGCGCACGTCGGCCAGGGCCGCGGGGGTCATGGAGAGGGTGGTGGCGCCGAGGCCGACGAGGACGACGGCGAGCAGCGGGTCGGCAGCGGCCTCGCCGCAGATGCCGACGGCCTTGCCCGCGGACGACCCGGCGGTACCGAGCTGCGCGACGAGGCGGAGCACGGCGGGGTGCCACGGGTCCTGGTACGACGCGACGGTGCCGAGCATGCGGTCGGCGGCCATCGTGTACTGGGTGAGGTCGTTCGTGCCGATCGACACGAAGTCGGCGGAGGTGAACACCTGCTCGGCCATCAGCGCGAGCGAGGGGACCTCGGCCATCACGCCGGCGGTGCGGATGCCGAGCTCGCGCGCCAGGTCGACGAAGTACTCGGTCTCCTCGGCGTCGGCGACCATCGGGGCCATCACCCAGAGGTCGGCCTCGGTCTCGGCGTCGGCCTGTGCGAGCGCGGTGAGCTGGTCGCGCAGCACCTCGGGGTGGTTGCGGAGCGCGCGGAGCCCGCGACGGCCGAGGGCCGGGTTCTCCTCGTCCTTGTCGGTGAGGAACGGCAGCGGCTTGTCGGCGCCGGCGTCGAGCGCGCGCACGACGACCTTCTTGCCGGGGAACGCCTCGAGCAGCTGCTTGTAGGACGCCTTCTGCTCGTCGACGGTCGGGGCCTTCGGCGAGTCGAGGAAGAGGAACTCGGTGCGGAAGAGCCCCACGCCCTCCGCACCGAGGGCAACGGCACCCGCGGCGTCGGCGGGGCTGCCGAGGTTCGCGAGCAGGGGCACGGTGTGGCCGTCGGCCAGGGCACCGGCGGTGAGCGGTGCGGCGGCAGCGGCACGACGGTCGGCGATGCGCTGCTCGACGTCGGCGACGAGCTCCGCGGAGGGGTCGGTCACGACGGTGCCGGCTGCGGCGTCGACGACGACGACGGTGCCGTCCGACAGGTCGTCGGCGCCGGTCACGCCGACGATCGCGGTGATGCCCTTGGCGCGGGCCAGGATCGCGGTGTGCGAGGTCGGTCCGCCGTCGCGGGTGACGAGTGCGAGGACCTTGTCGAGGTCGAGGAGTGCGGTGTCGGCCGGCGCGAGGTCGCGGGCGACGAGCACGAAGGGGGTGTCCGACTCGGGGACGCCCGGGGCGTGCACCCCGCGGAGCTTCGCGACGATGCGCTGCGCGACGTCGTCGAGGTCGGCCGCGCGCTCCCCCATGTAGCCGCCCATGCCGACGAGCAGGTCGCGGAACTGCGCGAACGCCTCGTGCACGGCGCGTTCCGGGTTCGTGCCGCCGTCGATGCGGGCGTGCACGTCGTCGAGCAGCGTCGGGTCCTGCGCCATCAGCGCCTGCGCCTCGAGCACGGCCTGGGCGTCGCCGCCGGCGAGCTGCCCGCGCTTGTTGAGGTCCTCCGCCACCGCGGCGATCGCCGAGGCGACGGCCTGCTTCGCGTCGTCCGCCGAGCCCTCGAGCGGTGCGGTGGACGGTTCGCCGAGCGGGTCCGCCATCCGGAGCACGGGGCCGTGGGCGACGCCACGGCCGACGCCGGTTCCGAGCAGTTCGGACATTCGAGACTCCTTCATCTCACACGCGCTTGCGGTGGGGTGGTTCGTTCGGTGCGCAGCAGCACGGAAGGGACCCCGCCCGTGCGGCTTGAGCAGCACCATACCCCGATCCGCGTTGACAAACAAACACATCCGGGGATAAAAATGCAGAAACAGATGCCCGTTTGCGTCTGGCGGCCGATCCGTTCCGGTCGGATCCGCCGAGGACGTGTCCGGTCGTGTCCGTTCCGACCCGACTCCCCCGCCCACCCGACACCCGAAACCCGAAACCCGAGACGACGAGGCCCCGATGTACGCACCCGAGCGCCACCAGCGCATCGTCGAACAGGCGCGTGCCCAGGGCCGGGTCGACGTCAAGGACCTGGCCGAGCTGCTCGAGGTCACACCGGAGACCATCCGCCGCGACCTCACGAGCCTCGAACGCCGTGGCCTCGTCCGACGCGCACACGGGGGCGCGATCCCCGTCGAGCGGATCACCCTGCACCCGGGCGTCGGCGACCGTGGCGGCATCAACCAAGCCGAGAAGATGGTGATCGCAGAGGCCGCACTCGGCGAACTGCCCGAGAACGGCTCCGTGATGATCGACGCCGGGACCTCCACGATCTGCCTCGCCGAGATGCTCCCCACCGACCGCGGTCTCACCGTCGTGACGCACTCCCTGCCGGTGGCGATGGCCGTCGCGAACCGCCCCGGCATCGACCTGCACCTGCTCGGGGGCAACATCCGGAGCGACTCGCTCGCCGGCGTCGGCACGTGGACGCACCAGCTCATCGGGATGGTGAGCGTCGACGTCGCCTTCATCAGCATCAACGGGATCACCCCGGAGCGCGGCCTGACGACGCACAACATGGCCGAGGCCGCCGTGAAGTCCGCCATGATCAAGTCCGCACGACGGAGCATCCTGCTCGCCGACCACACCAAGTTCGGTCGCGAGGAGTTCGGTCGCGTCGCACCGCTCGCCGCGATCGACACGATCATCACCGACCCGGGCGTGAACGCCGACCTCGTCCGCGAGGTCGAGGCCGCCGGCACCGAGGTCTTCTGGCCCGGCCGGGACTGACCGCACACCCCGCCGACCACCCAGCACCCACCCACACCGCGCTCGCTACCATGAGCGCACCACCCATCGACGAGGAGTCAATCGATGTCCGAAGCCACCCGCACCGTCACCGTCGCCAGCGCGTCCGGTCTGCACGCCCGCCCCGCCTCACTCTTCGTCCAGACCGTGACGGCGTCCGGCCACCAGGTCACGATCGCGAAGGGCGACAAGTCCGGGAACGCCGGCAGCATCCTCGCCCTCCTCGGGCTCGGCATCGAGAACGGCGACGAGGTCACGCTCACGGTGAACGGCGACGACGCCGAGACGACCGCGGACAGCCTGGTCGAGTTCCTGAAGACGGACCACGACGCGGCCTGACGCGACCACCGGCGGACGGGAGGCGCGGTGCCGGACGGCACCGCGCCTCCCGTCTGTCCATGGTCGCGTCGCGACCACCGGCGCATGGTGAGCAGGAATGGTCGGCTCGCCCCGCGCAACTCGACCGTTCCTGCTCAGGAAGTACCGCCCGACGGCCCGGCGCGGGCCTGTCCCCGGCCGCCGATAGGGTGTTCTGCATGACACGCCTGCGCCTCGCATCCGTCAACGTGAACGGCGTCCGCGCCGCCTTCCGCAAGGGGATGGGCGACTGGCTCGCCACGCGTGACGTCGACGTGCTGGCCCTGCAGGAGGTCCGTGCGTCGAGCGACGACCTGGCGGCGCTCCTCGGCGACGAGTGGGACATCGTGCACGACCCGGCGACCGCCAAGGGACGCGCCGGCGTCGCGATCGCCTCCCGCCACGGTGCCCACGTGCACCGGGTCGCCCTCGGACCGGACGACTTCGACTCGGCGGGCCGCTGGCTCGAAGCCGACTACGAGATCGGCGGCACCACCGTCACGGTCGTCTCCACGTACGTGCACTCGGGCGAGGTCGACACCCCGAAGCAGGACGAGAAGTGGAAGTTCCTCGACGCGATGACGGAGCGCCTGCCCGAGCTCCGCGAGCACAACCCGCTCGCCGTCGTCGTCGGCGACCTCAACGTCGGGCACGACCAGCGCGACATCAAGAACTGGAAGGGCAACGTCAAGCGGGCGGGCTTCCTGCCCCGTGAGCGTGCCTACTTCTCGCGCTTCTTCGGCGAACAGGGCACCGAGGTCGAGGGCGCCGACGGCTCGACGGGCCCCGGGCTCGGCTGGGTCGACGTCGGGCGTGCGCAGGCCGGCGACGTCGAGGGGCCGTACACGTGGTGGTCCTGGCGCGGCCAGGCGTTCGACAACGACACCGGCTGGCGCATCGACTACCAGATGGCCACGCCCGACCTCGCCGCCACGGTGACGGAGTACACGGTCGACCGCGCCGCGGCGTACGACCAGCGATGGTCCGACCACGCCCCCGTGGTCGTCGACTACGAACTCTGACTTCCCCCGAACGCTCCCCAGCACAGGACTCACCATGACCTCGACCCGCATCTTCTCGGGCATCCAGCCGTCGGCCGGTTCGCTCCACCTCGGCAACTACATCGGCGCGCTCATGCAGTGGAGGACGCTGCTCGACGACCACGACGCCATCTACTGCGTCGTCGACATGCACGCGATCACCTCCCCGCAGGACCCGGCCGAGCTCCGGGCCAACACGCGTGCGACCGCCGCGCAGTACATCGCCTCGGGCATCGACCCGGAGCGGGCCACCCTCTTCGTGCAGTCGCACGTGCCGGCGCACGCCGAGCTCGCGTGGGTGCTGAACACCCTCACCGGGTTCGGTGAGGCCAGCCGGATGACCCAGTTCAAGGACAAGTCGGCGCGCCAGGGCGCCGAGGCCGCCTCGGTCGGGCTCTTCACCTACCCGATCCTGATGGCCGCGGACATCCTGCTCTACGACACGAAGGTCGTCCCGGTCGGCGACGACCAGCGGCAGCACGTCGAACTCACCCGCGACCTCGCCGGACGCTTCAACTCGCGGTTCGGCGACACGTTCGTCGTGCCGGAGGCCCGGATCCTCACGGACACCGCCCGGATCTACGACCTGCAGGACCCGACGAGCAAGATGAGCAAGTCGGCCGCGTCCGACAACGGCCTCATCCGGCTGCTCGACGACCCGAAGCGCACCGCGAAGAAGATCCGTTCGGCCGTCACCGACACCGAGCGCGAGATCCGGGCCGACCGGCAGGCGAAGCCGGGTGTGACGAACCTGCTCTCCATCCTGTCCGCGTTCACCGGCACGCCGGTCGCCGACCTCGAGACCTCGTTCCAGGGCAAGGGCTACGGCGACCTGAAGGGCGAGGTCGCCGATGCCGTGGTGGCCGAGCTCGAGCCGGTGCGTGCCCGCACGCTGGAGCTCCTCGACGACCCGGCCGAGCTGGACCGTCTGCTCGAGGTCGGGGCGGCGCGCGCCGAGTCGATCGCCGAGGCGACCCTGGCGAAGGTCTACGAGCGCATCGGGTTCGTCCCCCGCGCCCGCCGCTGACCCGCCCGCGACGACCGTGCTGCCCGTCACGCTGACGTCCGCCCGGGTGCACCTCGACGTGCCGACCCGGGCGGACACGGCGGCGATCACCGAGGCGTGCCAGGACCCGGCGATCGTGCGTTGGACCACCGTGCCGACGCCGTACACCCCGCGCGACGCGAGCAGGTTCGTCGACGCCCTGGTCGGGCCCGGCTGGGCGTCCGACCGCGAGTACACCTGGGCGATCCGCCGGACGGGGTCGACCTGGCTCGAGGGGGTCATCGGGTACCGCACCGCGGGCCGCGACCTCGGCTTCTGGCTCGCGCCGTCGGCCCGCGGTGCCGGGCTCGTGCACGACGCCGTCGGGCTGGTCGTCGACTGGGCGTTCGAGCAGGGCGCTCCCGACGTGTACTGGGAGTGCTACGTCGGCAACACCGGTTCGGCGAGCGTCGCCCGTGCGGCGGGGTTCTCGTACACCGGGATCGGCGAGGCCCGCATCCCCGGTCGTGACGGCGGGCCGACGTCGGCCTGGCAGGGACTCCGGCGCGCCGACGGCGCCCCCGCGTCGGACCTCCCGTGGCCCGCGGCGTCGTTCGCTGACGGGGGACACGCCGATGACACGTCACCGACCCCGCGCCGGTAGTCTCGGACCGTGACCAGCACACCCGCGCCGACGGCGTCCCCGGCGGAGGTCCGCGCCATGCGCCGCGGCCTCGAACTCGCCGCGCTCGGCCCCGCGGTCGGCGACCACGCCCGGGTCGGGGCGGTCATCCTCTCCCCCGCCGGTGACGTCCTCGCCGAGGGCTGGCACAAGGGCGCCGGCACCCCGCACGCCGAGGTCGACGCGATGGCGAAGTTGCCCGCCGAGGCGCTGCGCGGTGCCACCGCCGTCGTCACGCTCGAACCGTGCAACCACACCGGCCGCACCGGGCCCTGCGCCGTGGCCCTCATCGAGGCCGGCATCGGCCGGGTCGTCTACGCGATCGACGACCCCGGCGCACACGCGCACGGCGGCGCCGACCGGCTCCGCGCGGCGGGCGTCAAGGTCGTCCCGGGGGTCCTCGCGGCCGAGGCCGAGGCGTTCCTCGAACGCTGGCTCCTGTCCGTCCGCCTGGGTCGGCCGTGGGTCACCGTGAAGTGGGCGTCGAGCCTGGACGGTCGAGCGGCCGCCGCCGACGGCACGAGCCAGTGGATCACGGGCACCGCCGCTCGCCAGCACGTCCACGAGCAGCGGGCCGCACACGACGCCGTCCTCGTCGGCACCGGCACCGTGATCGCCGACGACCCGAGCCTCACCGCGCGGGGCGACGCCGGCGAGCTCCTCGCCGACCAGCCGCTGCCCGTGGTGTTCGGCGACCGGCCGGTGCCCCGGGACGCCGCCGTCCGTCGACACCCCCGCGGACTCGTCACGCTGCCCGGCCACGACCTCGCCGCCTCCCTCGGGGCGCTGCGCGACCACGGCGTGCACTCGCTGTTCGTCGAGGGCGGGCCCACCGTCGCCTCGGCGCTCGTCGCGGCGGGCCTCGTCGACGAGTACCTCGTGTACCTCGCCCCGGTGCTGCTCGGCGGTCCGCGCGTCGCCCTCGGTGACGTCGGTGTGGGAAGCATCGGCGAGCGTCGGAAGTTGGACGTACTATCGACCACCAGCCTCGGCCCCGACCTGCTGGTCCGAGCACGACCCCACCGGGCGACCCGGCCGGCGGCGGACGTGCGCGGTGACGCGGGGCCCCAGAACGACCGGAGCACCCCATGACCGACGCACTCACCTCCCCCACGCCCGGGAGCCCGGTCCAGTTCGAGGTGTCCACGAACGTCCCGACGACCCACGGCACCTTCGAGATGCGCGCCTACCGCGACCTCGTGACCAGCGCCGAGCACGTCGCGATCATCGGGACCGGCCCGGACGGCGCCGTACCGCGCGACGGCGCGCTCGTCCGCGTGCACTCGGAGTGCCTGACCGGTGAGGCCTTCGGTTCCCTGAAGTGCGAGTGCGGCCCGCAGCTCGACGCCGCGCTCGACACCATCGCGGCCGAGGGTGGTGTCGTGATCTACCTGCGTGGGCAGGAGGGCCGCGGCATCGGCCTCATCAACAAGCTCAAGGCCTACCGTCTGCAGGAGGACGGCCTGGACACGCTGGACGCGAACCTCGCACTCGGCCTGCCCGCCGACTCCCGCGAGTACGGTGGCGCCGCCGGCATCCTCGCCGACCTCGGCATCACGAGCGTCCGACTGCTCTCGAACAACCCGGAGAAGCGCCGACAGCTCGAGGAGCACGGCATCACGGTCGAGGGCCTCGTGCCGCTCGTCGTCGGGATCTCCGCGCAGAACGCCGCCTACCTCGACACGAAGCGCGACCGGATGGGGCACCAGCTGCCGGCGCACCTCGAGGCAGGCAGCAGCACTCGCGGCTGACCGGACCGCGCGGCGCCGCTCTCGGCGGATTCGCAGGTGCACGACATCTGTCGTACGATGGGGGCTTCCGTCACAAGCGGTCCCACCCCATCCGAACGCACCCGATCGGTGCCCGCGCCACCCTGCGCGAACCGACCTGTGTCCGCCGTCCGGACGACCGCCGCGCTCCCACGAGCGCTCCCCCTCGGAGTCCTCCCACCCCATGTCCGCCGCACCGGCACCCGCATCCCCGAAGACCACCGGCAATCCGCGCTCCCGCGTCGTGATCGCCAGCCTCGTCGGCACCTCCATCGAGTTCTACGACTTCTACGTCTACGCGACCGCTGCCGTCCTCGTCTTCCCGACGCTGTTCTTCCCGAACGAGGACCCCACGGCATCGCAGCTGTCCTCGTTCGTCACCTTCGCGCTCGCGTTCTTCGCGCGTCCGGTCGGGTCGGTCCTCTTCGGCCACTTCGGTGACCGCATCGGCCGCAAGGCGACCCTGGTGGCCTCGCTCCTCGTGATGGGGACCGCGACGTTCCTGATCGGCTGCCTGCCGACGTTCGCGTCGATCGGCATCTGGGCACCGGTGCTGCTGGCCGTGATGCGCTTCGCCCAGGGTGTCGGGCTCGGTGGCGAGTGGTCCGGCGCGGCCCTCCTCGCGACCGAGAACGCACCGAAGGGCAAGCGCGGCGTCTTCGGGTCGATGCCGCAGCTCGGCGCCCCGATCGGCTTCCTGCTCGCCAACGGCCTGTTCATCGCGATCAACGCGGCGATGCCGGCCGGCGCCGACGGCACCCCGAACCCGGACTTCCAGGCCTGGGGCTGGCGCATCCCGTTCCTGCTCTCCGCCGTCCTCGTGATCGTCGGCCTCTACGTGCGGTTCAAGCTCGTCGAGTCCACCGTGTTCCGCGGCGTCCAGGAGTCGGGCACCGTGGCGAAGCTCCCGCTGGCACGCGTGTTCCGCACCTCGTGGAAGCCGCTCATCGTCGGCACCTTCGGCATGGTCGCGACCTACGTGCTCTTCTACTTCATGACGACGTTCACGCTGTCCTACGGCACGACCGGCGCCGAGGCGGGTCCCCTCGTCCCGAAGGTCGGCCTCGGGTACTCCCGCGGCGAGTTCCTCACGCTGCTCATGATCGGCGTCGTGTTCTTCGGCATCTTCACCCCGGTCGCCGGCATCCTGGCGGACCGGTTCGGGCGCCGTCGCACCCTCATCCCGACGACGATCGGCATCGCCCTGTTCGGCCTCACGTTCCAGTTCTGGTTCGCGGCGTCGACCGGGCCGATCACGGTCGTGACGTTCCTCATCGTCGGTCTGTCGCTGATGGGGCTCACCTTCGGGCCGATGGGTGCCCTGCTGCCCGAGCTGTTCCCGACGAACGTCCGGTACACGGGGTCGGCGATCGCGTACAACGTCGCGTCGATCCTCGGGGCGTCGCTCGCCCCGACGATCGCGCTGGCGCTGTGGAAGGCGGACGGGAACATCTTCCTCGTCGGTCTGTACCTGACGATCGCCGCGGTGGTCACCCTCGTCGCACTGCTGTTCGTCCGCGAGACGAAGGGCACCGGGCTCGACGAGGCGGACCGGTCGGGCGCGCCGGACGCGGCCCCGGCGGACGTCCGCGCGTAACGCGCGTTCCTGACGGACGGGAGGCGCGGTGCCGGCTGGTACCGCGCCTCCCGTCCGTCCTGTTCCTGCCCGTCGCACCGACCCGGAACGACGATGTCGACGTCGTCCGACGTCGGACTCGTCGTTCCGAGTCCGCACGTCAACTCAGGTTGACACATGTCGGTGCGTCAATGTAGGTTGACACACGTGGATCGACCGACCATCACGAGCCTCGCCGCGGGAGCCTCCGGAGACGACCCGTTCTCCGCCCTCGCCAGCGTGCGCGAACTCCGCCGCGAGCTCGACCGGACCGAAGAGCTCGCCGCACGCCGCGCTCGGAACGCCGGCGCCTCGTGGCAGGAGATCGCGACGCTGCTCGGCGTCAGTCGCCAGGCAGTGCACAAGAAGTACGGCAGAAACTAGGAACACGATGAGTCTCCCCTTCGCGCGACCCAAGAAGACCGACGGCCCCCGGGCCAGCTTCGGTCGGCTGCTGGGCTACCTGTTCGAGAACAAGCCCGCGATGGTCGTGATCATCGTGCTGAGCGTCCTCGGCGCCGGTGCGTCCCTCGCGCAGCCGCTGCTCGTGAACCAGGTGGTCACGGCGGTGCAGCACGGCAACACGCTCAGCATGCTCGTGTGGGCGCTCGTGGCCCTCGTGCTCGTGTCCGGCATCCTCAACGGCGTCCAGCACTTCCTGCTCCAGCGCGCGGGTGAGGGCGTCGTGCTCTCCACACGCCGCAAGCTCATCGCACGCATCCTCAACCTGCCGATCTCCGAGTTCGACACCCGTCGCACCGGTGACCTCGTGTCCCGGGTCGGCAGCGACACGACCCTGCTCCGCGCAGTGCTCACGCAGGGGCTCATCGAGTCGATCGGCGGCGCGCTGACCTTCATCGGTGCGGTCATCGCGATGGCGATCATCGACCCGCTGCTCCTCGGCATCACGGTCGTCATCGTGCTCGTCGCCATCGTCGTCGTGGGTGGCCTGAGCCGCCGGATCCGCATCGCGTCGAAGAAGGCGCAGGAGAAGGTCGGCGACCTCACCGCCGCGGTCGAGCGCGGCATCGGCGCCGTGCGCACCATCCGCGCCGCCGGGGCCACCGAGCGCGAGGTCGGCGAGGTCGACGGCCACGCGACCGAGGCCTACCGGCGCGGTCTCGACATCGCGAAGATGTCGGCGTTCGTCGTCCCCGTCGCGAGCATCGTCATGCAGGTGGCGTTCATCGCCGTGCTCGGCGTCGGTGGCGCCCAGGTCGCCGCGGGCACGATCACGATCGCGACGCTGATCACGTTCATCCTGCTGCTCTTCATGATGATCATGCCCCTCGGCCAGGCCATGGGCGCGGTCGTGGCCGTCGCCCAGGCACTCGGCGCACTCGGTCGCATCGAGGAGATCCTGCACCTCCCGACCGAGGCGCAGGACGACGGGGCCGTCCGGACCGCGGCCGCCGTCGAGACCGACGACGCCATCACCTTCGAGCACGTGACGTTCCGGTACGCGTCGTCGCCGGACACCAACGCCGCCGGCGCCGAGGACCAGGCCGTGCTCCACGACGTCTCCTTCCGGGTGCCGCGCGGGTCGCGGGTCGCCCTGGTGGGCCCGTCGGGTGCCGGCAAGTCCACCACCCTGGCGCTCATCGAACGGTTCTACGACCCGACCGACGGCGTGATCCGGCTCGGCGGCGTCGACGTCCGCGGGCTCGACCGTGCCGAGCTCCGCGGGCAGATCGGCTACGTCGAACAGGACGCCCCGGTACTGGCCGGCACGATCCGGGCGAACCTCCTGCTCGGGTCACCGGACGCCACCGAGGACGACTGCGTCCGGGTGCTCGAGGCCGTGAACCTCGGCGAGGTCCTGCACCGCGACCCCCGCGGGCTCGACGCCCAGGTCGGCGAGGACGGCGTCATGCTGTCCGGCGGCGAACGGCAGCGCCTCGCGATCGCCCGCGCACTGCTGGCTGCACCCCCGATCCTGCTCCTCGACGAGTCGACGTCGTCCCTCGACGGGGTGAACGAGCAGAAGATGCGGCTCGCCATCGACGCCGTCGCCGAGGACCGCACGCTGCTCGTCATCGCGCACCGGCTCTCCACCGTGGTCGACTCGGACGTCATCGTCGTGCTCGAGCACGGACGGGTCGTCGGGGTCGGCACCCACTCGGAGCTCGTCGAGACCACGCCGCTGTACCGCGACCTGGCGAAGCACCAGCTGCTGGTCTGAGACCGGGGCGTCCCCGGCCGGCGCAGGCGGTCGGCCGGGGCCGGCGGCCGACCGGGGCCGGCGGCCGGTCTGCTCAGGCGGCGAAGGGGTCCGGCGTCAGCACGTAGACGGTCTCGAGGTACTCCTCGATGCCCTCGTGCGACCCCTCGCGGCCGAGTCCGGAGGACTTCACGCCACCGAACGGGAACGCCGCGTTCGACACGACGCCGGTGTTCAGCCCGAGCATCCCCGTCTCGAGCCGCTCGGCCAGGCGCTGCCCCCGCCGGAAGTCCTCGGTGTAGGCGTACGCGACCAGCCCGAACTCGGTGTCGTTCGCGAGCCGGATGCCCTCCTCCTCGGTGGCGAACCGGGTGATCGAGACCACGGGGCCGAAGATCTCCGTGGTCAGGATCTCCGAGCCGGGCCGGACCCCGTCGAGGACGGTCGGTGCGTAGTAGGTCCCCGGACGGTCCACCCGCTGTCCGCCCGTGACCAGTCGGGCGCCGCGAGAGACGGCGTCGTCGACGAGCCGAGCGGCCTTGTCGACGGCACGGTCGTCGATGAGCGGCCCCATCGTGGTGCCCTCCTCGCTCCCCCGGCCGATGCGCAGGGCGTCGACCTTCGCGGTGAGCGCCGCCGTGAAGGCGTCCGCGATGCCCTCCTGCACGAAGAACCGGTTGGCGGCGGTGCAGGCCTCGCCGACGTTGCGGAACTTCGCGAGCATCGCAGCAGCGACCGCGGTGTCGAGGTCGGCGTCGTCGAAGACCAGGAGCGGGGCGTTGCCGCCGAGTTCCATGCTCGTCTTCAGCACGTTGTCGGCGGCCTGCTTCAGGAGCGCCGAGCCGACGGGCGTCGACCCGGTGAAGGTCAGCTTGCGGAGCCGGCGGTCCGCGATGATCGGCTCCGACAGGGCCTTCGCGTCGAGCGACGGCACGACGTTCAGCACGCCGTCGGGCAGCCCCGCCCGACGGAACAGCTCGACGAGGAACAGCGTGGTCAGCGGGGTGAGCTCGGCGGGCTTCACGACGACGGTGCAGCCGGCCGCGAGTGCGGGCCCGATCTTCCGGGTCGCCATCGCGAGCGGGAAGTTCCACGGCGTGATCGCGTACACGGGTCCGACCGGGCGCTTCAGCACGATCGCGCGTCCGGTGCCCTCCGGGTTGGTGCGGTAGTCGCCGCCGATGCGGACGGCCTCCTCGGAGAACCAGCGGAGGAACTCGTTGCCGTACGTGACCTCGCCGCGCGCCTCGGCGAGCGGCTTGCCCATCTCGAGCGTCATCAGCGCGGCGAGGTCCTCGGTGTGCTCCCGCACGAGGTCGAAGGCGGCCCGGAGCAGGTCCGAGCGCTGCCGGGGCGGGGTGGCCGCCCAGTCGTCCTGCGCCGCCACCGCGGCGTCCAGGGCCGCGATGCCGTCCGCCGGTGTGGCGTCGGCGACCTCGGCGAGCACCTCGCCCGTCGAGGGGTCACGGACGGGGAACGTGGCACCGCCGGACGCTGCCCGCCAGCTGCCGCCGATGAAGAGGCCGGTGGGGACGCCGTCGACGGAGACGATGTCGTCCGCGACCGTCGTGGTGAGCGCGGTCGTGGGGGTCGTGGTGTCGGTCACAGTACTGCTCCTCCGGGGTTCGCGAGCCCCTCGTCCATGTCGCTGCGGTCGACGTGCACGCCGGCCGCTCGCAGTTCCTCGAGCGCCCGGGCGCTCGCCTCCGGGTCGACCCCGGCGACCAGGTCCTCGTAGACGGCGACGTCGTAGCCGGCAGCCAGGGCGTCGGAGGCCGACGCGCGGACGCAGTGGTCGGTGGTCAGGCCGATGACGTCGACCGTGGTGACGTGGTGGGCCGTCAGCAGGTCGGGCAGCAGCACGCCGTCCTCGGTCTGCGCTTGGAACGCCGAGTAGTCCGGACGTCCCTGCCCCTTGAAGACGTCGACGTCGACGAACTCGGTGTCGAGGTCGGGGCTGTACTCCGCGCCCGGGGTGCCGGCGACGCAGTGCACCGGCCACGTCTGCACGAAGTCCGGCCCCTCCGCCCCGGCGAAGTGCCCGCCGTTGTCGTCGTCGCCGTGGTGCCAGTCCCGCGAACCGACCACGAGGTCGTACTCGTCCTCGGCGTGGCGGTGGAGGAACGCCGTGATGCGCGCGGCGAGTGCGCTCCCGCCGGCGACCGCGAGCGCGCCGTCCTCGGTGAAGTCGTTCTGGACGTCGACGATGAGGAGTGCCCTGGCCATGCGGCCATCCAACACCCGCAGGCTCAGGACCCGGTGAGCTTGCTCCCGCACGAGTAGGTGGCGGCGGTGACCGCGTCGAGCGCCGGGAGCGCAGCCGCCCGCGACGACCCGATCGCGTAGAAGGCGAACGTCAGGCGGGACCCGTCCGCGGCGTCGATGTACCCGCCGAGGGTGTTCGCACTGTCGATCCACCCGGTCTTCGCGTGCACCTTGCCCCGGGCGACCGCGTTCGCCCCGGTGAACCGGCTGGCGAGCGTTCCGGACTGCCCGGACACCGGCAGCGCGTCCGCGAGCGTGCCGAGGCCCTTCGCCCCCTCCTGCACCTGCACCATGAGGTGGGCGACGAAGTTCGGCGAGACGGCGTTCGCCGCGCTCTCGCCCGAGCCGTCCTTGATGACGATGCCGGACGGGTCCACGCCGTACGACTTCAGGGCGGCCTGGTAGACGGACGTCAGGGACGCCGCGGACCCGTTCGCTCCGGACTCCTTCGACGAGATCCGCGCAAGCATCTCGGCGAGCGTGTTGTCCGAGTTCGGGATCATCTGGCCGATCAGCGTCGACACCGGCTGCGACGACACGGTGGCGATCGTGTCCGTGCTCGTCGTCGCCCGCTTGACGACCTGCGCGTTCGCCGCTCCGACGACCCCGGCGTTCGCGAGCGCCGTGCGGAAGAGCGCTCCGGCCCGGCCGACCGGGTCGGTGGACCGGGGCGACGTCGCGGCACCGGGGTTCGCGCGGTCGCCGTCGACCATCAGGGCGGTGACGTTCGGCTGGTACCCGATCGTCCGTTCACTGACGGGCCAGGTCGGGTCCCACGCGTCGGCGTCGTTCCAGTAGGTGTCGTCCGTGACGATGGTGGTGACCGGCGTGTCACCGAGCTTCGCCTTGACCTGCTGGGCGAGCTGGCCGAGCGTCGGTGCACCCGGGTACACCGTGGCACCGCCGGCCGAGAGCGTGGCGTCGCCGTGGCCGACGAGCGCGATGGTCCCGCCGGCCTCCTTCGTCACGGTCGTCGGGATGCGGTGGTCCCCGCCGAGCACGGCCAATGCGGTCGCCGTGGTGAGGGTCTTCATGACGCTTCCGGTCTGCGCGGCCTTGTCACCGTTCCGCGAGAACAGGACCTCACCGGTCTTCGCGTTCATCACGTAGCCCTCGAACGCACCGAGCCCGCTGGCGGACGCCGCGGAGGTGATGGTGCAGGACCGCAGCGCCGACGGTCCGGCGACGTCCTTCGGCACGGTGCGCCCGGTCGGCGTCGGGGTGCTCTCCGGTGTCGCCGCCGAGGACGCGGAGGGCGTCGCGGAGGTGGTCGCGCCCGCCACCGCGCGCGCGGAACTGCGCGGCTCGGGCATGGTCGCCGCCGCGACCGCGACGGCACCGCCGGAACCGAGCACGAGGACCGCTGCGAGACCGCCGGCGATCCACGGGACCGGGCGACGTGCGACGGAGGCGCGGAACGACGTGAGCGCGTCGCGGAGGCGATCCGGGACGGAGCGCGGTGAGGGCTGCTGGTCGGACATCGCGAACGATCCTACGGAACTGCGGGAGGAGCCTCCAGGCCTGCGACCGAACTCGTCGGTCCCGACTCAGTCGGCGTCGGCCGCGTAGCGGACCCCCACCTGACGGCGCGCCTCGTCCATGAGGGCCATGATCGCGACGGTCTCCTCGGGGTCCATCGGACCGCCCTCGTGGGTCCCGGAGGCGATCATCGCCTCGAACGCGCGGACCTCGTGCGCGTACCCCGTGAGCTCCTCACGCCCGTCGAACTCCTCGACGACCACGCCGTCCCGGTCGCGGAGCCGCCAGGTCGTCGGCGTGAACCACGTCGAGTCGAGGTCGATGCGGCCCGCCTCGCCGATCACCGACGCGGTGTTCGGACTGCGGAGGTCGAGCCCGAAGTGCAGCACGGACTGGGTGCCGCCCTCGTGGGTGAGCACCAGGCCCATCTGCGTGTCCACGCCCTGGTCGCTCAGCGTCCCGGCCGCCACGACCGACGTCGGCACACCGAGCACGTCGACGGCGAACGAGATCGGGTAGATGCCGAGGTCGAGCATCGCGCCACCGCCGAGCGCCGGGTCGTTCAGCCGGTGCGACGGGTCGCTCGGCAGTGCCTGGTGGTGCGTCGCCTCGACGAGCCGGACCCGGCCGATCCGCCCCTCGGCGACGAGCTCCCGGATCATCGACATCTGCGGGAGGAAGCGGGTCCACATCGCCTCCATCACGGCGACGTCGGCGCGCCGAGCGGCATCGACCACCCGTCGGGCCTCGGCCGCGGTGATCGTGAAGGCCTTCTCGACGAGGACGTGCTTCCCCGCCCCGATGGCGAGCAGGGCGCCCTCGGCGTGCCGGGAGTGCGGTGTGGCGACGTACACGGCGTCCACGGTGTCGTCGGCGACGAGTTCCTCGTACGACCCGTACGACCGGGGGATGCCGAACTCGGACGCGAACGCGGCGGCGCGGTCCGCCGTGCGACTGCCGACCGCGACGAACTCGATGCCCGCAGCGGTGCAGTCCCCCACGAAGGACCGGGCGATGCCGCCTGTGCCGATGACTCCCCAGCGAACCGTCATGCCCCCCTGTCTACCAGCGGGCTGTTCCCTGGACCCCCTGTCCGCCCGCAGCACTTTGGTATGGACTCCACGGCGGATTGCCAGCTAGCGTGCTGCCACATCCCCCGTTCGGGGGCATCCCCTCCACGAGAAGGTCTCCATGCGCCGATCCGTCCTGTCCGTCGTCGCCACCAGCGCCGCGATCGTCCTCACGTCCACCCTCGTCGGTGTCACCCCGGCGAACGCGCACGGTTGGGGGCCCCCAGGACACACGCCCGGGCACTCGAGCGATGCCGGACTGACCCCGAGGACGCACTTCACGATGGCCGCCGACGGATCGTCCGGTGCCACCCAGGGCGGTGAGGGCATCCCGAACATCGACTCCGTGAAGAAGACCATCGCGACGTACTACGGCGACCCCGGCACCGGCATCGCGAACCGCACCGACTCCCCGTACATCCGCGAGATGCAGTCCGTCGTCGCTCGCCAGAGCGCCGGACTCCAGCGCATCCACGACCAGGCCGTGCGCCGCGGCGAGAAGCCGGCCATCGTGCTCGACGCCGACGACACCACGCTGTGGACCTACGACATGGAGGTCGCGGACATGCACTTCGTCTTCGACCCCGCCCGACAGGACGAGTGGGTCCAGGACGAACGTTTCCCCGCCGTCCCGTCGATGGTCGGGTTCGTGAACCGCGCCCAGGCGATGGGCTTCACCGTCTTCGGGCTCACCGGCCGGAACGACGACCAGAAGACCGCGACCGTGCAGAACCTGGCGAAGGTCGGGTACACCGCCTTCACGCAGGACCGCTTCTTCACGAAGTGGACCGGTGTCGGCGCATCCCAGCAGCCGTCGTACATCACCTGCGCCACCGCGAAGTGCACGACCGTCGAGTACAAGGCCCTCACGCGCAAGCACATCGAGCAGGACCTCGGCTACGACATCACCCTGAACATCGGCGACCAGTGGAGCGACCTGCAGGGCGGCTACGCCGACCGGTCGGTGAAGCTGCCGAACCCCACCTACTACCTCCCCTCCGCGGACCTGCCCGGCGTCTCCGAGCCGCGCCTCACCCCGCGCACGCAGTTCACGATGGCCGCCGACGGTTCGTCCGGTGCCGCCCAGGGCGGCGAGGGCATCCCGAACATCGACTCCGTGAAGAAGACCATCGCGACGTACTACGGCGACCCGGGCACCGGCATCGCGGACAAGACCGACTCCCCGTACATCCGCGAGATGCGGTCCATCGTGCGGAAGCAGGCGCCGGTCGTCGCAGCGCAGTGCTTCGTCGCGTCGAAGCAGCACCGCAACCCCGCGATCGTGCTCGACGCCGACGACACCACGCTGTGGACCTACGACATGGAGGTCGCGGACATGCACTTCGTCTTCGACCCCGCACTCCAGGACGAGTGGGTCCAGGACGAACGCTTCCCCGCGACACCGTCGATGACGTCGCTCGTCTCCGTCGCGCAGCGCGCCGGCTGCACCATCATCGGGTTGACCGGCCGCAACGACGACCAGAAGACCGCCACCATCGCGAACCTCAACGCGGTCGGTTACCCGCAGTTCGCCGAGACCACCCGTGGCACGCAGACGTACTACACGAAGTGGACCGGCGTGGGCGCGTCCCAGCAGCCGTCGTACATCACCTGCGCGACCGCGAAGTGCACGACCGTCGAGTACAAGTCGCAGACCCGCGCGCACATCGAGTCGCGTGCCGGCGGACGCTACGACGTCGTCGCGAACTTCGGTGACCAGTACAGCGACCTGCTCGGCGGGTCGGCTGACCGGAGCGTGAAGCTGCCGAACCCGACGTACTACCTGCCCTGAGCGGCTGGGCCCGGTGCCGACACCGGGCTCGGTGCCGGTGCCGGGCTCAGTGCCAGTGCCGGTGCCGGTGCCGGTGCCCGATCCGGCACCGGTCCGGGAACGGCGAAAGCCCCGGTCGGGTTCCTGCAACAGGGACCTGACCGGGGCTTTTCTGGAGCCGCCTGTCGGAATCGAACCGACGACCTATTCATTACGAGTGAATCGCTCTGCCGACTGAGCTAAGGCGGCGGGCGCTCCGTTGCCGGAGCGGCACGGGTCACAACTATACAGGTTCACACCAGCGAACGCGAAACGAGCGTGTCGAGGTCCGCGAACGACCGCTCGAGCTCGTCGACCAGGTGCGTCTCGGAACCGGCGTCCGACCACTCCCACCACGCGTGCCGGAGGGCCGCCAGCGCCACGAGGGACGCCAGACGCGCACGGCGACGCAGCGCGACGGGGTCGCCTGCCGTGCCCGCGCCCTCGAGCCGCGCGACGACGGCCCGCTCGATCTGCCCCTGGAACTCCTTCATCGACTCCATCCGCCGACTGAAGAGCTCGGGCGCGGCGCGGAGGACCTGCTGCCGCTCCTCGATCAGTCCGCGTTCCTCGATGAGCTCCCGGGTCGAGTGCACGAGCAACGCACCGAGGTCGGCAAGCAGGTCCCCCGACGGGCCGCCCGCGACGAAGTCCGCGAGCACCGAGTCCTCCGGCAACGTCGGGTCGTCCCCGAGGATCGCGCGTTCCTTGTTCGGGAAGTAGTTGAAGAACGTGCGCGGCGACACGTCGGCCCGGCGCGAGATCTCGTCCACCGTCACGGCCGCGAGGCCGTCGTCGATCGCGATGCGGAGCGCAGCCTGTTGGATCGCGAGACGGGTGGCGCGGCGCTTCCGCTCGCGCAGGCCGGGTTCTGCGTCGGACATGCGGCGATTGTCCCATGCGCGGCAGTGCGGCGGGATCGGAGGTGACACAGGGTGTGACCGGACGGGAGGCGCGGGACGGGCCCGCACCGTGCCTCCCGTCCGCGACGTGGTCGCGCGTGCGCGGTGCGCGTGCGCGGTGCGCGTGCGCCTGCGCTTGCGCTTGCGCTTGCGCGCAGTGTGCGAGGTGCCGCGCTGGGTGCGGGGCATCTCGGCTCGCACACTGGGCGAGACCTCGCACACTGCGGTACCTCGCACGCCGCGGAGCGGCGGGCGCCCCGTGGCGGGGTCAGCGGCGCGCGCGGGCGATCGTGACGAGCAGCGCCTCGAGTGCGAGCAGTGCCGCGACGTTCGCCGCGATGCGCTGGCGGGCGAGGGCGATCGCGTCGAGGACCTCGAGCGCAGCGGCCGGCGTCACCGACTGCCGTTCCCGGTCGAGGTGCTCGCGCATCGCCAGGTTGACCGGCTCCGCCGGGGCGCCGAGTCCGAGCAGCAGCAGGTCGCGGTAGAGCGACGAGACGTCCACGAGGATGCGGTCCAACCCGTCCCGGAGGCTCCGCGTCGCCCGGCGCTTCTGGTCCTCTTCCAGCACGCGCAACTGCGATCGCAGCGCCGGCGGGACCGTGCCACCCGGTTCGATGCCGAGCGACCGCATGGCGGCGTCGCGCTCCTCGCTGTCGCGCTGCTGCGTGATGGCCTTGGCGTCCTCGTCGGCGACCGCGAGGAGATCGGCCGCCGCCATCACGGCGTCCCCGACGGTCCGGACGCCGAGCACGGTGGTCAGGGTCCGACGGCGGCGCGCTCGAGCGTCCTCGCTCGTCGCCAACCGCTGCGCCATGCCGATGTGGCTCTGCGCCTGCCGCGCGGCGTCCATCGCGAGGGCACGGTCGACCCCCGTGCGTGCGACGAGCAGGTCGGCCACGGACTCGATGCCGGGCACCCGGAGCCGCACCGAACGCACTCGGGAGCGGATCGTCGGCAGCAGGTCCGCCTCACTCGGTGCACAGAGGATCCACACGGTGCGCTCGGGTGGTTCCTCGAGCGCCTTGAGCAGCAGGTTCGAGGTTCGTTCGGTCATCCTGTCGGCGTCCTCGATGATGACGACGCGGTACCGACCCACCGAGGGCGAGTAGTGCGACGAGGTCACCAGCTGCCGGATCTCGTCGATCGTGATGATGACCCGCTGCGTGGTGAGCACCGAGACATCCGGGTGCGTCTTCGCGGTGATCTGCTGCAGGGTGTGGTCGTCGTCCGGCCCGCTGCCGACGAGGGCCGCGGCGAAGGCGGAGGCCACGTTCGACCGTCCGGAGCCCGGCGGGCCGGTGATCAGCCACGAGTGCGTCATCCCGCCGGTGCCGTCGGGTGACTCGGCGGCGTTCCGCAGGGATGCGACCGCTTCCTCTTGCCCGGTCAGGCCGTCCCACACGCTCACGGGGCAATCCTGCCAGTCGCCACCGTCATCCCGCGTCGATCCCGACCAGGGGCGCCACCGCGGTGCGGATCGCCCGCTGGACGTCGTCAGCGGGTGCCGACGCGTCGACGACGAGGAACCGCTCGGGCTCGGCGTCCGCCATGTCCAGGAACGCTCGGCGGACGGTCTCGTGGAACGCCGCAGCCTCGGACTCGAGCCGGTCGAAGGTGTCCCCCCGCGCGGCGGCGACCCGGGCACGGCCGGCCGAGACGTCGAGGTCGAGCAGGATCGTCAGGTCCGGTACGAGGTCGTCCGTCGCCCACGCGGACACCGAACGGATGTGCTCGGCCCCGAGGCCACGCGCGACGCCCTGGTACGCCACCGAGGAGTCGATGTACCGGTCCTGCAGGACGACGTCACCCCGGGCGATGGCCGGTCGCACCAGGGTCTCGACGTGGTGCGCCCGGTCCGCGGCGTAGAGCAGTGCCTCGGCACGGGGCGCGACGTGCCCGCGCTCGTGGAGGACGATCTCGCGGATGCGCACCCCGAGGTCGGTGCCACCCGGCTCGCGGGTGCGGACGACGGTGCTCCCGTGCTCCTCGAGCCAGGCGGTCAGGAGCTCCGCCTGCGTCGTCTTGCCGGCGCCGTCGCCACCCTCGAGCGTGATGAACCGACCGGTCACTTCTTCTTGGCCGCCGGCTTCCGCGCGGGCGCCTTCTTCGCGGGCGCCTTCTTCTTCGCCGGACCCTTGGCACGCTTGTCCGCGATGAGTTCGACGGCGCGGGCGTGGTCGACGGCCTCGACGTCCTCGCCGCGCGGGATCGTCGCGTTCGTCTCGCCGTCGGTGACGTACGGTCCGAAGCGGCCGTCCTTCATCTTGATCGGCTTGCCGGACACCGGGTCGGCGTCGAACTCCTTGAGCGCGGCGCTCGCGGCACGGCGTCCGCCGTACTTCGGCTGCGCGAACAGCTCGAGGGCGCCCGGCAGGTCGATGTCGAAGATGGCGTCCTCGCCCGGGAGGGTCCGGGTGTCGGTGCCCTTCTTGAGGTAGGGGCCGTACCGACCGTTCTGGGCGGTGATGTCGTCTCCCGACTCGGGGTCGGTCCCGACGGTCCGGGGCAGGTCGAGCAGCTTCAGGGCGGTCTCGAGGTCGACCGTCTGCGGGTCCATCGACTTGAAGAGCGAGGCGGTGCGCTCCTTCGGCGCCGTGGCCTTCTTCGTCGTCTTCTTCGCCGGGGCCTTCTTGGCTGCGGTCTTCGTCGCGGCAGCGGCGGTGTCGTCCGTCGCGGTGGTGGACTCGGCCTTCGCCGCGGCGGTCGCGGCGGACTCGAGCACCTCGCCGGTGGTCGGGTCCACGGCGGGCTCCGGCTCCGGCGTGCGCTCCGTGACGTAGGGGCCGAACCGACCGTCCTTCGCCAGGACCTCCTTGCCGGACACCGGGTTGATGCCGACGACGCGGTCGCCGAGCACCGGCGCGTCCACCAGTTCGCGCGCCTTCTCGGCGGTGAGCTCGTCGGGCGCGAGGTCCTCGGGCACGTTCACCCGGCGGGGCTTCTCCGGGTCGTCGCTCGGCACCTCGATGTAGGGGCCGTACCGACCGATGCGCAGCGTCAGGCCGGGCGCGAGCTCGACCGAGTTGATCTCGCGCGCGTCGATCTCGCCGAGGTTGTCGATGACCGTGCGGAGGCCACGCTGGTCGCCGCCACCGAAGTAGAACTCCTTGAGCCAGTCGACCCGGTCGGCGTCGCCGTTCGCGATCTTGTCGAGGTCGGCTTCCATGTCGGCGGTGAACTGGTACTGCACCAGGTCGCCGAAGTAGTCCTCGAGCAGCCGCACCACGCTGAACGCGATCCAGTTCGGCACGAGCTGGGTGCCGCGCAGGGAGACGTAGCCGCGGTCGATGATCGTCGGGCTGATCGTGGGGAAGGTGGACGGACGCCCGATGTCGAGGTCCTCCAGCGTCTTGATCAGGCTCGCCTCGGTGTAGCGCGGCGGCGGCGTCGTGTCGTGCCCCTTGGCGACGACGTCGTCCACGCCGAGGTGCTCGCCCTCGTGCACGTCGGGCAGTGCCACGTCGTTGCCGGAGCGGTCGGAGGTCTCGTGGCGGTCCTCGTCCTTGCCCTCTTCGTAGGCGTTGAGGAACCCGCGGAACGTGATGACGGTGCCCGACGCCGTGAACTCGGCGTCGGTGCCCTTCGCCGTCGACGCGATGCCGTCGACCGACTCGTCCGAGGTGATGCCGAGCACGATGGACGCCGTCGACCCCTTGGCGTCCGCCATCTGCGAGGCGATCGTGCGCTTCCAGATGAGGTCGTAGAGGCGCCACTCGACACCGGTGAGGGTGCCCTGGAGCTGGGCCGGCGTCCGGAACGTGTCGCCCGCGGGCCGGATCGCCTCGTGCGCCTCCTGCGCGTTCTTGCTCTTGCTCGCGTAGACGCGGGGCTTGTCCGGCACGGTCTCGGCGCCGTAGAGGTCGGCTGCCTGCTTCCGCGCGGCGTCGAGCGCCTGCTTGGAGAGGTTCACCGAGTCGGTACGGATGTAGGTGATGTAGCCGTTCTCGTACAGCGTCTGCGCGGCACGGGCCGTCTGCCGCGGCGACAGGCGCAGCTTGCGGGCCGCCTCCTGCTGCATGGTCGAGGTCGTGAACGGCGCGGCCGGACGACGCGTGTACGGCTTCGACTCGACGCTGCGGACGGTGGCGTCGCCAGCGCGCTCGAGGACGGTGGTCAGGGCGGCAGCCGCTGCTTCGTCGAGGCGCACGGCGTCGCCCTTCAGCGCGCCACGGTCGTCGAAGTCACGGCCCGAGGCGACCCGGGTGCCCTGGACTCGGGCGAGCCGAGCGGTGAAGGCGGCGTCGCCCTCCTTCTCGAAGCGCGCGCTGAGGTCCCAGTAGTTGGCGGACACGAACGCCAGGCGCTCGCGTTCACGGTCGACCACGAGGCGGGTGGCGGCGGACTGCACGCGACCGGCGGAGAGGCCGGGGCCGATCTTCCGCCAGAGCACCGGCGAGACCTCGTACCCGTACAGACGGTCGAGGATGCGGCGGGTCTCCTGGGCGTCGACGAGCGCGGTGTCGAGTTCGCGGGTGGCCTCCTGCGCGCGCTGGATGGCCTCCTTCGTGATCTCGTGGAACACCATCCGCTTGACGGGCACCTTGGGCTTGAGGACCTGGAGGAGGTGCCAGGCGATCGCTTCGCCTTCGCGGTCCTCATCAGTCGCGAGGTAGAGCTCGTCGGCTTCCTTGAGGGCACGCTTGAGTTCGGAGACCGTCTTCTTCTTGGCGTCGGACACCACGTAGTAGGGCTCGAAGCCGTTGTCGACGTCCACCGAGAACTTGCCGAGGGAGCCCTTCTTGAGTTCCGCGGGCAGGTTCTTGGGCTCGACGAGGTCCCGGATGTGTCCGACGGACGCCTGGACCTCGTATCCGTCACCGAGGTATTGCGCGATCGTCTTGGCCTTCGCGGGGCTCTCGACGATGACGAGCTTCTTCGTGCCTGGCACGTGTCTCCTTGATCGATGGTGCTCGTCGGCCCTGGACCACGAGCGGGTCCGGGTCGTCCGGGGCACCGGTGACCGGGGGCCGACAGGCACACCATACACATAGTGTTCGGGCTGGTCGTCCGCCGGCCCGGCGACCGCGACTGCGCCCACGGCGAACGGTCCGGTCCCCACGACGACGCGGAGCCGGGCCGTGGCCGCGGCGATCCGGCACGTGTCGACCGATGCACGGTTGGCTGCCACGACGCGGGCCGCGATCGTGCACGGGTCGCCGGGCACGAGCCCGACTGCGGCCGCGGCCGCGGCGAGCGCCGCCGTGTCGGCAGCGGCTCCGGCACGGACGGTCGCGACCCGGACACCTGCCGCGGCGAGCGCTCCCGCGACGAGGAGGAACGCGACGCCCACGACGGCCGTCACGAGCACCGTCGCGGATCCTCGGTCCGTTCCCCCGTGCCGAGCCGATCGCCGTGCGGGACCCACCGTGGAGCGTGTCATCACCGTCCACCGCCCGCGGCGCACCCAGTGACCCGCAGCGGGACCGCGGCGAACGGGCCGGTCCCGCCACGTCCGGCGTCGACGCAGACGACGTCCCCGTCGTGTCGGACGGTCAGGCTCGCGCCCGGTGCGATGCGGGCAGCCGCGCTCCGTCCGGCATCGTCGTCGCCGCGCCCGATCGCCCGCGCCGCCGTGATGGCGGCGAGCTCCAACCGTCCCAGGGTGTCGACGACGAGCACGGCGGCGACGAGGGAGGTGAGCACGAGGGCCACGACGGGCAGCACCACCGCGAACTCGACGCTCACGGTCCCGCGGTCAGAGGGAGAGTGCGCCACGGACCAGGTCCGAGAGCATCGCCTGCACCTCGCCGGATCGCATGACCGCGACGAGGACCCCGGCGAAGGCCACGGCGGCGAGGATGACGACCGCGTACTCGGCGGTGGCAGACCCGCGGTCGTCGCGCAGCCGTGGCGTCCAGGGTGCGCGACGGGGACGGCGACGTGGTGCGCGCCGAGCTGCACGCTGCGACGAGCGCCGTGGGGGCCGCAGTGCGGTGGTCGTGTGGGTCATGGTGTTCCGTCCTTCCGGGGAGTGATGGGTCCAGCCTCGCGACGGCGGGCGTGTGCCGGGGGCTGCGATCCGGATCCGTGGACGGTTCACCCGGTGCCGATGCCTGTGGAGGAGAGGACCCCGATCACGACCGGGACGACCCCGACGAGCACGAACGCCGGCAGCACGCACACACCGAGGGGCAGGACGAGCCGGACGGCCAGTCGCTCCGCCGCCGCGAGACCCGCGGCCGCGGCGTCGTCGCGGACGTCCTCGGCGGCGGACCGGAGCAGCGCTGCCGCCGGCACCCCGGCACGCTGTGCGAGGGCCATGACCTCACGGAGCCGCGCACCGTCGCCACCGGGTACCGCACCGCCGAACGCGGCCCGCACCGCTGCCCCTCCCGCCGCCCACGATCCCCCGCCCGACACCGCGACCGCCCACGCGTCGAGGAGGATCCCGGGCACGTGCCCGTCCGGTGCGGCAGCCCGGACGAGTCGCCCCGTCCACGCCCGCCCCACGAGCACCAGGACCGTGGCGACTGCGCAGCACCCCCAGCCGATCGGCGTCCCCACCAGGACCTGCACCGCGCCGGCGCCCCACGTCGACCCCAGCGCGAGCCCGAGGACGGGCAGGGCGAGCACGACCCGGGCGCTGGCGCGTGGTCCAGCGAGCGCCACGCGGACCGCACGGTCGGACGCGGCGGACCGTCGGAGCGCCCCGGCGAGCGCGCGGAGCACGACCGCGACCGGTGCGCCGGTGCGCTCGGCGACCCGGAGCACGGCCGCGACGTCCTGCCAGGCGGGGTCGTCGTGCCGGGGGAACCCGCCCACCAGGTCCCAGGCTCGTGGCGGGGGCACGCCCGCGGCGACGAGCGTCGCCACACGGTCGAGCGTCCGCGCCCCCGCAGCCGCGGGAGCCCCCGCCGCAGCTCCCGCAACCGCAGCGACCCCCGCAGTTCCCGCATCCCCGGCCGCCCCCGGCCGTGGACCCGATCGCCCGATCACGGGAGGCGGTCCGCCGGACGCACGTCGAGCCTCCCGTCCGGGCCCACCCGCACCACGCCGACGGCGCCGACCCGCCGACGTCCCACGTGTCGTTCGACGTGGAGGACGAGGTCGAGCGCGCTGACCGCCTGCCGGGCGAGCGCTTCGGGCCCGAGGCCGGCGAGCGCTCCGAGTGCCTCGAGCCGAGCGGCCACGTCACCCAGGCCGTTGGCGTGCACGGTGCCGGCCCCGCCGTCGTGTCCGGTGTTGAGCGCCGACAGCAGCTCGCGGACCTCGGCGCCGCGGCACTCCCCCACGACGATCCGGTCGGGACGCATGCGGAGGGCTTCGCGCACGAGCCGGTCGAGACCCAGCGCGCCGGCGCCCTCGGCGTTCGCCTGGCGACCTTCGAGCCGGACGACGTGCGGGTGGTCGATCCGGAGCTCGGCGACGTCCTCGACGGTGACGATCCGTTCGTGCGTCGGCACCTCACCGAGCATCGCCGCGAGCACGGTGGTCTTGCCGCTCCCCGTCGCCCCGGTGACGAGCACGTTGCTCCGCCGCTCGACGGCACGTTCGACGACCGCCCGCGGGACCCGGTCGAACACCCCCAGCCGCTCGAGCGTCGTCAGGGTGGGCAGCTCGGGGCGCGGGAGGCGGATGGACACCGCAGTGCCGCCGACGGACACCGGGGCGAGCACGACGTGCACGCGGATGCCGTCGCCGTACCGGACGTCGGCGCACGGGGTGGTCTCGTCGACGTGCCGCCCGCCGAGGGAGACGAGTTCGGCGGCGAGGGCACGGACACGTGCTTCCGGCAGCGTCGGCCCGACCCGTTCGAGTCCGGTGCCGCGGTCGATCCACGTCCCCGTGCCGCCCACGACGAGCACGTCGGTGACGTCGGCATCGGTGACCAGGGCGGCGAGTTCCTCGAAGTCGGTCGCCACGACGGCACGTCGCCGACGTGGTCGTGCGGCGCCGGGCAGGAAGGGCGGCGGATCCGGCGCGGTCGGGGTCTCGGCACGGTGTCGGTGCATGGGAGACGACGGTAGGAGGTGCGACGTCCGCCCGGATCGGGGCACAACGCGCCGTGCAGAACCCCCGCACCGTCCACAGCAACGGACCGATTTGTCCCCCGAAACGGAAACCCGTACCCCACTCGGTGTCCGACTGCGGAACGGCGTCTCGGCCCACGGCGCGCCCACGGGCGACTGGTGGCGAACGCAACACCATGCCTGGTCACCGCTCGCCGATTCCATGCAAGAGCATGGACAGGTCTGTCCACCGTTCGGCATGTCCATGCGGATCGACCGGATGTGGTGCGGTGCAGGATCACACAGGCTCGGGCGATCGGACCCGGAAAACAGAAGAGGCGGCACCGGTTGGGGGGAACAGGTGCCGCCATGACATCGGTGGATTGGGGGGAATCCGAACCGTTGCCGCCGGAAACAAGTCCAGCGGGATCTACTGTACCCCATGAACGGCCCCACCGGGCAACCCCCGACACGACTTCCGGGCGCGCCGCGCGTCGCCGCACCGTCCTCCGGCGCCGCAGCCATGGTGCCGCCACCCCGCCCGGGCTGGGAGCACCCCGGTGCCGCCACCCCGTCCGGGCCGGGGGTAGTCTCCGACTGCACGCTTCCGCCGCGACGACGGCTGCAGCACGGCCGGGACGACGGCTGCGCACCGCAGTCCCCGCGACGGCTGCTCCCTGCGACCGCAACGACGCGAAAGGACATCGATGTCCACACCGACCCAGACCGACCCCCGCAACGACGACGGAGCGACGTTCCCGCCTCCGCCGGAGTTCGTCGCCGACGCGATCGCGCACGAGGACCTCCACGAGGCCGCCGCCGCCGACCGCGAGGCGTTCTGGGCGGAGCAGTCCCGCAGCCTGCTCGACTGGCGCACGCCGTTCACGCAGACCCTGGACTGGTCCGGCGCCCCGTTCGCGAAGTGGTTCGCCGACGGCACGCTCAACGTCGCCGAGAACTGCCTCGACCGCCACGTGCGGGCCGGCAACGGCGACCGGGTCGCCATCCACTTCGAGGGTGCCCCGGGCGACACCCGGCGGATCACCTACGCCGAGCTGACCGCCGAGGTGCAGCGCGCCGCGAACATGCTCGAATCCCTCGGGGTGACCCGAGGCGACCGCGTCGTCGTCTACCTGCCACTCATCCCCGAGGCCGTCGTCACGATGCTCGCCGTCGCCCGGATCGGCGCGGTGCACTCCGTGGTGTTCGGCGGGTTCAGCGCCGAGAGCCTCCGTGCCCGCATCGAGGACGCCGGCGCGAAGCTCGTCGTCACCGCGGACGGCGGCTGGCGGCGCGGGGCGGTCTCCCCGCTCAAGCCCGCGGTCGACCAAGCACTCACCGGGGACGGCACCGACAGCGTCGAGCACGTGCTCGTCGTCAAGCGCGGCGGCAACGAGATCGCCTGGACCGACCGTGACCTGTGGTGGCACGACGAACTGGCGAAGGCGGACGCCACGCACGAGGCGCAGGCCTTCCCCGCCGAGAACCCCCTCTTCATCCTCTACACCTCGGGCACCACCGGGAAGCCGAAGGGCATCGTGCACACCTCCGGCGGGTACCTGACGCAGGCGGCCTACACGCACAAGAACGTCTTCGACATGCACCCGGAGAAGGACGTCTACTGGTGCACCGCCGACATCGGGTGGATCACCGGGCACTCCTACGTCGTCTACGGCCCCCTCGCGAACGGCGTGACGCAGGTCCTGTACGAGGGCACCCCCGACGAGCCGAAGCCGGGTCGCTGGTGGGACCTGGTGGACGCGTACGGCGTGACCGTCCTGTACACCGCACCGACCGCGGTGCGCGCGGCGATGAAGGCCGGACGCGAGATCCCAGAGGCCCGCAGCCTCGAGACCCTGCGGCTCCTCGGCAGCGTCGGCGAACCGATCAACCCCGAGGCCTGGCAGTGGTACCGGCAGGTCATCGGCCACGACCGGACGCCGATCGTCGACACGTGGTGGCAGACCGAGACCGGCGCGATCATGATCTCCGCCCTCCCCGGCGTCACGAAGCTCAAGCCCGGCGCCGCCCAGACCCCGCTGCCCGGCATCGTCGCCGAGATCGTCGACGACGACGGCAACCGCGCCGACCCCGGGCAGAGCGGCTACCTCACCATCACGGAGCCCTGGCCGTCGATGGCCCGCGGCATCTGGGGCGACCCGGACCGCTTCGTCGAGACGTACTGGTCACGGTTCCCCGGCCGCTACTTCGCCGGTGACGGTGCCCGACTCGACGGGCAGGGCGACATCTGGGTGCAGGGCCGGGTGGACGACGTCATGAACGTGTCCGGACACCGGCTGTCGACCGCCGAGATCGAGTCCGCGCTGGTCGGGCACGAGGGCGTCGCCGAGGCCGCCGTCGTCGGCGCGGCGGACGAGACCACCGGTCAGGCGGTCGTCGCGTTCGTGATCCTGACGGCCGAGGCAGCCGCCGGTGTCGACCGGGACGCCGCGGCGACCGAGCTGCGGGACTGGGTCGGCAAGCGGATCGGTGCGATCGCGAAGCCCCGGCAGGTCGTGGTCGTCCCGGAGCTTCCGAAGACCCGCTCCGGCAAGATCATGCGTCGCCTCCTCCGCGACGCCGCGGAGGGTCGCCGCATCGGCGACACGACGACGCTCGCCGACCCGACGATCATGGCGACCATCGCCGAACTCGTGTAGCAGGGACGACGCGAGCCGCGCCTCCAGGCAGATCCGCCGGGAGGCGCGGCTCGCGTCGTTCGCGCCGCTGACGGCCCGTCAGTCGGCGAGTTCGACCACCAGCTCGACCTCGACCGGCGCGTCCAGCGGGAGCACGGCGACGCCCACCGCGCTGCGCGCGTGGACGCCGGCGTCGCCGAACACCTCGCCGACCAGGGTGGACGCGCCGTTGGCAACGCCAGGCTGCCCGGTGAAGGTCGGGTCGCTGGCGACGAACACGGTGACCTTGACGACCCGGGCGACCCGGTCGAGCGACCCGGCGACCGACTCCACCGCGGCGAGGGCGTTCAGCGCGGCCGTCCGCGCCTCGGCGGTGGCGGTCTCGGCGTCGACCGAGGCGCCGACCTTGCCGGTGACGGGCAGCGCGCCGTCGACGAACGGCAGTTGGCCGGCCGTGTAGACGTACCGGCCGGTCACGACCGCCGGGACGTACGCGGCGACCGGCGCGGCGACCGACGGGATCGTCAGCCCGAGCTCCGCGAGTCGCTCCGCGACGCTCACGCGTCGGCCTTCGGGCGCTTCAGGTAGGCGACGAGTCCGCCCTCCGGTCCGGTGACGACCTGGACCAGCTCCCAGCCCTCGTCCCCGAAGTTGTTGAGGATGGCGGTGGTGTTGTGGATGATCAACGGGGTCGTGAGGTATTCCCAGCGAGTCATGGAGATCCTTGCCAGCCTTTCAGTCGGCGGTGTCGTTTAGGCTGCATCCTATGTCTGCCCAGAAGACGTCTGCCTCGCGGACCAAGCCCGTCTCTGCAGTCGGCGCCTTCGTCGGATTCGTCGGTTTCAGTGTGCTCGCCGGTCTGCTCGTCACGATCGGGGTCACCCCCGCGATCGCGGTCGCCGGTGTCACGACGACGTCGACGATCGGTGTGTTCGAGTCGCTGCCGGAGTACATCGAGATCGGTGACCTCCCGCAGCGCAACGAGCTGTACGCGTACCAGGGCGGCAAGAGCGTGCACTTCGCGACGGTCTACGACCAGAACCGTCAGGAGCTCAAGTTCGACCAGATCAGCGACCAGCTGAAGAACGCGGCCATCGACGGCGAGGACAAGCGCTTCTACGACCACGGCGGCGTCGACATGACCTCGCTGGTGCGCGCGGGCGTCGGCTCGCTCGCCGGCGGGCTCGGTGAGTCCGGCGGTGGCTCGACGCTGACGATGCAGCTCGTGCGCAACATCAAGATGAACCAGGCCCTCGAGCTGCCCACGCAGGAAGAGCGCCTCAAGGCCTACAACGACGCCGTCGAGCAGACCATCCCCCGCAAGCTCGAGGAGATGAAGCTCGCGATCGGCCTCGCGAAGAAGTACACCCACAAGGAGATCCTCACCGGGTACCTCAACATCGCGTACTTCGGCGACCAGACCTACGGCGTGCAGGCCGCGGCGCAGCACTACTACAACAAGAGCGCGACCGACCTCACGCCGGCCGAGGCCGCCTCGATCCTCGCGATCGTGCAGTCCCCGAACACGCGCAACCTGTCGAACCCGAAGTACTACGACGCCAACGTCGCGCGCCGCAACGTCATCCTCAAGTCGATGTACGCGCAGAAGCACCTCACGAAGGCCGAGTACGACCAGGCCGTCGCGTCGAACCCGAAGGACTACGTCCACCTGACCCAGCCGTCGCAGGGCTGCAAGGCATCGGTCGGCGACGGCTCGCAGTTCTTCTGCGACTACGCCGTGCAGGTCGTCAAGGAGATGACCCAGCTCGGTGCCACGCAGAAGGAACGCGACACCGCCTGGCGCAACGGTGGCTACACGATCCAGACCACGCTGGACATCGACGCCAACGCCACCCAGAAGCAGGTCCTCAACACCTACGACAACAAGGCCGAGACCGCGTTCAAGCTCGGAGCCGCCTTCGACTCGGTCGAGGTCGGTACCGGCCGGATCCTGACGATGGCGCAGAACAAGGACTACGACCAGTCCCTACAGTCCCCGCCGACGTCCACGTCGATCAACTACAGCGTCGACAAGAAGTACGGCGGCGGCATCGGCTTCCAGGTCGGTTCGACGTACAAGGTGTTCACGCTGCTCGACTGGCTCAAGGCCGGGCACGGTCTGAACGAGGTCGTCAACGGCACGCCGCACAACACCCCCGTGTGGCAGCACTGTGGCGAGCCGACGTACACGAACTGGGCACCGAAGAACGACTCGATCGGCGAGAAGGGCAACTTCACCGTCATCGCCGCGACCGCTGCCTCGGTGAACGCCGCCTTCGCGTCGATGGGTGCGAAGCTCGACCTCTGCGACATCAAGCAGACCGCCGAGGACTTCGGCGTGCACTCCGGTGACGACAAGACCGAGCTGAACTCGTACCCGTCGTCGATCCTCGGTACGAACAACATCGCACCGCTGACCATGGCCGCCGCGTACGCCGGCATCGCCAACAACGGCACCTTCTGCGCCCCGATCGCGATCGACCAGGTCACGAACGCCGACGGCAAGAAGCTCGGTGGACAGCCGAAGACGTGCAAGCAGGTCGTCGACCCGTCCGTCGCACAGTCCGCGGTCTACGCCATGAAGCGCACGATCTCCGGCGGCACCGCGGTCGGTGCGCAGACCTACGACGGCACCCAGCTGTTCGGCAAGACCGGCACCACGGACGACGCCGACCAGATCTGGCTCGTCGGCGGGAGCACGCGCGTCGCCACGGCCTACTGGCAGGGCAACACCGACGGCGGCAAGAACAACCTCCGTCACTACTACAACGGCGTGAACGGGACCTACGCGGGCGCCCGTGCCGATGTCTGGCGCCAGGCGCAGACGCCGCTCAACGCGCTCTACCCGGCCGGGCCCTTCACCGACCCGTCGGCCTCGGCGCTACGCGGCAACAGCAAAGCCGTGCCGAACGTGGCCGGCAAGAGCGCAGCGGACGCGAAGGCGACCCTCGCCGCATCTGGGTTCACCTACGTCGACGGCGGCGTACAGGCCGGCGGGGGCACCCCCGGGACCGTCTCGTCGACGTCGCCGGCTGCCGGGTCGTTGCTGTCCAGCGGCTCGAGCGTGACGGTGTACACCACCGACGGCTCGCAGGTGACCGTGCCGGACGTGCGCGGGAAGTCCATCCAGGACGCCCGAGCCGAGTTCGGCAACGCGGGTCTCGGCAGCGTCGAGGTCCTCGACGAGTACGCGAAGGGCGGCGGTGACAAGGAGTGCCTGGTCGCCGCGATCGCTCCCGGGCCCGGGATGACGGCTGCACGCGACTCCGACGTCAAGGTCAAGCTGTACGGCGACAAGGACGGCAAGGCACCGGAGAAGTGCAAGTGACCCGTGGTCGCGCCGCTGTCGGGGTCCTCGCAGCGGGCGCGGCCGTCGGGGCGGCGACGGCGGCGTGGGGTTCCCTCGTCGAGCGTCGCCGCTTCGGCATCCGGTGGGAGACCGTCCCGGTGCTCCCGCCCGGATCGCGCGACGTGGTGGTCCTGCACCTGTCCGACATCCACATGGCGCCGTGGCAGGCCGACAAGCAGCAGTGGCTGCGCGACCTGAGCCTGGTCGAGCCGGACTTCATCGTGAACACCGGCGACAACCTCGGCCACCCGACCGCCAACGCCGCGGTGGAGTACGCGCTCGAGCCGTTCCGGGGCGTGCCCGGCGCCTTCGCGCACGGGTCGAACGACTTCTACGGTCCGTCGCCGCGCAACCCCTTCAAGTACTTCTCCGGCCCGAGCACGATGCACGCCGAACGGCGCCCGGTCGAGCTCGACATCGACCGGCAGACCGCGTTCTTCGAGTCGCTCGGCTGGCTCGACGTCAACGACCGCGCGCACGCCATCGAGCTCCGCGGGTCCCGCTTCGAGCTCTTCGGCACGTCCGACGCGCACCGCGGCTGGGACCGGCTCGACCTCCTGCCCACCAACGTCGACGAGATGCGCAGCGACGTGCCGTGGTCGGAGGACGAGGACGGTCCCTCCCCCGTCGCGATCGGCATCACGCACGCGCCGTACCGCCGGGTCCTCGACGCGTTCGTCACCCAGGGCGCGGACATCGTCTTCGCCGGGCACACCCACGGCGGCCAGGTCCAGGTCCCCGGTGTCGGGGCACTCGTCACGAACTGCGACCTGCCGCGCCGGTACGTCAGCGGGCTGCACAAGTGGCAGCACCGCGGGCACTGGTCCTGGCTCGAGGTCTCGGCGGGGCTCGGCACGTCGATCTACGCGCCGGTGCGGTTCTCCTGCCGACCCGAGGCCGTCGTCGTCACGCTGACCGCCCGCACGGAGTGACCCCGGCGCAGCGACGCGCCCGGGAGTTCGCTCGATGGTCACGAGCACACCCGATCATCGGATAGACTTCCAGGGTTGCTCCGGCCACGGAGTGATCACACCGCGGGGTGTGGCGCAGCTTGGTAGCGCGCCTCGTTCGGGACGAGGAGGTCGCAGGTTCAAATCCTGTCACCCCGACACTGTGTTGAGACAGTACGACGAAGGCCCTGGTTCTCCGGAACCAGGGCCTTCTGCTGTGTGCACCGCGAACACGGGCACCGTGCCCACGGGGGCCGTGCCCACGGGCACTGCGTCCACGGGCACTGCGTCCACCAGCACTGTGTCCTCGGGTACATCCCGATCGCGTGACGATCTCCCGCCGGACCACGCCGGGATACGCTCGATCCGCCATGGACATCCCCGCGCCGCTCGCCTCCGTCCTCGCGCAGATCGGTGCGCGCTTTCCCGAACTCGCAGACGACCCCGCGATGGCGCAGAGCCTGCTCGAGAACGTCACGTCGATGGTCACCGAGGCGCACGAGCGCTACGCCGCCGGCGCCGAGTCCAGCGTGGTCAGCGACGCGTACCTGGACCCGGCGCACCTCGCCACCGGAGCACTCCACGCCGAGCACGCCCAGCACCCGGCCGGCGCGATGCTCGCTGCCGAGGTGCTCTTCGACGCGTACCTGCCCGTGTTCGTCGACGAGGTCGGAGCCGTCAGCACCGCCGACGTCCTGCGCGCCACGAGAGCCCTGCACGCCGGCATCTGGAGCCGTTTCCCCGCGGGGGCCATCGCCTACACGGAAGCGCTCCGGCAGCGCGTCACGACGGCGCACATGGACTCCCGCACGCAGATCGCGCGTGACCTGCACGACCGGGTGGCGCACGGCATCCTCGCCGGATTGCAGCGGATCGACCTCACGCTCCTGACAGACCCGCCCGCGCCGGCGCGGACGGCACAGCTCGAGGACGCCGCGCGGCTGCTGCGGAGCGCCCTCGGTGAGGTCCAGGACCTGGCGGTCTCGCTGCACGCCCGGGTCGGCGACGACGACCTCGACGCCGCGCTCGCCCGCCACGCGAAGGACCTCTTCCCGGCAGAGAGCGCCATCGGACTCGTGTCGACCGGCACACCCGTCGCACTGCCGAACTGGAAGGCCGAAGAAGCCCTCACCATCCTGCTCGAGGCACTCACGAACTGGCGGAAGCACGCGTCCGGCTCGACGGCGACGGTCCGGTTCGACTGGACCGGCAGCGCGGTCACCGTCACGGTCGCCGACGACGGCCCCGGCTTCGACACGAGCGCAGCCGCGGACGGTCGGCTCGGACAGCTCACGATGCGCGAACGAGCGGGCCTCATCGGCGCAGTGCTCGCTGTCGAGAGCACCCCCGGCGAGGGCACCACGGTCCGCCTGACGATCCCGGCGGGTGCACGGTGACCGGCGTCACCCACGTCGCGATCGTCGACGACCACCGTCTCTTCCGCGAGGGTCTGGCGACGATCCTGTCGTCCGTCCCCACCATCCGCGTCCTCGCGCACGGCGAGCGGCCCGCCGACGTGCTCGACTCCCCCGAGGCGGCGGCGATCGACGTGCTGCTCCTCGACGTCGAGCTCGACGGTCCCCCGGCGCGGACCACCATCGCCACAGTGCGACGCAACCACCCCGGCATCGCCGTGGTCGTGCTGACCATGCACCGCGACGCCGTGCTCCGTCGGGCGCTCCTCGACGCGGGCGCCGTGGACTTCGTCACGAAGGACACCCCGAGCCGTGAACTCGTCGACCGCATCGTGCGGGCCACGAGCACCGACGCCGCACCGGTGACGTTCCCGATCGACCTCGTCACCGAGGCACGGGCCGGCTCACCACTCAGTGACCGCGAGCTCGAGGTGCTGCGGCTCATCGCGGCCGCACGGTCGAACGCCGAGATCGCCTCGGACCTCGGCCTGGCGGTCGGCACGGTGAAGCGGCACGTCTACAACGTGTTCCGGAAGCTCGACGTGGGGTCCCGGGTCGCCGCGATCGCCACCGCGGGCCGCCTCGGGCTGCTCGCCTGACCCGTCCGACGCGCTTCGTGAGCAGCAGTGGTCGGGTCGTCCACGACGACCCGACGATTCCTGCTCACCAAGTGCACGAGCACGAGCACGAGCACGCGCACGAGCACGCGCACCGCGCGCCCCCACGAGCACGAACGCACGCGCGCCCGCACCCGGCGCTACACGGCGGCGCCGGCCCCCGCACGCACGAGCCGCCCCGCCGCGTGCAGCCTGGCGACGACGTCGAGCGCCTGGTGCCGGTACCGCGCCTGCGCAGCCCCCGGTGCGACGATCACGCCGTCCGCCCCGGTCGACTCGACCAGCGCGTTGATCTTCGCCGCGACCTCGTCGGCGCTGCCGTAGGCCTGCCGCTCGGTGCGCGCCGCGATGAACCGCCGCTCGAGGTCGCTGAACTCGTACGCTCGGGCCTCCTCCATCGAGACCGGCTCGGGCTTCGCCCCCTGCCGCATCCGGATGAACGAGATCATGCCGGGGGCACTCTGCTCCTCGATGACCGCCGGGTCCTCGTCCGTCACGACCTGCACGCCGATGAGCGCGTTCGGCGTCTGCCGGAAGCGCGAGGGCCGGAACGAGTCCCGGTACAGCGCGAGCGCCGCCTCGGTGTTGTCCGAGGCGAAGTGGTGCGCGAAGGCGAACGAGACGCCGAGCGCGCCCGCGACCTGGGCGCTGTACCCGGAGGACCCGAGCAGCCAGAACTCCGGCACGTCCCCGTACCCGGGCACCGCGCGGATGCGGGAGAGCGGGTTGTCCGCGTCCATCCCGGTGAAGAAGCCGATCAGGTCCGCCAGCCGGTCCGGGAAGTCGTCGACGTCGAGGCGGTCGGTGCGGCGGAGCGCCATCGCGGTCGCGCCGTCGGTGCCCGGCGCGCGTCCGAGCCCGAGGTCGACCCGGTCGCCGTACAACGCCCGGAGCGTGCCGAACTGCTCCGCGATCACGAGTGGCGCGTGGTTCGGCAGCATCACGCCACCGGAACCGATCCGGATCGTGGACGTCGCAGCCCCGACCGCGCTGAGGAGCACCGCGGGCGCCGACGAGGTGATGCCGGGCATGCCGTGGTGCTCGGCGACCCAGAAGCGTTCGTAGCCGAGCTTCTCGGCGTGCACCGCCATGTCGATGGAGCCCTGCAGGGCTTCGGTGTTGGACTGGCCGTACTCTCGGGTCGCCAGGTCGAGGACGGACAGGTGCACGGATGCGTCGCTCATGTGGGCACCAACGCCACCCGGCGCACCGGCATTCCGGACCGCCCGACGGACGGGAGGCGCGGTGCGGGCCCGCCCCGCGCCTCCCGGCCGTCACCTGCGCACGACGCGACCCGCGGGTCGCACCCAGGGCAGGCGGTCAGTCGCCGTCGAGACGTCCGCCGGACTCCGTCAGGTAGCAGTTCGCGCACAGCGACTCGTAGGTGACGTCGACGCCGTCGATCGCCACCTGCGACCCGTCGAAGACGAACCGGCCGTCGACCTTGCGGGCGTTGAAGACCGCCTTGCGACCGCAGCGGCAGATGGTCTTGAGCTCCTCGAGGGAGTGCGCGACCTCGAGCAGCCGGGCGCTCCCGGGGAACGCCTCGGTGCGGAAGTCGGTGCGGATGCCGTAGGCGATCACCGGCACCTCGTCGAGGACGGCGATCCGGAGCAGGTCGTCGACCTGCCGGGGCGTCAGGAACTGCGCCTCGTCCACCAGGACGCAGCTGACCGGACGGACCATGCCGTCCAGCCGACCGGACTCGGGGTCGGTCGCGCCGGCGGTCGTCACGGCGTCACGGACGTCGGCGTCGGGCGTGAAGACGATGTCCACGGTCCGGGTGACGCCGAGCCGCGACACGATCTCCCGGTCGCCCTTGGTGTCCACCGACGGCTTCGCGAGCAGGACACGGTGACCGCGCTCCTCGTAGTTGTAGGCGGCCTGCAGCAACCCGGTGCTCTTGCCGCTGTTCATCGCGCCGTACCGGAAGTAGAGCTTCGCCACTACGCGAGGAACCCGTCCTCGGCGGCGCGGCGGATCAGGTCGGACTTCTTCGACGCAGGGCGGCCCACCTTGCTGTACTTCTCGCGGACCCGGCGGAGGTAGGTCTTCGCGGTCTCGTACTGCACGTTCATCTGCGCGGCGACCTCGTTCGTCGAGTACCCCGACACGTACAGCCGCAGCGCCTCTTCCTCGCCGTGGCTGAGCTTCGGCCGCTGGTGCGCGTTCGCGCCCGTCGGCAGCGGACGCCAGTCGCGCTGCGGCGGGGTGTCCCGGGCGACGCCCATGATCTCGCGCGCGACGTCCATGACCTCGCGCATCGGCAGCGACTTCGACAGGAACGCGGCGGCGCCGGCGGCGAGCGCACGGTCGCGGGACTCTCGGCTGTCGACGCTCGACAGGACGATCACCTTCGCGCCGGCGGCACGGCAGGTGCGCACGCGGGCCTCGATCGACACGGGTTCCTTCAACTGGAAGTCGAGGAACACCAGGTCCGTCGGGAAGTTCTCGCTGTGCACCATCTCGAGCCACGTGTGGGCCGTCAGGGCGAGGTCGAAGTCGAAGGCGTTCACCGCGATCCAGCTCGACAGGCTGTCCAACAGCACCTCGTGGTCGTCGAGGATCGCCAGCCGCACGCGTCGTGTCCCCGGGTTCGGGAGGGCGGGCATGCCCTCCGTGATCCGGCTCGGGTCAGTGCTGGTCATAGGAGAACCTTAGTGCGAGGGCGGAGGGTCGGACGGCGACGTCCAGGTCGGGGAAGGTCACGCGGAGGACCGCGAAGTACGGGTCGAAGGTGCGGTGGATGCCGACGTCCGAGTCGGCGACGGCGAGGTCGATCGACACCGTCACCCGGTCCGGCGCGTCCGGGGTGCGGCCGATCGTCGCGCGGAACCCCGCCGGGTCGACCGTCCGTGCCCGCAGCGCCGCGCGGAGGAACGTCCGCACCACGGTGCGCTGGTCGGCGTCGAGGGTCGCGATCAGGCCGTCCGGGTCGTCCACGACGGCCGTGGTGCCGGCGGGCACGGCGACGCCGGGCGCGACGATCCCGCCCTCCGCCGCCACCGCGTGCTCGAACCAGGTCCGGTCGGCGTCGGCGACCATCGAACGCCGGATGCCGTCCGCGATGGCACGGGCACGGGCACGGTCGGCGTCGGTGATGACCTCGCGCGTCCGGAGCTCCGCGAAGAACGGCGCGACGTCACGGGCGAGGATCGTCGAGCGGTCCTGCTGCACGCTCGCCGCGATGCCGTCCCGCTCCGCGCGCTCCACGGAGTACGAGCCGGCGCGGATCTGCACCCGCTCGGCCAGCCCGGCGAACGTCCACGCGAACACCGCAGAGGCCGCCGTCAGCACGAGCGTCGGCGCCGCCGCGAGGAAGGCCGCCACCGCCACGGGGACGTGGTGCGGGAACGCCGCTGCACCGGCACCCCACGCAGCGCCGGCGACGACCGCCAGCACGCCGCCACCCACCGCGAGGTCGGTCCACGGCCGGTACGGCGCGGTCATCACGATGCCGGTCGCGGTCAGCAGGGACATGAAGTCGTTCAGGGCGCTGCGGTCCGGTCCCCACTGCGCAGCGACGCTCGTCACCGTGGCAGCGGCGAGCAGCGCGACGTGCACCACGAACGCCCACCGCGGGAACGGCGCACGGAAGGGACTCGACGCGACGAACACCACCGCGCCGGACGCCGCGACGAGCAGCACGGTGAGCGCGCTGAGGGTCGGGCTGCCCACGACGTCGCGGTCGAACACGGACACCAGCAGGGACCAGACGACCCCGCAGGCACCGAGGAAGATCGCCAGCGGGCGGGACCCCATCGCGCCGAGCGGGTCGTACTGCTGCGCGGTGCGGGACACGTCGGCGCGGCTCACCGGTGCGCTCCCGTACCGTCCGGCGCCGCCGTCGACACTCCCCCGGTGGACGCGGCGTACGGCACCGTCATCATCACGCTCGTGCCCGACCCGGGCGACGACCAGACCTGCACGTCGCCGCCGACCCGGCCGATGCGCTCCCGGACCGAGCCGCGCAGGCCCATCCGGTCGGGGCTCGTCTCGGACTCGTCGAAGCCCCGGCCGTCATCGACCACCATCACGGTGCAGGCGAGACCGTCGTCGAAGACGCTCACCTCGGCGGCGTCCGTCCCCGCGTGCTTCCGGACGTTCGCCAGGCATTGCCCCACCGCGCGGAGGACCGCGGTCAGGGCAGGGTCGTCGAGTCGTCCGAGCGCGGCCGGGTCACCCGTCACCGAGACGGTGAGCCCGAGGTCCCGGTGTTCGTCGACCATGTGCTCGAACGCACGGATCGCCGCCCCGGGCTCCGGACGCGTCGGCTGCGCCCCGGGGGCCAGCCACTCCTTGCCGGTCAGCATCGCGACGTCGGCCTCGACGGTCCGGGCGAGCTGCGGGTCGATGGGCCCGTCGGGCGCGAGCGCGATCGCCCCGAGGTGGTTGAGCACGGTGTCGTGCAGGATCGCGGCGGCCTCGGCCTCGACCCCGGCGCGGTACGCGGACACGTGCTCCTCCCGCGCGGACCGCAGCAGCTCGGGCTGCACCCGTTCGGACCGAGCGGTGTTCCGGCTCGTGAAGAGGACGAGGGCGATCACGAACGCGAGCGTCACCCACGCGAGCACCAACGGGTGCGCTCGGCCGCCCTCCTGCAGGATCGCGATCGAGGTGGCTGCGCGGCCGACGACGAACCCGGCGATCGACCACAGCGCCACCCGGCCGGCGACGGCACCGGCGCCGCCGACGAGCACGAGCGGGATGACCGACAACGACAGCAGGTAGGACGCCACCCAGCCGGCCGGCACCTCGCGCTGCACGACGACCGCGAACCACCACGCGCAGACCCCGCCGACGAGCAGGAACGCGACCGCGGAGCGCGACGTGCCGAACTGCACGTGCACCGCGATCATCCCGAGCATCGGGACGAGCGCCAGCACACCGCCGACGATGCGCACGTCCGGATCGGCGAGGCGGTAGAGCACGAGGGTGATCGCCGCGGCAGCCAGCGACCCGATGGCCGCCGCGTGGAAGGCGCGCACGGTCGACCACGCGTTCACTCGCGGAGCGAGGTGCGTGGGGATGCCGAGCACGGGTGGGGGGTCCTTCCGGACGATGGGAACGCCGTCCACGATCCAACCACTGTTGGGACGATCGTGTACCCCGAATCCCGGGGAGATCGGCGACCCGGTCGATGATACCGGCACGTCGGCGTCCCGTGGTGTCCCCCGAACGCGGACCGGCGGATCCCCAGCGTCATCCGGAACGCGTCCGTCGTCGCGCCCGCTCGACGGTCGTCGCGCCCCTCAGAACAGCGTCGGCACCGTCGCCGCGGGGCGAGGGGTCAACCGCGAGTCGAACCCGGGGTCGGCGCGCTTCAACGGCGACGTGCCGGGCACGGACTGCTCGACCAGCTCGTCCGGCCGACCGTCACGACCGTCACCCGGGCTCGGGACCGACCGGTCACCGGCACGGTTCGAGAACCCCATCGACCCGGTGGCCGGGTCGACCCGCCCGAGCCCCATGCCGTGCGACCGGAGGATCGGCCGCACCCGCTCCGCCAGCCAACGCCGGTAGTCCTTCGGGGCGTAGGTGTTGTCGAGGTACATCGATCGGTACCGCTGCACGAGATCCGGCCGGGTGCGCTCGAGCCAGGCGAACCACCACGGCTTCACCCCGGGCCGCAGGTGCAGCGCCGAGTACATGACGCTCGACGCGCCGGCCGCCGCCGCCCGCCCGATGGCGTCGTCGAGGTGCGCACGGGTGTCGGTGATGTAGGGCAGCACGGGCATGAGGAACACCGAGCACGCGAGTCCGGCGTCACGGATCGCCCGGACCGTCGCCAGACGCGCCGACGTCGTCGGGGTGCCCGGTTCCACCTGCTGCTGCAGTTCGTCGTCGTAGACCGCGATCGACATCGCCAGGTCGACCGGCACGGACCGAGCGGCCTCGACCAGCAGCGGGATGTCCCGGCGCAGCAGCGTGCCCTTCGTCAGGATGCTGAACGGCGTGCCGGACTCCGCCAGGGCACGGATGACCCCGGGCATCAGCCGGTACTTGCCCTCCGCACGCTGGTACGGGTCGGTGTTCGTGCCGAGCGCCACCGGGTGCCGGTCCCAGCTCGGCTTCGTGAGCTCGCGGTGCAGGACGTCGGCCACGTTCGTCTTCACGACGATCTGCTGGTCGAAGTCCGCTCCGCCGTCGAACTCGAGGTACGTGTGCGTCGGTCGGGCGAAGCAGTACACGCAGGCATGGCTGCAGCCCCGGTACGGGTTGATCGTCCAGCCGTACGTCCCGCTGCCGTCAGCCGAGGGCACCCGGTTCAGGGCGCTCTTCGCCAGGACCTCGTGGAAGGTCACCCCGGCGAACTCCGGCGTCGTCACGCTCCGGACGAACCCGCTGTTCGACTCGAGCCCCGGCAGCGCATCGCTCCGCGAGGCATCGATCGCCTGCCCACTCCACCGCATGCCGTCATTCGAACACACGTTCGAACGCAGCGCAAGCGGCGGCGCGCGTCAGTGGTGCAGTCCGAGGACCGTCGCGGTGCGTTCGAGCGTCTCGTCGGCCAGCTGCGGGTCGCTCCCGAGGTCCGTGCCGTAGGTCGGCACCATCACCCGGACGGCCGACTCCCAGCGGTCCCAGCGGTCCGGGAAGCACTTCTGCAGCATGCTCAGCATGATCGGGACCGCGGTCGACGCTCCCGGGCTCGCACCGAGCAGACCCGCCACCGAGCCGTCGGCTGCCGTGATGACCTCGGTGCCGAACTGCAGCACGCCACCCTTGTCCTTGTCGGGCTTGATGACCTGCACGCGCTGCCCGGCGGTGATCCGGTGCCAGTTCTGCGGTTCTGCGGCCGGCATGAAGTCGCGCAACGCGTCGAACTTCGTCTGCTTCGACGCCAGCAGCTGGCCGATCAGGTACCGCACGAGGTCGAAGTTCGAGAACGCGACGCTCAGCATCGGCCGGAGGTTGTGCGGCCGGATCGACTTCACCAGGTCGAACACCGAACCCTGCTTCAGGAACTTCGGGCTGAACCCGGCGTACGGCCCGAACATCAGGGACGCACTGCCGTCGACGATGCGGGTGTCCAGGTGCGGCACGGACATCGGCGGGGCGCCGACGCTGGCCTTGCCGTAGACCTTCGCCGCGTGCCTCTGCACGACCTCGGGGTCGTCGGTGCGGAGGAACTCGCCGGAGACCGGGAACCCGCCGTACCCGCGGATCTCCGGGATGCCGGACTTCTGCAGCAGGTGCAGGGCGCCGCCGCCCGCGCCGACGAAGACGAACTTCGCGGCGATGCGCTGCGTCGAACGCCCGATGTCGTTCCGCACGTCGAGCACCCAGCCCTCGCTGACCTTCGACCGGGTGAGGTTGGTCACCTGGTGCGACGGCTCGAACTCGACGCCGTCGATCTCGAGCTGGTCGAACAGCTGCCGGGTGAGCGAACCGAAGTCGACGTCGGAGCCCGCGGCCGAGTAGGTCGCCGCGATCGGCTGGTCCTTCTTCCGGCCCGGGATGAGCGCCGGGGCCCACTTCCGGATCTGCTGCGGGTCGTCGGAGTACTCGAGCCCGGCGAACAGCGGGTGGTCCTTCATCGCCTCGTACCGCTTCCGCATGTACTCGACGTTGTCGGCGCCCCACACGAACGAGATGTGCGGCGTGGGGTTGATGAAGTTCGACGGCTCCGGCAGGTCGCCGGTCTCGACGAGGTGCGCCCAGAACTGCCGGGAGACCTGGAACTGCTCGTTCACCGTCACGGCCTTGGCGATGTCGACACGGCCGTCCGGGAGCTCGGGCGTGTAGTTCAACTCGCACAGCGCGGAGTGCCCCGTGCCGGCGTTGTTCCACGGGTTCGAGCTCTCCTGCGCGACACTGCCGAGCCGCTCGTAGACGCGGATCTTCCAGGTCGGTTCCAGCCGGTGGATGATCGCGCCGAGGGTGGCGCTCATGATCCCTCCCCCGACCAGGACGACGTCGATGGGGTCCACCTGCTTCACTGCCACCCGTCGATCCTAGCCGCGCGCGGTCGACGGGACGGTCAGCCCGCACTCGGCCTGGAGGCCCGGCACCCGCCCGTCTCGCGGGTCCGGTCCGCAGCGTGCCCGGTTCCGGGCCCGGTGCGGGCGTCGCAGGCTCGCACACCGTCCGGAACGCCGCACCGAGCGTGGCGAGCGCGTTGCCGGGACGCCGCACCGCGCGTGGCGCGCGCCCGGGCCGGGCCGCGCACGACGGAGGCCCGCCCCGCTGACGCGGGACGGGCCTCCTGGCAGTGTGCGGTGCTACGCGGCGACCGCGCGACGCGCGACGATCACCTCGGCGATCTGCACCGCGTTGAGCGCAGCACCCTTGCGGAGGTTGTCGTTGCTCACGAAGAGCGCGAGGCCGTGCCCCTCCGGAGCCGACTGGTCGGCGCGGATCCGGCCGACGAAGGTCGGGTCCTGCCCGGCGGCCTGCAGCGGGGTCGGGACGTCGGAGAGCTCGACGCCCGGCGCGTCGGCGAGGACCTCGGTGGCACGCTCCGGGGACAGCGGGCGCGCGAACTCGGCGTGCACCGAGATCGAGTGGCCCGTGAAGACGGGCACGCGGACGCAGGTGCCCGCGACGAGGAGGTCGGGGAGCTCGAGGATCTTGCGGCTCTCGTTGCGGAGCTTCTTCTCCTCGTCGGTCTCGCCGAGCCCGTCGTCGACGATGCTGCCGGCGAGCGGGACCACGTCGAACGCGATCGGCCGCACGTACTTGACGGGCTCCGGGAACGTCACGGCGGAGCCGTCGTGCGTCAGGGCCGCGGTGTCCTGTTCGAGCGCCGCACGCGCCTGCCCGAGGAGCTCCTCGACCCCGGCGAGCCCGGAGCCGGAGACCGCCTGGTAGGTGGTCGCGACGAGACGACGGAGGCCGGCCTCGGCATCGAGGACCTTCAGCACCGGCATGATCGCCATCGTCGTGCAGTTCGGGTTCGCGATGATGCCCTTCGGCGCCGCGTCGATCGCGTGCGGGTTGACCTCGCTCACGACGAGCGGGACGTCCGGGTCCATCCGCCAGGCACTGGAGTTGTCGACCACGAGGGCCCCGGCCGCGGCGAACTTCGGCGCGAGTGCACGCGAGGCCGTGGCCCCGGCCGAGAACAGCGCGATGTCGATGCCGGACGGGTCGGCGGTCTCGGAGTCCTCGACGACGATCTCCTCACCGCGGAACGGCAGGGTCGTGCCGGCGGACCGGGCGCTCGCGAAGAAGCGGACGCGATCGGCCGGGAACGCGCGCTCCTCGAGGAGACGACGCATCACGGCGCCGACCTGGCCGGTGGCGCCGACGACGGCGACGGTGAGGGTGCTCATCTGGTGCTCCTGCTCGTTCAGCGGGGTCACGCTCAGCGACCCGTGCCGGCGTAGACGACGGCTTCCTGGTCGGCGTCGAGGCCGAACGCGTTGTGCACGACGCGCATCGCCTCGTTCAGGGTGTCGGCGCGCGTGACGACCGAGATGCGGATCTCCGAGGTGGAGATCATCTCGATGTTGATCGACGCCTCGTGCAGGGCGCGGAAGAGCGCTGCCGAGACCCCGGCGTTGGTGCGCATGCCGGCGCCGACGAGGGCGAGCTTGCCGATCTGGTCGTCGTACTGGATGCCCTCGAAGCCGATCTCCGACTGCGAGACGCCCAGCGCGGTGAGGACGCTCTGCCCCTGGTCCTTCGGCAACGTGAAGGAGATGTCGGTGCGGCCGTTCGACGCCGACACGTTCTGCACGATCATGTCGATGTTCGCGCCGGCACGCGCCACGATCGTGAAGATCTCGGCGGCCTTGCCGGGGGTGTCGGGCACCCCGACGACGGTGATCTTGCCCTCGGAGAGGTCTCCGGCGATGCCGGTGATGATCGGTTCTTCCACGGTTTCCCCCTCTGCAGGGTTGTAGACGATGGTTCCCTCGGCGTTGCTGAAGGAGGAGCGGACGTGCAGGGTGACGCCGTGCCGACGGGCGTACTCGACGGCGCGGATGTAGAGGACCTTCGCACCGGAGGCCGCGAGTTCCAGCATCTCCTCGCTCGTGATGCGGTCGACCTTCCTGGCCTTCGGCACCACGCGCGGGTCGGCGGTGAAGATGCCGTCGACGTCGGTGTAGATCTCGCACACGTCGGCGTCGAGGGCGGCCGCGAGCGCGACGGCGGTCGTGTCGGAGCCGCCGCGGCCGAGTGTGGTGATCTCGCCCGTCGTGCGGTTGAAGCCCTGGAAGCCGGCGACGATCGCGACGTGCCCGGCGTCGAGTGCCTCGCGCACGCGCTTCGGGGTGACGTCGACGATGCGGGCCTTGCCGTGCTGGGCGTCCGTGAGCATGCCGGCCTGGCTGCCGGTGTACGAGGAGGCTTCGACCCCGAGGCTCTTGATCGCCATCGCGAGCAGCGCCATCGAGATGCGCTCCCCCGCGGTGAGCAGCATGTCGAGCTCGCGGCCGGCGGGGATCGGCGTCACGGAGTGCGCGAGGTCGACGAGTTCGTCGGTGGTGTCACCCATCGCCGAGACGGCCACGACGACGTCGTTGCCGGCCTTCTTCGTCTGGACGATCCGCTTCGCCACGCGCTTGATGCTCTCGGCGTCCGCGACGGACGATCCACCGAACTTCTGCACGATCAAGGCCACTGGCTGGTACTCCCGGGGACGTTGGATCCGCGCGGATGACGCGGTCTGACAATGGTAGTCGGTGTTTCGCGGATGTTGCGTCAGAGCGGGCGCAGACGCAAGGATCCTGCGCGGCCAGCGGTGGGCGGGATCAGCCGCCGACGACCCGCCGACCCTCGAAGGCCCGCCCGAGGGTGACCTCGTCGGCGTACTCGAGGTCCCCGCCGACGGGGAGCCCCGACGCCAGCCGGGTCGTCCTGATGCCCATCGGCACGAGGAGCCGGCTGAGGTACGTCGCGGTGGCCTCGCCCTCGAGGTTCGGGTCGGTGGCGATGATGACCTCGTCGACGGTGCCGTCGGCCAGTCGTGTCATGAGCTGCTGGATGCGCAGGTCGTCCGGACCGATGCCGTCGATCGGGCTGATGGCGCCACCGAGCACGTGGTACAGGCCGCGGAACTCCCGGGTGCGTTCGATCGCGGCGACGTCCTTCGCCTCCTCGACCACGCAGATCACCGCCGGGGACCGACGCGGGTCGCGGCAGATGCTGCACTGCACGTTCTCGGTCACGTTGCCGCAGATCTCGCAGAAGCGGACCTTCTCCTTGACGTCGGCCAGGAGCTCGGCCAGCCGGGACGGGTCGAACGACTCGGTCTGGAGGATGTGGAACGCGATGCGCTGCGCCGACTTCGGGCCGATGCCGGGCAGGCGGCCGAACTCGTCGATGAGGTCCTGCACGATGCCGTCGTACATCAGGCGCCTTCCTGGTTGAGGGAGGTCTCCTCGATGAACTGGGCGTTGAGGATCTCACGCACCACGGCTTCGCCGTAGCGACCGGCGACCGGCGTCCGGCGGACCTGGGGCGCCGCCTGCTGGGGCGCCGCCTGCTGGGGCGCCGCCTGCTGGGTCGGCTGCGGCGCGGGCGCAGCAGCCGTGGCCGCCGGAGCGGGGGGCGCTGCCGGGGTCGCGTCCTGGTACGGCTCGCCGTCACCGTACGGGTCGTCGTCGAGCGGGTAGTCGTCGACCGGCACGTCCGGTGCGGCGGGGGCGCCGGGGCCGCCGGGGCCGCCGGGAGGCACGGCTCCCGTCGTCGACGCGGGCTGCGGTGCGCCGCCGGCCAGCGAGGACGCGGGGCGCAGCTGCGCCGCGAGGGCAGCGTCGGCCGCGGGGTTCGAGACGGTGGGGGTCGGCACGACGGGCTCGCCGGTGTCCGTCGTACCGAACGGGGCGGACCAGGAGGGCTCGCCACGGTCGGGCCCGGGAGCGGCAGTGGGATCGGTCGCCGGGATGGCGGCGACGGCCCACTGGGTCACGGGAGCGCCGCTCTGCTCCGGCGTGGGTGCCGGAGCGGCGGGTGCCTGTGCGGCGGGCCTCTCGGCCGGGGCCGCGGCGCCAGCGGGTGCGGAGGCTGCGGGTTCGGGCGCGCGCTGCGGGGCGGCCTGCGCCTGGCGCGGTTCTGCGTCGGCCGGCTGCTCGGCACGGGGCTCCTGCGTGCGCTCCGGGGCGCTCGCCTGCGACGACGGTGCGCTCTGTTGCGGCGCAGGCGCGCTCTGCTGCGCCGACGGTGCACTCTGCTGCGACGACGGTGCACTCTGCTGCGGCGCAGGCGCACCCTGCTGCGGCGCGGACTGTGCCGGGCGCTGCTGCCCGGGACCGCCCGGACCGCGGGCCACGAACTTCACCCGCAGCCCGAGCACGTCGACGATCGCCGCGCGCAGGAGCTCGCTGACGCTCGTGGAGGGATCGGACATCTCCTTGAAGGAGGCGACGTCCTGCTGGCTCGGGAAGGTGAGCGTCAGGACGTCCTCACGCAGCGCGGTGACCTGCGCGGTGACGACCACCGACCACGCCGAGCGCTTCGCGTGCTGCACGTGCTCGACGACCTGCGGCCACGCGTCACGGAGCTGCTGGAACCCCACGACGGCGATCGGACGGACCGCGGCCTCGTCACCCGCCGAGACACCCTGCCCCGTCGAGGACGCGTTCGCGTGCTCGGTGGGTCGGGTCTGGTCGGGGGCCGACGTCGTCGCTGCCGGGGTCGGAGCGGCGGGCGCCTGCCGCTCCGCAGGGGCCTCGGGTGCGCTCGGCACGGCGGCGGCCCAGGAGGCGGCGGCGTCGCGGGCGGCGGCACCCGGATCGGCGGCGGGCGGTGCAGGGACCGACTGCGGTGCGGGGACCGAGGGCGTCGTGTCGGCCGCCGGTGCTGCGGGCGTGGACGGCGCGGGCGCGGGCACCGTCGCGGCGGACGGACTGGTCGTCGGTGTGGTGCTCGACCGGAGGGGCTGCGGAGCGGTCGGAGCCGCGGCGGGCGGGAGGGACTCCGGACCGGCCTGGTGGCCACCGGCGTCACCGACCCCGACGCGACGCTCGAGCCGCTCGACACGGGCGAGGGCCCCGCGCTGGGTGTCGTCCGCCTCGGGCACGAGCATCCGGGCGGTCATGAGCTCGAGGTGCAGCCGCGGCGAGGTCGCGCCGGTCATCTCGGTGAGTGCACGGTTCGCGATGTCGGCCGCACGCGAGAGCCCGGTCGCCCCGAAGACGCCGGCCTGCCGGGTCATCGTGTCGAGTTCCTCCGGCGAGACCCCGCGGAGCACGGCGGCGGCGCTCTCGTTCGTCGCGGCGACGACGATCAGGTCGCGGAGGCGCTCGAGCAGGTCCTCGACGAAGCGCCGCGGGTCCTGCCCGGTCTGCACGACGCGGTCGATCGCCGCGAACGCCGATGCGGGGTCGGCGACCGCGAGCGCGTCCACCACGTCGTCGAGCAGCGCGGCGTCCGTGTAGCCGAGGAGCGCGACGGCACGCTCGTACGCGATGGCACCGTCCTCGCTGCCGGCCATCAACTGGTCGAGCAGGGAGAGGGTGTCGCGCACCGAACCGCCGCCGGCCCGGACGACGAGCGGCAGCACCCCCGGCGCCACTGAGACCGACTCCTGCGTGCAGAGCTGCTCGACGTACTCGAGCATCGCGGCCGGCGGGACGAGCCGGAACGGGTAGTGGTGGGTGCGCGACCGGATGGTGCCGATGACCTTCTCGGGCTCGGTCGTCGCGAAGATGAACTTGACGTGCTCCGGCGGTTCCTCGACGAGCTTCAGGAGCGCGTTGAACCCCTGCGGCGTCACCATGTGGGCTTCGTCGAGGATGAAGATCTTGTAGCGGTCGCGCGCCGGGGCGAAGACCGCACGGTCACGGAGGTCACGCGCGTCGTCGACACCGTTGTGGCTGGCGGCGTCGATCTCGATGACGTCGAGCGATCCACCGCCGCCCCGGGCCAGCTCGACACAGCTCGGGCACACGCCGCACGGGGTGTCGGTCGGGCCCTCGGCACAGTTGAGGCAGCGCGCCAGGATGCGGGCGGACGTCGTCTTGCCGCACCCGCGCGGACCGCTGAACAGGTACGCGTGGTTCACCCGGTTCGTCCGCAGGGCGGTGCGGAGCGGATCGGTGACCTGCGACTGTCCGATCAGCTCGGCGAAGTTCTCGGGCCGGTAACGGCGATACAGGGCGGTGACCACGAACCCAGGGTAGTCGGCACGACCGACAGCCGAGCGCCCCGGACCCGCACCTGTGGGAAGTCGGCCGACCGGCGGAACGGCGCCGCGCCTCCCGTCCGTCAGACGACGGGCGGGAGGCGCGGGGCGGGGCGTGCCGCGGTGTCAGGCGCGACCGCGGCGGCGGAGGCCGCGGGCCAGTCGGGACAGGCCCAGCAGCAGGAAGCCGAGGACCACCAGACCGCCGGCCGCACCCGCGAGCGGCGCGACGTCGGCCCCGGTGAACGCGAGGCCACCGCTGCCCGTCCCCGACCCGGTGCTGGCCGCACCCGTCCCGGGCGTGCCGGGCGTTCCGGGCGTTCCCGGCGTCCCGGGCAGACCCGGTGTCCCGGGCGTGCCCGGCGTGCCGGGCGTGCCCGGCGTGCCGGGCGTTCCCGGAGTGCCCGGCGTCCCCGGGTCCGCCGCGTCGACCACGACGGCGACCGACTGCACGGCCGACGTCGCGCCGGCCACGGTCTGCGTCACCCGGACCGTGTGCGGTCCGACGCGGAGCCGCAGCACCACGGACCACGCCCCGGTGTCGTCCGCGGTCGTGGTGACCGGCGTCCCGTCGTCGGCGACGACCGTGACGGTCGCCCCCGGCTCGGCCGTGCCGGTGATCCGCCAGTCCACGCTGCCGCCCGCCGACGCCGTCCGGTGCTCGCCGGGCGTCGGCGAGGTGACCGCGAGCGGTGCGACGGCGTCGACGACGATCGGGACCGGCGGCGCCTCGGTCGTCGTGCCGTTGACCGACTGCGACGCCGTGATCGTCCACCGGCCCTCGGGCACGCGGTCGAAGGTGACGCTCCAGTCGCCGTTCGCGTCGGCCGTCACGGTCCGGACCTGGCCGGTCGACAGCCGGACCGTCACCAGGGCGCCCGGCGTGGCGTGCCCGGTCACCGTGAAGTCGCCGGTGTCGCCGGTCCCGGTGGCCGGGATGAGCTGACCCGGAGCCGGACTCGTGATCGTGACGTCCTCCGGCTGCGCCGCGACGACCCGGACGGTGCTCGTGACCGGCGCCGAGGTGACCCCGCCGACGGTCTGCGTGACCGTGATGGTGTGCGGGCCGACGGGCACGCCGGCGACCGTGACGGTCCACGAACCGTCGCCGCCCGCCGTGGTCGTGGCCGTGCGGCCGTCGACGTCCACCCGGACGATCGCGCCCGGTTCGGCCGTCCCGGTCACGGGGAGCGCTACCGTCGGGCCGGTGGTCGTGAGGACCTGCCCGTCGGCGGGCGCCGTGACGCGGACCGGTGCCACGGCGCTGACGGAGAACCCGACCCCGGGTGCGTCCGTCGTGGTCCCGCCGACCGTCTGCGAGGCCGCGATGGTGTGTGTGCCCGTGCCGACGTCCGGCACGGTCACCGTCCACGCGCCGTCACCGTCCGCCGTCGTGGTGACCGGCGCCCCACCGTCGATCCGGACCGAGATGGCCGCGTTCGGTGCGGCGACACCTTCGACGACCACGTCGGTCGTGCCGTCGACCACCCGGTAGGTGGTCCCGGCGACCGGTGCGGTGACGACGATCGCGTCCACCGCGGCCACCTCCACCGTGACGTCGCGCACGATCGGCGACGACGTGGTGCCGTTCACGACCTGCGTGACCGTGACGGTGTGGTCGCCCGCGCCGAGCCCGGCGACGTCGGTCGTCCACCGGCCGTCCGGTCCGACCGGGACCACGACCGGGCCCGCGTCGTCGACGACGACCCGGACGGTGCCGCCGGTCTGGCCGGTGCCGCTGACGGGCACGGTTGCGGTCGTCGTGCCGGCGGGGACGGTCACGATCGCACCCTCGGCCGGGGTCGTCACCACGAGTGCGGCGCCCGGGGCGACGGTGAACGTGCTGACGACCGGCGCCGACGTCGAGCCGTCGACGGTCTGGGTGGCGCGAACGGTGTGCTCGCCGACGCCGATGTCCTGGAGGTCGACCGCCCAGGTGCCGCCGTCGGTCGCGGTCACGGTCAGCGGGTCGCCCCCGTCGATCGTGACCCGGACCTCGGCTCCGGACTGCGCCGCGCCGGCGGCCCTGATCGTCCCGGTGGAGTCCTGCTGCGCGACGCGGACCGTCGACCCCGTCGCCGGCGTGGCGATCGTGACCGGGTCCGCCACGACGACCCGGATGCCCACGGTCACGGGGGCGGAGACGGTGTCGCCGATCCGCTGGGTGACGCTGACCGTCGGGGTGCCTGCGGGCACGTCCGGCACGGCGACGCTCCAGTCGCCGTCGCCGCCCGCGGTGGTGGACTCGCTGCGTCCGCCACCGAGGTCGACCACGACGCCGGCCCCGGGTTCCGCGGTGCCGCTGACGACGACCGTGGTGGTCGCGCCCTCTCCGGCCACCAGGTACGTCTGGCCGGCGGTCGGCTCGTCGACGACGACGGGGTCGCCCGCCGCGATCTCGAACGACGTCCTGACCGGGGTCGTGGAGGTGGAACCGTCGACGGTCTGGGTGACGACCACGTCGTGCGTCCCGACGCCGAGGTCCGGCACGTCGACGCTCCAGCTGCCGTCGTCGCCCGCGGTGGCCTCGACCGGGTCCTGGTCGTCGACCGTCACGGTCACGGTGGCGCCCGGCTGCGCGTCGCCGGCGACGGTCACGGTGGTGGTGGCGTCGCCGTCCGCGACCGTGATCGGCTCGTCGCCGGGCTGGCGGATCGTGAGGGCCGCCGCCGCGATGACGGACACCGGGCGTCCGACCGCGGCGCTCGTCGTGCCGTTCACGGTCTGGGTGACCTCGGCGGTCCACGAACCGGTCGGCACGCCCTCGACGGTGGCGGACCACCGACCGTCGTCCCCGACGGGCGCGGTCGCCGCCCCGCCCGCACCGAGGTCGACCGTGACGGTCGCACCCGGCTGGCCGGTCCCGGCGAACGCGACGTCGGTGGTGGCGTCGGCGTCCGCGACGGTCACCGAGGTGGCCCCGGCGGGCGTCGTGACCGCGAGCGGCGTTCCGGCCCGGACGGAGATCCCGGCGCTGACCGGTGCCGAGGTCTGCCCCGCGACGCGCTGCGTCGCACGGACCGTGTAGTCGCCGACCGGCACGTCCGCGAAGGTCGTCGCCCAGTTGCCGTCGGCACCAGCGGTCACCGCGACGGACTCGCCGTCCGACAGCGTCACCGTGACGGTGGCGCCGCCCTGTGCACGGCCCGCGGCGCGGACGTCGGCGGTCCCGCTCGCGTCGGCGACGACGAGCACGTCGCCGTCCTCCGGTGCCGTCAGCGTCAGCGCGGTCGCGGCGCGGACGGTGACCGTCCGCTCCGGACTGGAGGCAGTGGTCCCGTCCACCGTCTGGCTCGCGACGAGCGTCGGGGTCCCGACACCGACCTCACCGAACGTCACGGTCCAGTCGCCGTCGCCGTCCGCGGTCGTGGTCAGCTCGTCGTCGCCGAGTCGCACCGTGACCGCGGCGCCCTGCTCCGCCGTGCCCGTCACCGTGACGTCACGCGTGGCGTCGGCGTCCGGCACGAGGAGCACGTCGCCGGTGTCCGGCGCGGTGATGGTCACCGGGTCGGCCGCCTCGATCGTGACGGTCCGGGTGACCGGGTCGGACGTCGCCGGGTCGGAGACCGAGCCGGGCAGCGTCTGCGTCACCGAGACCGGGTGCGTCCCGACCGCGAGGTCCGGGAACGTGACCGACCAGGTGCCGTCGGGTGCGACGGTCGCCCGCTGGTCGTCGGCGCCGGCCGTGGTGGCGGTCACGGTGGCGCCGGGCTGGCCGGTCCCCGTGACGGTGACGGCACGCACGACGTCCTCGCCGGCGACCGGGATCGCCGTCGTGGTCGGGGCGGTGATCGCGAGCGGGTCCGCGGCGTCCACCCGGAAGGTCGTCGGGATCGCCGACGTGACGGTGCCGGCGACGCTCTGGCTGGCGTTCACGGTGTACGTGCCGGTGGGTGCGAGACCCGTGGCCTGGACCGTCCACGCGCCGGTGTCGGTCGCCGTCGTCGTGAAGGTGGTGTTGGGGCCCAGCGAGACGGTCACCTCGGCGTCCGGCTCGGACGAGCCGGAGATCGTCACCGTCGCGGTGGCGTCCCCGTCGACCACGACGAAGCGCGAGCCGACGGCCGGCGCGTCGATCGTGACGGCCGTCCCCGGCACGACGGTGAAGTCGCGCGTGACGGTCGGACCGGTCGTGCCGTTCACCGTCTGCACCGCGGTGACGGTGTGGTCGCCTACAGCGAGGTCGACCGCGCCGGTCTGCCAGTTGCCCGAAGCGTCCGCGACGACGTCGACCGGGTCGCCGTCGTCGACCGTGACGGCGACGGTCGCACCGGGCTCCGCGGTGCCCCGGACCACGACGCCGACCTGACCGCCCGCGCCGGCCGGGACCTGCTGCGCGTCGGTGGGCGACTCGATGACGAGGGCGTCGCCGACCGCGATAGTGAAGGCACGGTCGACGGGTGGGGAGGTCGCCCCGCCCACGGTCTGCGTGACCGCTGCGGTGTGGTCGCCGGCGTCGACGTCCGGCAGGGTGACGGTCCACGTGCCGTCGGTGCCCGCGGTCGTCGTGACCGGGTCACCGTCGCCGTCGAGGACAACGCTGATCGCCGCGCCCGGCTGCGCCGTACCCGAGACCCGGACGTCGATCGTCGAGTCGTCGGTCGCGACCGCGGTGGTGCTCCCCGGCGCCGGCGTCGACACGACGAGGCCGGCGCCCGCGGCGACGGTGATCGTCTGCCGGACGGCCGGCGAGGTGGTGCCGTTCACGGTCTGCGTGGCGGAGATCGTGTACCGGCCGACCGGCACGTCCTGGACGGTGGCGGTCCAGTCGCCGTCGCCGTCCGCCGTGGTCGTCGCGGTCAGTCCACCGCCGAGCGACACCGCCACGTCCGCGCCGGGCTCGGCGGTCCCGGTCAGGTCGAGCTCCGTCGTGGTGCCCGCGTCGAGGACCGTCACGGTGGCTCCGGGCGCCGGGGCCGTGATGGCGATCGGCGCACCCGCGGCCACGGTGAAGTCCGTGGTCACCGGCCCCGAGGTCGTGCCGGCGACGGTCTGCCGCGCGGTGGCGGTGCGGTCGCCGACGGGGACGCCCTGGAACGTGGCCGCCCAGTCGCCGTCGTCGTCGGCCGTCACCACGGCGGTGAAGGAGCCGCCGAGGCCCACCGTGACCTGCGCGTTCGGTGCTGCGGAGCCGGACACCGTGACGGGAGTGGTCGACGTGGCGTCGGCGACGGTGATGGTGCTGCCGTCCTCCGGTGCGTCGATCGTCAGGGCCGGTGCCGCGGTGACGGTGAAGTCGCGGGCGACCGGGGCGCTCGTCGAGGAACCGACGGTCTGGGTCACGGTCGACGTGTACGTGCCGGCGGGGACACTGGTGATCGTGGTCGACCAGGTGCCACCGGCGTTCGCGGTGGTCGTCGCAGTCCGGTCGCCGTCGTCCACGGAGACGTCGACGCGGGCGCCGGGCTTTGCGGAACCGGAGAACGGCACGTCACGGGTGGTGCCGGCCAGCGGGAAGTCCTGGTCCGGCGTCGGGGTGTCGACGGTCAGGCCGGCAGCCGCCACGACGCGGAACCCGCGCGTGACCGGGGCCGAGGTGCTGTCGCCGACGGTCTGCGTGACGCTCGCGGTCTGGTTGCCCACCGGGACCTCCGGCACGGTGACGCTCCACGCGCCGGCGCCGTTCGCCGTCCCGGTCGCGGTGCGTCCACCGCCGAGGTCGACGTCGACGCGCGCGTTCGGGGTCGCGGTGCCGGTGAGGGTCACCGGAGCGGTGGTGCCGGTCGTGGTGAAGGTCTGTCCGGCGGTCGGGGTCGTGATCGTCAGCGCCTGCTGCGCGACCACGGAGAACTGCTGCGTGGCCGTGCCCGCCGCGGTCCCGCCGACGGTCTGGGTGGCCGTGGCGGTGTGGCCACCGGTCGGGACGGCCGCGATGGTCGTCGTCCACGTGCCGTTCGCAGCGACCGTGGCGGTCCCGGTCCGGCCGCCACCGAGGCTCACGGCGATGGTCGCGCCCGGCTCCCCGACACCGCTGACGGTGATGCTGCGCGTCGAGCTGGCCGTCGGCACGCTGAACACCTGGTCCGCGGTCGGGGCGGTGATGGTCGGTGCGGCGAACGCGGTGGCGCGGACCGTCGAGGTCGCCAGGTCCACCGTCGCCACGTTCACCCCGGGCAGGATCGACAGGCGCAGGGCGTGCACGCTCCGCGAGCCGGGGTCGTACCCGCGTGCGTCGCGGAACCCGGTGGTGGTGTCCTGCGCGTTGACCGTCAGGTCGATCACCTGGCGGAGGAGCAGCACGACCGGGGACAGCACGGTGGACGCCGCCGTCGTCGTGGTCGTCAGCGTGGTGCCGAGGGCGGTCAGGGCGGTGCCGCCGACCAGGGGCCGGACGAGCGTCTGGGCCGCCGGCAGCACGATGCCGTTCACCGCCGGGGCGAGCAGCGCGCTGAGGACGTTCAGCCCGAGGGGGCCACCGGTGGCGGTCACGGTCGCGGTGGCCGGAGCCGTCCCGGCGAGTGCACCGAGGGTGGTGTCCGCCCGGAGCGCCAGCGCCGTCAGCGGGACGGTGGCGACGTTGAGGTTGGCGGTGACGGTGATCGCGACCGCCGTGGAGTCGATCGTGTTCGCGACCGCGGTCTGCAGCGCGGTGGGCAGCTGCGTCCCGAGGATCGTCGCGATGCTCCGGTTGATCGTGTCCACCGCGACGGGGGTGAGCACGGGGGTGTTCGCCGGCTGCCCGTTCAACGCGGTGAGTGCGTCGAGGTCGACCGTGATGGCCCCGGTCGCCGGGGTGATCGTCACGGCGCCGTCGGTGAGCGGCTGCTGGAGGACCTGCTCGAGCGTGCCGTCGAGGTTCAGGTCCACGGTCGCGGTGACCGTCGTCCCGTTGACGTTCACGAGCCCGAGCGCGGTGGTGCGGAGCAGTCGCTGGATCTCCGCGGTGAGCGCCGTGGTCGTGCCGGACAGCGCGCCGTTCGCCCCGAGCGTCGAGTTCACCGAGCTCGAGACGTTCCGGAGCTCCGTGCGGAGGGACGCGGTCAGCCCGGCGACCGCCGGGCTGGTGAGGTCCAGCTTCGCTCCGGCGATCCGGTAGTCGCTCGAGGTCGTGACCGTGGAGCCGCGGGTCGCCGACAGCCGGGAGGCGAGGGCGCCGACCTGCAGCTGCGCGTTCGAGAGCACCGTGGTGTCGGCACCCACCCGCGAGAACAACGGGCCGAGGTCCAGCGTCGCCGCGCCGGTGCCCGATCCGCTGCCGACCCCGATGCCGCCGTCGTTCGTCAGGAGGCCGGAGGACGCGGTCGCACCGTTCGCCGAGGTCGTGGCGTACTGCCCGTCCACCCCGAGCGTGAGGATCCCGTTCGCACCGATCAGGTCGACGTCGTTCCCGAGGTCGACGCCCACGGCGTTCAGTGCGGTCAGGTTCAGCGGCTGGTTCGTGGTGCCGCCGCCGGTCGTCGCACCACGGGCGGAGTACGCGCCCCCGAGCTGCGCGATGGAGTCCAGGCCGACGATCCCCGAACCGCTGAGCAGCACGCCCTCGGCCTCGGAGACGTCCGTCTGGGCTGCCGCCACCGGTTGGATCGCCACGGTGGCGGCGAGGAGCGCAGCCACCGTGGCGATGACACCGCCACGCAGGAGGAGACGCCGATCGTCCGATGCTCGTCGTCGAGCTCGGCCGCCAGCACCGAAGATCCGTCGTGTCCAGTCGCCCGCTGTCGTGGGTACGCGGGTACCCCGAAGCGACACGTGCCTGCGCATGCGTGTCTCTTTTCCTGGCAGGACGCGCCTGCCACCTGATCCGGAAACTCCCCCGCTGGTGAGGCGGTGAAGGTGTCAGAACCCTGGTTGGGAGTTCCTTGTGGGCGATCTTTGCACACGATCAGGTCGCTGTCCGCGACCCGTCACGAAACGGACGCAGAAACGAAGAAGACTCCTCACGCACCCGCCAGAGCCTGGTTACCCTTGCTGCGTTTCCGCCCTGGGGGAGTTGGCCTGGATGGCGTCACGTGAGGAGCCTCCGGAAGTCTACCGGACGGAACGGGCAGACTCGGACACATGAAGATCGCCATCGCCGGAGGACACGGCCAGATCGCCCTGCTCCTCGCCCGCCTCGTCACCGACGCCGGCCACGACGCCGTCGCCATCGTCCGCAACCCCGCCCACGTGACCGACGTCGAGCAGCAGGGTGCCACGGCGATCGTCGCGGACCTCGAGCAACTGGACGACGACGAGCTCGGCCTCCGGCTGCGCGGGGTCGACGCCGTGGTCTTCGCCGCCGGCGCCGGGCCGAACAGCGGAGCGGAACGGAAGCTCACCGTCGACCGGGACGGCGCGATCCTGCTCGCCGACGCGGCCGAACGCGCGGGCATCCGCCGGTACGTGATGGTCTCCGCGATGGCCGCGGACTCCTACGACCCGGAGCGGGCCGTCGTGCCGGCCCGTGACGAGGCCGACGTCTTCCAGGTCTACCTGCGTGCCAAGGCCGAGGCGGACGCGAACCTGCGCGCCAGGAGCCTCCGCTGGACGATCGTGCGCCCCGGTGCGCTGGTGGACACCGTCCCGCAGGGCACCGTCGACGTCGGCCGCACGGTGCCGCGCGGCTCGATCCCCCGCGCCGATGTCGCCGCGATCGTGCTGCACGCGATCCTCGACGACACCGCGGTCGGCGTGCAGTTCGAGGTCACGAGCGGGGACACCCCGATCCCGGCGGCGCTGTCCGCGCTCGGCTGAACGGCGAACCCGTCCGGCGGCGGTACCGCTCCCCGCCCTACAGAGCGACGGCTGCCGACTGGCGGGCGATCTCGAGCTCCTCGTTCGTCGGGATGACGAGCACCGCGACCCGGGACGCGTCCGTCGAGATGCGTCGGGCCTCCTTGGAGGCGAGCTCGTTGCGGTCCGCGTCGATCTCGATGCCGAGGTGCTCGAGCCCCGCGAGCACCCGTCGGCGCAGCAACGCGTTGTTCTCCCCCACGCCCGCCGTGAACACGACGGCGTCGAGACCGCCGAGCTGCGCGGTGTAGGCGCCGACGTACCGACGGATGCGGTGCCGGTACACGGCGAGCGCTGCCTCGGCCTCGTCGTCGCCGTGCAGTGCGGCGTCCTGCACGTCGCGCATGTCGCCGTTGCCGGTGAGCCCGAGGAGCCCGGACTCCTTGTTGAGCATGGTGTCGAGCTCGTCGAAGGAGAGTCCGGCCTCGCGGTGCAGGTGGATCAGCACGGCGGGGTCGAGGTCGCCGGAGCGGGTGCCCATCACGAGGCCCTCGAGCGGCGTGAGGCCCATCGAGGTCTCGATCGACCTGCCGCCGTCGATGGCCGCTGCCGAGGCACCGTTGCCGAGGTGCAGCACGATGGTCTTCAGGTCGCCGAGCGGCCGGTCCAGGAACAGCGCGGCCTGCTCCGACACGTACTTGTGGCTGGTGCCGTGCATGCCGTACCGGCGGATCGAGTGCTTCGCGGCGAGGTCGGCGGGGATCGCGTACGTGTAGGCGTGCGGCGGCATCGTCTGGTGGAACGCGGTGTCGAACACGGCGACCTGCGGCACCTCGGTGAACACCTGCTTCGCGGCGCGGATCCCCTCGAGGTTCGCCGGGTTGTGCAGCGGTGCGAGGGTGTTCAGGTCCTCGATCTGCCGCTCGACGTCCTCCGTCACCACGGTCGCGCGGTCGAAGGTCGTCCCGCCGTGCACCACCCGGTGCCCGACGACGGCGGGCGGGTACTCGTCGAACGACGGACCGACCTTCGCGAACGCGTCGATCATCGCCTGGAACCCCGCGGCGTGGTCCGGCACCGCGGCGGCGTCGTTCGAGGACGACTCCCCCGTCAGCACGTTGGTGTGCTTCCACGCGCCGGCGGACTCGCCGATCCGCTCGACGAGGCCGGAGGCGAGCGTGCGCTCGCCGTCGAGTTCGATGAGCTGGTACTTGAACGAACTCGAGCCGGAGTTGACGACGAGGGCTGCGGTCACGGGGCGGTCGCTTTCTGTTGGGGCCGGGAGGCGCGGTGCGGGTCGGTCGGTCAGGCCGCGTCGGACGCGGTGCCGGCCTGGATCGCGGTGATCGCGACGGTGTTCACGATGTCGCCGACGAGCGCGCCGCGGGAGAGGTCGTTGATCGGCTTGCGCAGACCCTGCAGCACCGGTCCGATCGCGACGGCACCGGCCGAGCGCTGCACGGCCTTGTACGTGTTGTTGCCGGTGTTGAGGTCCGGGAAGATGAACACCGTGGCCCTGCCCGCGACCGGGGAGTCGGGCATCTTCGTGCTCGCGACCGTCGGGTCGGCGGCGGCGTCGTACTGGATCGGGCCCTCGACGAGCAGGTCCGGACGGCGCTCCCGGACGAACGCGGTGCCCGCACGGACCTTGTCGACGTCGGCGCCGGAGCCGCTGTCGCCGGTGGAGTAGCTGAGCATCGCGACGCGCGGGTCGATGCCGAACTGGGTCGCGGTCTCCGCCGACGAGATCGCGATGTCGGCGAGCTGTTCGCTCGTGGGGTCCGGGATGACCGCACAGTCGCCGTAGACGAGCACCCGGTCGGCGAGGGCCATCAGGAACACGCTCGACACGATCGACGTGTCGGGGCGGGTCTTGATGATCTCGAAGGACGGCCGGATGGTGTGCGCGGTGGTGTGCTTCGCACCGGAGACCATGCCGTCGGCGAGGCCGAGCTGCACCATCATCGTGCCGAAGTACGAGACGTCGGTCACGGTGTCGCGGGCGAGCTCGATCGACATGCCCTTGTGCGCGCGGAGCCGGGTGTACTCCTCGGCGAACCGCTCGCGCAGCTCGGGGTCGAACGGCGACACGAGCTGGGCGGCGTCGAGGTCGAGGCCGAGCTCGGTCGCCCGCGTGCGGATCGCGGCCGGGTCACCGAGGATCGTCAGCTCGCAGACCTGGCGCTGCAGGAGCGTCGAGGCGGCGCGGAGGATGCGGTCGTCCTCACCTTCGGGCAGGACGATCCGCTTGCCGTACGCCCGCGCCCGGTCGAGCAGCCCGTGCTCGAACATGAGCGGCGTGACCACGCCGGACGGCGTGAGCTGCAGCCGGTCGCGCAGGGCGTCGGCGTCGACGTGCTGCTCGAACAGCGCCAGCGCGAGGTCGGCCTTGCGCGGGGAGTCGGCGGCCAGCCGCCCTCGGGTCTGGGTGATGCGGAGCGCCGTGTCGTACGTGCCGAGGTCGTTCTGCGCGATCGGCAGCGAGCTCGACAGGCCCTCGAGCAGCCGGGAGATCTGCGGTGCCGTCTCGAACCCGCCGTTCAGGATCACGCCGGCGAGGCTCGGGAAGGTCTCGGACTGGTTCGCCAGGAGCGTCGCGATGAGGACGTCGCTGCGGTCGCCCGGCACGACGACGATGCCGCCCTCGATGAGCCTGGGGAGCACGTTCTCCATGCTCATCCCGGCGACCACGGTGCCCATGGCCTCGCGGTCGAGCAGAGCGTCGTCGCCCCGCACGAGCGTGGCGTCCGTCGCGGCGAGCAGTGCCCGCACGGTCGGGGCGACGAGGACACGGTCCTCGGGGATCGCCCACACCGGCAGGTCGGGGTGGTCGTCGTGCACCGCGTGCCGGACGCTCGACACGATCGCGGAGAGGGCGTCCGGGTCGGCACGGTTCACGATCACGCCGAAGAGCTGCGCGTGCGCCGCGCGGAGCTCGCTCGTCGTCACGTCGGCGACCTGCGCCATTCCCTCCGGCGTCCGGGCGCCGCGTTCGGCGGCGTCGCGTCCGCCGAGCACGAGCAGCACCGGGGCGCCGAGGTTCGCCGCGACCTTCGCGTTGAACGACAGCTCGGTCGGGCTGCCGACGTCGGTGTAGTCGGAGCCGAGCACCACGACCGCGTCGCACTGCCGCTCGACCTGGGCGAACCGGGTGACGATCGTGGCGAGCGCGGCGTCCGGGTCGGCGTGCACGTCGTCGTAGGTCACCCCGACGGCGTCGTCGTAGGGGATTCCGACCGCGGTGTGCTGGAGCAGGAGCTCGAGCACGTAGTCGGGTTCGTGGACCGACCGGGCGACCGGGCGGAACACGCCGACCCGGCCGACCGAGCGCGCGAGGGTCTCGAGGACACCGAGGGCGACGGTGCTCTTGCCGGTGTGTCCTTCTGCTGACGTGATGTAGATGCGGGTCGACACGGGTCCAGGCTAGCCGCGGCCCGGGGCCGCAGACTGGGAGCGGTCGGAGCTGTGGAGGGTGGTGGTCATCCACACCCCCGAAGACCTGTACCATGGGGTGTCGTCGTCGCGGGACGGCGCCAGGAGAATTCGCCTAGTGGCCTATGGCGCACGCTTGGAAAGCGTGTTGGGTGCAAGCCCTCGGGGGTTCGAATCCCCCATTCTCCGCCAGCACCACCCGAAGGACCCGAGCCCCGGCTCGGGTCCTTCGTCGTTCCGGGTCGGACGCGACGCCGCCGGGTCCCCCACGCGGCGGACCCGGTTGCACCCCGTTCACCAAGGACTCGCCGCGAAACGCGGACCAGGGGTGGAACGGGCTGTCCCCGGTGCCCCTCGGTCGCCTAGACTCTCCGGACGGACGACTCAGGGACGGGTCGGACACGGTGCACGGAGCGGCAGGGGCGTCGCTCCCCGGGCGGACGGTCAGCCTGCCCGGGCACCCGAGGGACGAGGAGTCCACGTGGGGGACCTGACGGCGCCGGCAGGAGCACAGCCGGCCAGCACCGCGTACGACGTGGTCCTGCGACCGCGGCGATCGCTCGTGCGCTCGACGATCCTCAGCGTGGTGTTCTCCGCCGTCCCGCTCGCCGTCGCACTCGTCTGGGTGTCGCTCCCCCTGCGCCTGTGGGCCTTCGTGGCCACGGTGGTGATCGCCCTCGCGGTCGTCGTCGGGATCGTGTTCGTGCGGCTCGGCACGGCCTTCATCGGCATCGACCCCGTCGCGATCACGGTGCGCGGTGTCGTCACGCCGAACCGGCGGGTCGCGCGCGAGCAGGTGCACAGCCTGGTCCTCGCGACGACCCACGGCAGTGCGGTGGAGCGGACCTCCCGGGAACTCGTGGCGTTCGACGCCGAGGGATCCCACCTCTTCCGACTGCGGGCGGACGTCTGGGGCGACGCGGCCGTCGACCGCGTGGTCGATGCGCTCGGCGTGCAGGTCACCGACGAGACACGGCCGATGACGCTCCGCGAGTTCGTCCGCCGGTACCCGGCGAGCCGGGCGTGGTACGAGCAGCGCGGCGCGTACGTCGTCGTCGGCGTGGTCGCGGTCGTCGCGGTCGCAGGCCTGCTCGTGCTCGAGACCGCCGGTCTCCTCGGCGCCTGACTCCGCCCCACCCGGCCGGACGGCCCACCCGGCCTCGCAGTCGACGGCCGGCCCGCTCAGCGCCGCCGGCGGAGGGTCGAGAAGATCCCCTGCACGACCTCCTTCGCGATCGTCCGGCCCAACCCCGACCCGAGCAGGTCGGAGATCGGGTCGTCCGCCTTCCGCGAGGTCGTCGTCCGTGCCGTGGTCCGCTTCGTCCGCCGGGCGTCCGCCGCACGCTCGGCGCGTTCGAACTCCCGCTGCGCCCGCTCGTACTCCTTCTGCGCTGCGGCCCGTTCGCGCGCCTCCTGCTTCTCCTGCGCGGCGGCTTCCTTCGCGGCGGCGGCTGCCGCACGCGCCGCTTCCTTCTCGGCCTCGGCCGCAGCCGACGCCGCTTCCTTCTGGGCGTCGGCGGCGGCGACCTGCGCGGCAGCGGCCTCCATCCGGCGCGCGAGCATCTCGTACGCCGAGTCCGGGTCGACCCGTGTGCCGTAGGTCGCCAGGAGCGGCGACGCCTGCACGCGTGCCGTCATCTCGGGCGTCGGCATCGGGTCCATCGACCCCTCGGGGGCGCGCAGTCGCGTCCAGGCGACCGGGGTGGGGGCGCCCTTCTCGTTCATGACGGTGACGATCGCCTCACCGGTGGCGAGCGAGGTGAGCACCTCGCCGAGGTCGTAGCCGCTCGTCGGGTACGTCGACACGGTCGCCCGCAGCGCCTTCGCGTCGTCGGGCGTGTGGGCGCGGAGCTGGTGCTGCACGCGCGACCCGAGCTGCGCGAGCACGTCGTTCGGGACGTCCTTCGGCGTCTGCGTGACGAAGAAGATGCCGACGCCCTTCGAACGGATCAGCCGGACGGTGCGGACGATCTGGTCGAGGAAGTCCTTCGAGGCGCCGCTGAAGAGCAGGTGCGCCTCGTCGAAGAAGAACACGAGCTTCGGCTTGTCCTGGTCGCCGACCTCGGGGAGTTCGTTGAACAGGTCGGCGAGCAACCACATCAGGAACGTCGAGAAGACCTCGGGCTGGTCCTGCACGCCCGGCACCTCGAGCAGGCTGACGATGCCCCGGCCGTCCGCGGCGGTGCGGAGGAACACCTGCGTGTCGATCTCGGGTTCGCCGAAGAACTGGTCGGCGCCCTGGTCGGCGAACGTGATGAGCTCGCGGAGGATGACGCCGGCGGTCTGCTTCGAGAGCCCGCCGAGCTCGGCGAGCTCGGCCTTGCCCTCGTCGCTCACCAGGAACGTCAGGACGCTCCGGAGGTCGGACAGGTCGACGAGCGGCAACCCGGCCTGCTCGGCGTAGTGGAAGACGAGTCCGAGCGAGGACTCCTGGGTGTCGTTCAGGCCGAGCACCTTGGACAGCAGCAGCGGCCCGAACCCGGACACCGTGGCCCGGATCGGCACGCCCGTGCCCTGCCCGCCGAGCGAGTAGAACTCGGCCTGGCTCGCCACGCCCTGCCACTGTTGGCCGATGCCGGCGGTGCGGGCGAGGAGCTTGTCGTTCGCCTGCCCGGCGACGGCGAGGCCGGACAGGTCGCCCTTGATGTCCGCGGCGAACACGGGCACGCCGTTCGCGGCGATCTGCTCGGCGAGGACCTGCAGGGTGCGGGTCTTCCCGGTCCCGGTCGCGCCGGCCACCAGGCCGTGCCGGTTGAGCATGCCGAGCGGGATCCGGACCTGCACGTCGGGCAGCGCCTCACCGTTGACGAGCGCGCCGAGCTGCAGTGCGCTGCCGTCGATCCGGTAGCCGTCCCGGATCGCGGCCACGGCCGCGTCGTCCAGCGGTCCGCCGGGGCCCACGCCGCCGGTACCGGTGCGACGCGCCAGCGGCGTGCCGGCCGTGTCGGTGGGGAGCGGCACGGTGCCGGTCACCGGGGTCACCGGGGTCGCCGCCGGCGCCGACGTGGTCGCGTCCACCGCGGGTTCCGCGTCGGGGCTGCGCGGCGCCTCCAGGCCCGTGGGTGCCGGCGAGCCAGCGACCGCCGGTTCCGCGTCGAGGCTGGGCGCGGGTGCGGCGGCGGCCGCCTGCAGGGCGGCGGCGAGTTCCTCGGCGCGTGCTGCTGCCTCGTCCGCGAGGCGACGGGCCTCGTCCGCCGCGGCCCGCGCCGCCGCCGCCGCTGCCTGGGCCTGCTCCACCGCGTCGCTCATGACCTCAGCATATGGACGGGGCCGCCCCCGCGACCGGATCGGTGCCGGCCGGGATCTCAGTGCGTGAGTTCGGGGACCGTCCGCGGTCGGACGACGGCCCACAGCAGCACGATCGCGACCGCCGACGTGCACGCCATGACGGCCGCCATCGGGGTGGCGGTCGAGATGCCGATCCAGCCGACGACCGGCGAGATGATCCCGGCGACTCCGAAGTTCAACGCGCCGAGCAGCGACGCCGCGGTCCCGGCCTCCTTGCCGTGCGCGGCGAGGCCGATCACCTGCACGAGCGGGAACGAGAACCCGCACGCGGCGATGAAGAACCAGAGCGGGACGAGCACCCCGACCAGGCCGGCGCCGAGCTGGTCGAGCACGATGATCGCGACCGCGGCGAGGAAGAGGGTCGCCGTCGAGCACGCCAGGATCCACTGCGGTCCGACGCGCTGCGCCAGCCGGGCCGAGATCTGCACGCCGAGCACCACGCCGATCGAGTTGACCGCGAAGAGCAACCCGTACTGCTGCGCGTCGAGGCCGTACAGCCCCTGGAACAGGAACGGTGACGAACTGAGGTACGAGAAGAGTCCGCTGAAGACCATCGCCCCGATGAGCGCGACCCCCACGAAGACCCGGTCCGAGAACAGTGCCCGGTAGCGCTGCCCGATCGTCGAGTGCCCGGCCTCGTGGCGGCGGGCCGGCGGGAGCGTCTCGACGATGAGCAGGATCGACGCGATCACCACGGCCGCGCCGTAGCAGGCGAGGAAGACGAACACACCGCGCCAGCTGACGAAGCGGAGCATCTGCGAGCCGATCAGCGGCGCCAGGATCGGTGCGAGGCCGTTGACCATCGCCAGACGCGACAGCATCCGCACCAGCGGCTTGCCGCCGAACAGGTCGCGGACGGTCGCCATGGCGACGACGCCGCCGGCCGAGGCACCCATGCCCTGCAGGACACGGAACAGCGCGAGGACCTCGACGTTCGGCGCGAGGGCCGCACCGATCGACGCGCCGACGTGCACCGTCGTGGCGATGATGAGCGGCAGGCGGCGGCCGACCTTGTCGCTCCACGGGCCGACCAGGAGCTGCCCCGCCGCGAACCCGAGCGTCGTCGCCGTGAGCGTCAGCTGGACCGCACCGTCGGTGATGCCGAACTCGGACTTCAGGGACGGGAAGGCCGGCAGGTAGAGGTCGATGGTGAACGGCCCGAGCGCCGTGAGGGCGCCGAGGACGAAGACGTAGACGAGCCGCTGCGCGCGGGAGAGCGAGTCTCCCGGGTGCAGGACGACCCGGAGCGAACCGGTGGTGGCGGGCGCGGTCACGAGCAGGAGTCCTTCGACGGTGAGGGGGAAGTGGGTGATCGCGGGATCGATCGAATCGATTCGGCCGCGGAACCATCCTACGGGTCCCGCGTCGCGGTCCGCGCATGCGGTACCGTCGGGTAGCTCGGTGCCGTCTGCGGACGTCGTGCCGGGTGGAACCGGATCAGAAGGGGGATGGCGTCATGGTGGATGCCCGGATCCTGCACACGACCGCTGCCCTGCGCGACGCGATCATGCGGCTCGCCGCCGACCGCCCGGTCTCCGAGGTCACCGTCGCCGACGTGACCCGGGCCGCCGGCATCAACCGCGCGACGTTCTACTCGCACGCGGTCTCCCCCGGCTCGCTCCTGGCCGACGTGCTGACGCCGGAGCTGGACCGCATCCGCGAGGACGACGCCGACGCCCGACGCGCGGCCGCCGACCGTGGCGCGGGACCCGACGAGCTCGCGGCGATCACCCGTCGGGGCATCAACGCGGTCGTCGAGCACGTGGTCCTGCACCGGGACGTCTACGGCAAGGCCCTGCCCGACCCGAACGACGGGTCCCTGCACCGGCTGCTCGTCGAGCACTTCACCGTGTCGAGCGCGCAGCACATCCGGTCGCTCGACGCGGCGCACCGCCCGGAGCTCCTCGACGACGTCGCCGCCGGGTTCGTGGCGCAGGGCTTCGTCGGTGCGATCGAGGCCTGGCTCGCGGGACCGCGACGCTCCCGGAAGGCCCTCGTCGACACGATCGTGCTGTCGTTCCCGACCTGGTGGCGCTGACGCGGTCGGCCTGACCGACGGACGGGAGGCACGGTGCCGGCTGGCACCGTGCCTCCCGTCGTCAGGCGGTCGCGTCGCTACCGGCGGGCGACCTGCGTCAGGCCGGTGAAGGACACCGCGCCGAGCCCGGTCACGTCGTCGTACCCCTTCGCGGTGGTGAGCGACGTGTCGTGGTCGAGCGTGACGAGGTAGTCCTTGCCCGACGTCGCACTGGTGTAGGCCAGGGCGATCGGCGACGACGGCGGCCGGACGTCACTGAACGCGGACGGTGCGGCACGGTACGTGGCGTAGATCGTCGGGTTCGCGAAGCCGAGCCGGGCGTGCGTCGACTGCTGCACGATCGCGGACAGCGCGGCCGTGATCGGCGACGCGAGCGAGGTCCCGCCGTACGTCTCGTTCACGAAGTCCCCGACGGCGAGCGTCGAGTCGTCGGTGATCGGTCGGATCCCGATCGAGAACCCGGTGTACGGGTCCGCGAGTGCCGCGAGGTCCGGCGAGACGCGCATCCCACCGGAGAGCGACGCGGGCACGACGCCCTTCTGGTAGGCCGGCTCGGCGAACAGCGTGCTCCGGCCACCGCCAGCGCCACCGCCCACGATCCCGCCCGGGAGCGGGGTCGAGTAGACGTTGCCACGGTCGCTGCTGACGATCTGGTCGAGCACGTCGCCCCACCCGGTCTCGAAGGTCTTCTTCCCGTTCGCGCCGATGCCCAGGCTGGTGCCGCCGACCGACGTCACCCACGGGCTGGACGCCGGGAAGTCCGGCTGGGCGCTGCCGAGCGCGGCGGACTCGTCGCCGTTGTCACCGCTCGAGAAGTACAGCCCGATGCCCTCGCCGGCAGCCTGGACGTGCAGGTTCTCCTGGCCGCGGATGCTCGACAGCGGCACGTTCTCACCGACGTCGCCGTAGCTGTTGCTCACCAGGTTCGCGAGGCCCTGGTCGAGGATCTTCGACATCGCCACGTCGAGGCCACCACCGCAGTTCGTGCCGCCGACGTAGAGGATCTTCGCGGCGGGGGCGACGGCGTGCACGGACTGCACGTCGAGGGTCTCCTCCCCCTGCCACCCGCTCGGCTGCTGGCAGAGCACCTGGTCGGTGAACTGCGACGGCGACGGGATGCGCTGCTGGAAGGTCGCGCTCGTGAGCTGGGGCTCCCCGTTCTGCACCGAGTACGAGTTCGTGTCGTGCACGATCGACGGCGAGGCGTACGCGTCGATGATCGCCACCGTCTGCCCCTGACCCTGGACGCCCTTCGCCGCCAGGCCGTCGACGCCGTACGCCGAGCGGATCTGCTTCGGGACGTAGCCGCACGCGAAGGTGTGCACGCTCGTCTTCCCGTAGGCGGCCGGGACCGTCGCGGTGTGCTCGCCGTCGTACTGCGAGCACTTCGCCTGGATGCCGGTCGGGGCCGTCGCCTGCTGACGGAGCGAGCGGGTCGGTGTCGACGACGCGGGGGTCTCGCCCTGCTCGACGAGCTCGGGGTGCGTCAGGAGGCGGCCCTGGTCCACGCTGACGCCGCTGACGAGGCCCGCGACGGACGCCGGCAGGCTCGGGGCCGTCGACGGCGCGACGAGGGTACGGCCGGCGTGCCGGTACGCGTGCAGCGAGGTGCCGAGCACCGAGTTCACGACGGACGCCGGGCCGCGGAACACGACGAACTCGTGGCTCGCGGGGACCGCCGTGATCGTCAGGCCCTGGGCCCGGCGGAACCCGGTCACCTGGTCGGCGTCGGCCTTCGTCGGCGCGAACCGCGCGATCCACGCGGCGGGGGTCAGGGGCTTGCGGTAGCGGGCACGGCCCGGTGTGGAGACCGCGGTCGCGAGGGCCTCGGCGCCGCGCTGGTCCTGGAGCGGCAGGTAGACCTCGCCCTCGACGTCGGTGTCGGCGGCGACCGTCCCGGCGTCGTTGGTGGCGGTCGCCCAGGCCGGTGTCGAGTCGGGCACGACGTGCCGGGTCGCGGCGTCGGCCGGGCCGGCCGCGAACAGCACGGCCCCGATCGTGCACGCGGCGGTGGTGAGCGCGATCGCGGTGGTCCGCGTCCGGCTCCTGGAGGGGGTGGTCCGACCGGGGGTCGGTGAGCGTCGTTGCACTTCGGGTCCTCTCGACGGGCTGCGGTGAGGTGACTGTAGTGAGTGCTCGGCCGCGCCGGACAGTCGGTCGTTCCACCGACGAACCATGTCACCCGTTCGGGGGACCGATGCTGTCCCTCCCCTCAGCCGGTCGGCCCCGTCGTTGCTGGGGAGCACCGATGGCCACCTGGGTGCGGCCTGGGCGTCAGTCGCCGGTGGGCTTCTCGCCGCGCTGGAGCGACTCGACCACCGCGGTCGCGCGCGCCACCGTCGCGGCGTCGGAGTCCATCCCCTGCACCCGGTAGTCGGCGGAGACGCCGTCCCCGCCCGTGCCGGACGTCGGGAGCGGATCGCCGAGGGCGACGATCACCACGCCGGCGTCGTGCGCCACCTGGACCTCGCCGCTCAGCGACGACGGGTCGGCTGCCTCGACGAGGATCGCCTTCGCGCCCGCCCGCACCAGGGCGCGCATCGCCGTCCGCTGGTCGGACGCCGGGTCCGCCGCCCCCGCGACCCGCACGTCCGGCGTGAACCCGGCGGCGGTCAGGTCGTCCTGGAAACGGTCCGACAGGGAGACCCCGCCGGAGGTCGTGCCCGGTGTCGCCGCGGCGTGCAGGAGCACCACGCCGACGACCGCGTGCTGGTCGAACCCGCCGTCCGAACTCGTCAGGTCGGTGCTCTGGACCGGTGTCGGCGCGACGGAGGTCGTGCCCTGGCACCCGGTGAGGGTGAGGGCTGCGCCGAGGACGACGGCTGCTGCGACGATGCGGAGGAGCACGGTCCCCACGCTACCCGGCCGTGGACGCACTCGACGGCGTCACGACCGCCGACGGCGCCGGGACCGGGCCGAGCCGACGGACGGCCGCGACGGCCAGGGCCGCGATGACGACCATGCCCGCGAACACGAGCGGGAACGACACCGCGGCGTCGGCGCCGCCCGTGCCGATGAACAGCAGGCCGGTGACCGCGAGGCCGATGACGCTGCCCGAGGCGTCGGCGATAGTCAGGGCCGAGCTCGCGAAGCCGTCGTCGCCCTCGCCGGAGAACCGGAGCGTCAGCATCGACGTGCGCGGGTAGATCGCGCCCATCCCGGCCCCGCCGACGAACCAGCCGGCGACGAGCAACCACCACGGCAGCCCGAACGAGGCGACCGCGAGCGCGGTGAGCAGGCTGACGAGCACCAGCCCGAGTCCGATGCCGAACGTCCGGACAGCCGTGAGCCGTCGCTCGCCGAGCCGGCCGTGCAGCCAGCTGGACCCCGCCCAGCTCAGCGCCGCCACCGTCAGGGCGAGTCCCGCAGCCGAGGCGGAGAGGCCGTCCTTCGCCTGCAGCAGGAACGGCACGTACGCCTCGCTGCCGAAGAACGACGCCGCGACGAGGCCCCGCAGCAGGATCACCGACGGCAGTCCGGGGGCGGCACGGAAGGTCCCGGTCGGCAGCAGCGGACGCAGCGCGAACCAGGTGCCGACGAGCCCGATGACGACCGCGGCGACCCGCGCCCAAGCGCCGAGGTCCGGCGCGACGTTGAGCAGCAGGATCGCCACGGCGGCCCCGACCGACCAGCCGATCCGGGAACGCTGCCACGGCGGTCGGAGCTCGACCGCGGGCGCGTGCAGGCGCCCGAGCGTCGGCACGAGCAGTGTGAACGCGCCGACCGCGATGACGAGCGCCCCCGCGAAGACCCAGTGCCAGTTCCAGACGTCGGTGACGATGCCGGCGAGGGCGGGGCCGATCAGCGCCGGCACCACCCAGGCGGCGGCGAACCCGGCGAACACCGGGCCGTGCAGCGCCTCGGGGAAGATCCGGGCGACGAGCACGTACAGGACGACGTCGATCGCACCGGCGCCGAACCCCTCCACCAGCCGTCCGGCGAGGAAGACCTCCATCGTCGGCGCGAGCATGACGATCGCGGTCCCGACGGCGAACAGCGCGGCGGACACCCACGCGACGATGCGCCCACCGGCCCGGTCCGTCCAGTTGCCGGCGAGGACCATCCCCGGCACCCCCGCGGCGAGCGGTGCGGCGAAGGCCAGCGCGTAGAGGGTCTCGCCGTCGAGGTCACGGCTGATCTCCGGCATGACCGTGGTCATCGCGAGGTTCTGGAACGCGGCGACGGCGACGATCGCGACCATGCCGACGGTGGCGAGGGCGTACGGGCCGCTGAACAGACTGGTCCTCGACGCCGCGGTGCTCACCCGATCATCGTAGGGCCGGCCACCGACGGACCGGAGGCGCGTGTCGGGTCAGCGCGCGAGCGCCTGCCGCAGGTCCGCGACGAGGTCGCCGGCGTCCTCGATGCCGACCGACAGGCGGACGACGTTCTCCGGGACGGCCAGTTCCGTGCCCCGCACCGACGCGTGCGTCATCTCGCTCGGGTAGCCGATGAGCGATTCCACTCCCCCGAGCGACTCGGCGAGCGTGAACAGCTCGGTCGACTCGGCGAACCGCTTCGCCGCGTCGGGCCCACCGGACAGCGCGACCGAGAGCATGCCACCGAAGCCGCGCATCTGGCGGGCGGCGACGTCGTGCCCGGGGTGGTCGGCGAGCCCCGGGTAGAAGACCCGCTCGATCCCCGGTGCGGCGACCAGTGCCTCCGCGACCGCCTGCGCGTTCTGCGAGTGCCGCTCCATCCGGACCGCGAGGGTCTTGATGCCGCGGGTCGTCAGGAAGGCGTCGAACGGCGACGAGATCGCCCCGGCGCCGAACTGCAGGAACTGCACCTTCGCCGCGAGTTCCTCGTCCGCGAGCACCACGGCGCCGCCGACGACGTCCGAGTGGCCGCCGAGGTACTTCGTGGTGGAGTACACGACGACGTCGGCACCCAGCGCCAGGGGCTGCTGCAGGTACGGCGACGCGAAGGTGTTGTCGACGACGACGAGCGCACCGGCAGCGTGCCCCAGCTCGGCCAGGGCGGCGATGTCGGCGATCTTCATGAGCGGGTTCGTCGGCGTCTCGACCCAGAGCACGGTCTGCGCAGGTGCGCCCTCGAGCGCCGCACGGACCCGGTCGACGTCGCTCATGTCGACGACGACGAGCTCGACGCCCCACGGCACGTGCAGGCGACTCACCAGTCGGTGCGTGCCGCCGTAGACGTCGTTGCCCATCACGACCCGGGCCCCCGGCACGAGTGCGGCACGGAGCAGGGCGTCCTCGGCGGCGAGCCCGGACGCGAACGAGTACGCCGCGACACCGCCGTCGAGGTCGGCGAGCAGGGTCTGCAGCGAGTCGCGCGTCGGGTTGGCCGACCGCGAGTACTCGTAGCCGTTCCGCATGCCGCCGACGCCGTCCTGCACGTAGGTGGAGGTGACGTGGATCGGCGGGATGACGGCACCGGTCGGGCCGTCGGGCTCCTGGCCGGCGTGGACGGCGCGGGTGCTGAACTCGGTCATGCTGGCTGTGTTCCTCGATCGGGTCGGACGGGTCGGTCGGACGGGTCGTCCGGACCGGGGTGTCACTCGGACAGGTAGGTGAGCAGGTCGTGGCGGGTCAGGACGGTGACGGGCTTGCCGTCCGCGACCACGAGCAGGGCGTCGACCGACTCGAGCGCACGACGGGCCGACGACACGGACTCGCCGACGCCGATGAGCGGGAACGGCTCCCCCACGAACCCGGACAGCGCGTCGGTCATCTTCGCGGCGCCGGTGAAGACCTGCTCGAGCAGGTCCTTCTCCGCCACGGCGCCGACGACCTCGCCGATGACGACGGGCGGCTCGGCGCTCAGCACGGGCATCTGGGAGACGCCGTACGTCGTCATGATGTCGACGACCTCGCGCACGGTGTCCGCCGGGTGCGCGTGCACGAGGTCCGGCAGCCGGCCGTCCTTGCCCGCGATGAGCGACCCGACGGTGCGCTCGTCGTCGGTCTCGGCGAAGCCGTACGAGCGCATCCACCGGTCGTTGAAGATCTTGCCGAGGTAGCCGCGGCCACCGTCCGGCAGCAGGACGACCACGACGTCGTCCTCGGTGAGGTCGCGGGCGGCCCGCAGCGCGGCGACGACCGCCATGCCGCTCGAGCCGCCGACGAGCAGGCCTTCCTCTCGCGCGAGGCGGCGGGTCATCGCGAACGAGTCGGCGTCCGACACGGCGATGATCTCGTCCGGGACGCCGGCGTCGTACGCGTCGGGCCAGAAGTCCTCACCGACGCCCTCGACCAGGTACGGCCGACCGGTGCCGCCCGAGTAGACGGAGCCCTCCGGGTCGGCGCCGACGATGCGCACGCGGCCCTCGGACGCCTCCTTCAGGAAGCGGCCGGTGCCGGAGATCGTGCCGCCCGTGCCGACCCCGGCGACGAAGTGGGTGATCTGCTGCTCGGTGTCGCGCCAGATCTCCGGGCCGGTGGTCTCGTAGTGGCTGCGCGGACCGTTCGGGTTCGCGTACTGGTTCGGCTTGTACGCACCCGGGATCTCCCGCACGAGCCGGTCGGACACCGAGTAGTACGACTCCGGGTGCTCCGGCGGCACGGCCGTCGGCGTCACGACGATCTCCGCGCCGTACGCGGTGAGCACGTTCCGCTTGTCCTCGCCGACCTTGTCGGGCAGCACGAACACGCACCGGTACCCGCGCTGCTGGGCGACGAGCGCCAGCCCGACGCCGGTGTTGCCGGAGGTCGGCTCGACGATGGTGCCACCGGGGCGCAGGTCGCCGGACGCCTCGGCCGCGTCGATGATCCTGGTGGCGATCCGGTCCTTCGACGAGCCACCGGGGTTGAGGTACTCGACCTTCACCAGGATCGTCGCCCGCACCCCCTCGGTCACCCGGTTGAGCCTGACGAGGGGGGTGTCGCCGACGAGGTCGACCACCGAGTTCGCGTACCGCACGCGCCCGAGTCTAGGCGGCGGACACGGTCTTCTGCTGGGATGCGACGTGGGCGGACACCGCCGCCGAGACCTCCTGCCGCCGCCGGTCGATCACTTCGCCCATGTCCCGCGCGAGCGCCGGCGTCCCCCGGACGATCTGGTCGAGCGCCGTGGCGGGCACGACCAGCATCGCCACCTCGGTGAGGGCGTAGGCGGTGGTGAGCAGCGCCTCCCGGGTCAGGGCCGTCTGCCCGATGTAGTCGCCGGCCTCCACGCGGGTCGCGGGCAGCTCGGCGTCCTCGAACGGCACCCGCAGGTCGACGCTCCCACTGAGCACGAACCGCACGGCCGACGGCACCGACCCGGCGGTCGTGATCGTCTCGCCGGCCGCGTACCGCTCGAGCCGCACGAGGGGTGCCAGCGCGCTCGTGTCGTCGCCCGCCAGGTACAGCGTGGGGGCGATCGACTCCAGCGCGGCGTCCCGTCGTTCGTCGGTCGTGAAGTCGTCCGTGGTGTCGCCGTCGAGGCCCAGGCCCGCGCGCCGGGCGGCGTACCAGAGCCACATCCGGAACTGCGCGAGCGCGTCCGCCTCCTGCGACG